>NZ_JBYSYW010000013.1:0-142066 GCF_058783825.1 Pseudomonas sp. FW305-96
CGGATGAATGGAGCGAGGATTTTTTGGTTCCTTTTTGATCCTTCAAAAAGGGACCCGCCGTAAGGGCGGAAAGGTGAGTAAGCGTCGACATCGCAAATGAATGCGCATACAACTTTCAAAACCATAACCACAACTACAACTACAACTACAACTACAACTACAACTACAACTACAACCCTCAGATCAAAGCACCCCACCGCCCCGCCAAAAACAAATAATCAACCCAGAACACCTGATGTACCAGAACAATCCCCCAACACACAACCTGATAGGAAACCTTCCGAGTCTTGTGCCGAAACACCTGCTGCGCCAGCAAAGCCCCCGGCCAGCCCCCCAGCAGCTCGCTGGCATGCAGCACCTTTTCCGGCGTACGCCAGGCCTGAGTCCGCGCCTGCTGCTTGTCCTGCCAGTACAACAACAGGCTGACCAGACTCACCACCGGATACATCGCCAACGGCAACCAACTCCCGCCACTCAACCCCATCCGCAGGCCGCCGAGCACCGGCAACAGGCACAGCACCGCAAGTACCAGCCCCTTCAGGCGCGCATTGCGCACGCCTTCCTCGTGTCGGGGCGCACGCTGCGTACGAGCCCTCTCAACCATGCGCCGTCGACCAATCGACCCAGCCAAACTCCCAGGTCGCCAGGATCAGCAGGCCAAAGGCGA
Organism: Pseudomonas sp. FW305-96; assembly: GCF_058783825.1. NCBI lineage: Bacteria > Pseudomonadati > Pseudomonadota > Gammaproteobacteria > Pseudomonadales > Pseudomonadaceae > Pseudomonas > Pseudomonas sp. FW305-96. Next base: position 668 of record NZ_JBYSYW010000013.1, read on the forward strand.
TGCGATACCAGGCAAACACCGCATAGCTGTGGTTGGCGATGAACTTGAGCAGCCCGCGCACGGCGATCATGGCAAAGATGAACGACACCACGAAACCGATGGCGAACACCGGAAAATCGCCCGGCTGGAACAGATCACGGTACTTGTACCCCGAATACACCGCCGCGCCGACCATGGTGGGCATGGCCAGGAAGAACGAAAACTCGGTCGCCGCCTTGCGCGAGAGGCCGAACAGCAAGCCACCGATAATGGTCGATCCCGAGCGCGAGGTGCCCGGAATCATCGCCAGGCACTGCACCAGGCCGATCTTCAGCGCGTGAGTCCAGCGCATGTCGTCGACATGGTCGACCTCCACCCGGTGCTGGCGACGCTCGGCCCACAGCATGATCACCCCACCCACCACCAGCGCGGCGGCAACGGTAATAGGGTTGAACAGGTACTCATGGATCAGGTCGGCGAACAACACGCCCAGGATCACCGCGGGAATGAAGGCGATCAGCAGGTTGGCGGTGAAGCGTCGCGCCGGCACCTGCGTGGGCAAGCCCAGTACCACGTCGAAGATCTTGCGCCGGAACTCCCACACCACCGCCAGGATGGCACCCAGCTGGATGATGATGTTGAACGCCATGGCGCGTTCGCCACCGAAGTTGATCAGGTCGGCGACGATGATCTGGTGCCCGGTGCTCGAAATGGGCAGGAACTCCGTCAGCCCCTCGACCACGCCCAGGATGATCGCCTGCAAGGCACTCCACAAATCCATCTTTCCCCCAAATGCGACGCTGCGCGTGGCAGGCCGCTTGTTTTGATTGACACAATTGAGACCGCACGCGGCGCGTGCTTTTTACAGCGCAAGCGCTACCAAAGCCAGCTGAAATGCCCAGCCGCCTAAAGGTTTCATCTGGCGCGGCCGAAATCCTAGCAGAGCCTATGTTTCAAGGCTTGCGTTACCTGCAACTGAGGATGTCAAGAACGACGCATTAGCCGTTGGTCGAGTGGGGGCCCGCGACAAAGCATGCTTGGATGCCCTGGATAAAAAGAAAAAGACTGGAGTAACGCATCATGAAGACCCTGAGGTCGATGTCGATCAGCCGCCGCCTGTGGCTGATCCTGCTGGTGGCCGTGGCCATGCTGCTGGTGCTGGGCCTGCTGATGCTGCGCCAGCTCCACGGCGACCTGTACCAGGCCAAGGCCGAGAAGACCCGCCACGTGGTACAGACCGCCGCCGGCGTGCTGGCCCATTACCAAGGCCTGGAGGCTGCCGGCACACTGACCCGCGAGGCCGCACAGCAGCAGGCCCTGCAGGTGGTGCGCGGGCTGCGCTATGACCAGAACGACTATTTCTGGATCAACGACCTGCAACCGAAGATGGTCATGCACCCGGCCAACCCAAAGCTCGATGGCCAGGACCTCTCCGCCATCCGTGACCCCGACGGTTTCGCCGTCTTCAACGAGATGGTCGCCCTGGCCCGCAGCCAGGGCGCGGGGCCAGTCGACTATCGCTGGCCCAAGCCCGGCGCCAGTGAGCCGGTGGCGAAAACCTCGTATATACAGCTGTTCAAGCCCTGGGGCTGGATCATCGGTTCGGGGGTCTACATCGACGACGTGCAGGCCGAGTTCGCCAGGCAGTTGCGCGACGCCTCGCTGCTGGGCCTGGGCATCGCCCTGCTGATGGCCCTGCTGGTGATGCTGATCGCCCGCAGCATCGCCCGGCCACTGCAGGAGGCCGTGCAGGCCATGGGCAACATCGCCAGCGGCGAAAGCGACCTGACCCGGCGCCTGGACACCCATGGCCGTGACGAGATCACCCAGTTGGGTGAACACTTCAACCGTTTCAATGGCAAGTTGCAGGGCGTGATCGGCCAATTGCAGGGGGCCGCCCATGCCCTGGCCGAGTCAGCCGGCCATGTGGGTGACAACGCAGGCTCCGCCCAGGCCCGCAGCGCCCAGCAATCATTGCAGATGGACCAGGTCGCCACCGCCGTCAACGAAGTCACCTACGCGGTGCACGACGTGGCCAAGCACGCCGAGCAGGCCTCCAGCGAAATGCGCAATGCCCAGGCCCAGGTCGGCCACGGCCAGCAGGCGATCCACGGTAGCCTGCAGCAGATCGACCGGCTTTCGGCGACCATCGACCAGGCGGTACAGGTGATCCGCGAACTGGCCAGCCACAGCACGAAGATCGGCGGCGTGCTCGAGGTCATCCGCTCGATCGCCGAGCAGACCAACCTGCTTGCCCTCAACGCCGCCATCGAGGCCGCCCGCGCCGGTGAGCAGGGGCGCGGCTTCGCCGTGGTCGCCGACGAGGTGCGCCTGCTGGCCCAGCGCTCCGCCCAGTCGACCGCCGAGATCCAGACCATGATCGAGCACCTGCAGGGGCAGTCCGAAGCCGCGGTGCGGGCCATCGATACCAGCAGCGAAGCCTCGCGCCAGACCGTCGAGCAGGCCCGCGAGGCTGGCAGCAGCCTGGACGCCATCAACCATGCGCTGGGCAACCTGGGGGCGCTGAATGCCTCGATCGCCAGCGCCACCCTGCAGCAGTCGCATGTGGTCGAGGAAATCAACCGCAACGTCACCGAAACCGCCGACTTGTCGCAACAGACCGCCGAGGCCGCCCGCCAGTCCAGCGACGCTGGCGCGGCGCTTGGCCGCTTGAGCGAGGAGCTGGAGCAGTTGCTGCGCCAGTTCAAGGTCTAGCAGGGCCTGGCAACGGGCAGCACGGATGCTGCCCACCGCTTGAAGCGTGGCGCACGAAGCGGTTAGCATCGCGGCCTCTCTCCGCCCAAGGATCGCCGATGTCCGGCCTCGAACTCTTCGCCGCCGCGCTCGGCGTCATCGCCGTCTGGCTCACCGTCAAGCAGAACCCCTGGTGCTGGCCGATCGGGCTGGTGATGGTGGTGCTGTACAGCTGGATCTTCTACGAGGTCAAGCTGTACTCGGACATGCTCCTGCAACTGGTCTACGCCGTGCTGCAACTGTACGGCTGGTGGCAATGGACCCGGCCGGACCGGGTCGAGGACGCCCGCCAGGTAACCAGCCTGGCACCGATGACGATGTTCAAGGGCCTGGCGATCGGCCTGCTGGCCAGCCTGCTGCTGGGCGCCGCCATGGCTCACTGGACGGACGCTGCCCAGCCCTGGCTGGACGCAGCACTCACCGGTTTCAGCCTGGTGGCCCAGCTGTGGATGGCACAGAAGCGCCTGCAGTGCTGGGCGCTATGGGTGGTGGTGGATGTGGTCTTCGTCGGCCTGTTCCTCTACAAGGGCCTCTACCTCACCGCCGCGCTGTATGCCCTGTTCACCCTGATCGCCGTGCGCGGCTGGCTGGAGTGGCGCCGCGACCCGGCGCTGGCCAGCGCATGAAGGTCCTGGTGCTGTGCGGCCCGGAGTCCAGTGGCAAGAGCTGGCTGAGCGGCGAGATCCAGGCGCATTTCGGTGGCGTGCTGGTCGGAGAGTATGTCCGCCATTTCATGGAGCGCGAGCTGCGCGATACCTGCTACGCCGATATCCCCACCATCGCCCGTGGCCAACTCGCCTGGGAAGACCAGGGCCGGGCGCAGGCACCGGAATTGCTGATCCTCGACACCCACCTGCTGAGCAATATCCTGTGGAGCCGGGCACTGTTCGGTGATTGCCCCGAGTGGCTGGAACAGGCCATTCAGGCGCGCCATTACGACCTGCACCTGCTGCTGCGCCCCGAGGGCGTCGAATGGGTCGGGGACGGGCTGCGCTGTCAGCCACGGCTGGAAGAGCGCCAGGTGTTCTTCGACGACAGCCTGGCCTGGTTGCAACGTCACCGGCAGAACGTGCAGGTGATTGACGGCGACTGGTCGCAACGCAGCGCCACGGTGTTGAGCGCTGTACAGCGCCTGCTGGACGGCAAGTCCCCCACCTGTCCCACCGAATGTTAAGCCGCTGATACACCCTGTGGGGCCATGGCCCCCGGATTTGCGCGCATTGCGCCAGATCCGGGGGTAGTGTCACGCCCGTGAAACACCCTCGACGAAAACCCGTCAGCGCCCGACTTCAATGGGCCCGACGGCTCATGGGACGACTCTCTGTCTCAGCACTGATACACCAATCCATTGACGCACCAGCTCCGGCCCCACAACTGACTGATTCGAAAGCAATAACAAAAACCGGCACAGCTTCTGCTCTCCTTCTGGCAACGCGGCCCAGGCCCAACACGCCGAAGAAGGAATTGCCATCGTGGGGAAACTTGATAAAGGCAACGTCTGTCGTCTCCTGCTGATCGGATGCGCACTGGGTTCCAGCTTCAGCCTGCCCACCTGGGCTGACAACGGCATCGTCGTCATCACCCGCGACGTGCAGACCCGCAGCGCCATACGAGCGCCGATCATCCCTGACCCTAGTCCGGTCACCGTCAATACCAACCCGTCCGCCCACATCCTCAGGCAGACCAGTGAGCTTAGCGATGGTGACTTCGCCAACATCACCAGCGGCGCCGGTATCAACTCGCTGATTACCCAGCAGACCAACACCATCGGCAGCAACATCGGTAACCAGACACAGTTGCCCAACATCGCAGGTGGCCGTGGCTCGGGTTCGGGCGGCAATGGCATCGCCAACATGGTCAACTCGAACGTCCAGCAAGGCCTGGGCGCGCTGAAGATCCTCAGTGGAGGTCAGTGACATGAGGCATACGCTGCTGCTCCTGGCCACGTTGTGCAGTGCGCCGACCTTCGCCCAATCCCCCGTGATCAACAACGCCACCATTGACAGCTCGGGTGCGCAATACCAGGGCAACCTGGGCGTCAACCAGGCGGCCGGCGATCAACAGCAACAGGTCAATGCCCGCGCCATCGCCATCGGCCATGACGCCAACGCCAGCACCCAGATCCACCAGCGGCTGCGCACCGGGTCCGACCCGGCGATCGATGCCCAGGCCAACATCCAGGGCACAGCCTTCAGCCACGGCAACGGCATCCTGGGGGTCAACCAGAGCGCCGGCGCCAGCAACCAACAAGCCAACGCACTGCGCATCAGTGTCAGTGCGCAACCGCAAAGCATCGACGACAGCGTCCTTCTGCAACAGAACGTGGCGCTGGTCAACAACTCCGATTCAACTGCCCAGACACCCGGCCATCGCCAGGTCAGCACCAGCGACCAGGCATTCACCGGTAGCCGTGGCGTGGTTCAGTTGAATCAGAGTGCAGGGGTGGGAAACCGCACGGCCAACACCCTGAGCATCCGGGTCGCGAACTGACCCAAACAGGTAACAACAACACTTAACCTAAAACAAAGTACGGAGAACCACCATGAAACCCTCGATGGCACTCAAGCCTCTGGTTTTCGCAATTGCTGCGATCATGGCTGTGGCTGTACAAGCTGGGCAGAATGATCCACGTGGCGGCCACAACAATGGCCATAACAATGGCCACAACAACGGTCATCACACCCCTCCTCCTACCAAGATCCCGGTGTATGCCACCGCCAATGCCTGGGACAAGCAAAGCAGCACCGGCAACCGCATCAGTAATGAAGGCACCGTTAACGAAGCCGAAATGAGCAGCTCGGCTTCCGGCACCAGCGGCAACGTCGGTGTCAACGTCGCGGCCGGCGCCGGCAACCAACAGGACAACGCCGCCGCCATCGCCAACGCCGGCGCCGATTCGAGCCTGGACAACAGCTTCGTGTTCGGCTCCGCCTCGGCCACCGCCGACGTACGTCAGTACAGCAACAACAACCGCGTCAACAACTACGGTGTCACCAACTCCGGCATCATGAGCGGCTCGGGCAACAACGGCAGCGGCAACATGGGCATCAACATTGCCGGTGGCGACCTGAACCAACAGAAAAACACCATGGCCATTGCCAACTCCAATGCGCCACTGGGCAATGCCACCGCCACCGCCTCCGCCGACCAGAACGGCCCAGGCCTGGTCGTGAACAACAGCGCCGACCGCACCTATTCGGTCGATACGCTGACATTCACCACGACCAGAAGCGGCAGCGCCTCGTACGACAAAGACTCCAGCTACAGCAAGGACAGCAGCGCCTCGTCGAGCTGGGACGCCGCCGGCTCCAACAGCTGGAACGCCAGTGGCTCCAACAGCTCCAGCGCCAGTGGTTCGCGTAGCCATGATTCGAGCTCCTCGGCAAGCGGTTCTCTGAACGCTTCGCTGGATGCCTCGGCAAGCGGCAGCGTGACCCAGACCCAGGACTTCGGCCGCCACGAGCGCAGCCGCACCGACTCGTTCGATGCATCGCTGACCGCCTCGATCGACGCGTCGTATGACAAATCGCACGAGAAGTCTTCCAGCTCCTCGTACGAGAAAGCACGCGACTCTGCGTTCGAGAAAGCCTACGACTCCTCCTATGAGAAGTCGGGCAGCGCCTCCAACGAATCGTCGAAGTCCGGCTCGAAGAGCTACAGCGAGTCCAGCTCGTACGACCTGAGCAACACCGTATCGTTCCAGGTACTGACCCCTACCGGTTGGGCTAACCCTGTGACCAACACCGCAACCCTCAGTGGCTCGGTGAACGGTGGCAGCGGCAACCTCGGCGTCAACGTCGCAGCCGGTGTGGGCAACCAGCAGAGCAACTCGCTGGCCATCTCCAACACCTCGTTCTGAGCGCTGTAACCGTAAGGCCCCCTTCGGGGGGCCTTTCTTCAACAGGACCAGGGGGCAAGACCATGCGGATGATCGCCTTGGCGTTTTTGCTGTGCATGGCCAGTTACAGCGAAGCGGCGCAGATGCCGCTTTCGGTTTTGCCGGGGGGCGCGGTGATCTACAAGCCCATCCAGAGCATCCGTGAGCGCAAGTTCGCCGACCTGGTGCAACAGAAGACTGATTTCAGTTGTGGCGCCGCGGCGCTGGCAACCATCCTGCGCCAGGCCTACTGGCTGGACGTGGACGAACAACACATCATCGAAGGCATGCTCGCCCACGCCGACCAGGACCTGGTGCGGGTGCAGGGCTTCTCCATGCTCGACATGAAACGCTACGTGGAAAGCCTGGGCATGCGTGCCCGCGGCTACCGGGTCGCGGCCGACACCCTCACCAGCGTGCGCATTCCCGTGGTGGTACTGATGGACATCCGTGGCTACAAGCACTTCGTGGTCATGCAGCGCGTCGACAAGGGCTGGGTGTACATCGGCGATCCAGTGCTCGGCCACAAACGCTACAAGGTCGAAGATTTTCTCAAAGGCTGGAACGGCATCATCTTCGCCGTGATCGGCCAGGGTTACGACAAGAACAATGCCTTGCTCGACCCACCTCTGCCGCTGAGCGCCAAGGGCCGCATCAACAATTTCACCCCGGTCAAAGACGCCGAACTGATGGACTTCGGTTTCATCCGCAGCGACTTCTTCTAATGACAATTGAGCAAGACGCTCCGGGAGCATCCCATGAAGACCCCAGCATGGCTCACCCTGATATGCCTCGCCGCCGCACTGCCGGCCCAGGCAGAGACGTTCAAACCCATTGAACTGAAGGACCAGGAGTTGGCGAACTTGCGCGGCCGCTATGTGCTGCCGGGGCGGATCATCAGTTTCGGCGTGGTCATGACCAGCACCTGGCAGAACGCCAACGGCGATGTGATCGGGGCCAAGACCTCGATGCAGGTCCAGCAGTCGACCATCAAGCCGCAGTTCTATGTCTCCATGATCGACGAGAAAGGCACGGGCTCGAGCGGCGCCAAAGGTGGGACGGGCACCGTCACCGGTGGTGGTGGCCTGGACAGCACTGTCGGCGTAACTCAGGTCGTGCGTGCCGCTGGCGACAACAACACGGCCTACAACAACGTCGACATCAACGTCACCAAGGCCAACCAGGCGCCCGACGTACCGCAGCAGGGCCAGGCGCTCGCCACAGGCTCGACACTGGTCGGCAGCAACGCCGCGGGGTCCATGAGCGTTTCCGCAAATGGTACGGGCGTGCAACTGAATGTCATGGCCAACAACAACCAGGGCAGTACCCTGCAGCAGATCGCCCAGGGTGGGCTGATGCAGAACGCCACCTTGCTGGGCAACGGCAACCAGGTCAGCAACCTGACCTCCCTCAACGTCGTGCTGCGCGACAACGTGCCTGCTGCGGCGCTTAACGGCAATCTTGACCAGCTCAAAGGTCTTCGCGCGCTCGGATACTGATCTACGCTGACTCTCATCGTATGTAGTCTGAAGGGACGGCTAACTCATGCAACGATCGTTGACGTTCAAAGCTATAGTCTGTCTGAGTACCTTGACCCCGGCCACAATGCTGTATGCAGCTCCAGACCCTCAGGTCGAGGCGCTGAAGCAGGAGCTGCGGGAGCTGAAACAACGCTATGAAGCCCAGCAGAACGCCTTGATGGTGCTCGAGCAGCGTGTGCGTCAAGTCGAGGAAACCCCTGCCGCGCCGCCCCCCAAACGGCTGACCAAGTCACCTTCGACACCGGCCAAGGGCGCCCAGACCGTGGCTTCCGGCGCCCCGGGCAGCAGCGGCAGCTCCTACGGCCAGTCGCTCAAGGACGATTCGGAGCCGGCGCAAAGCGTTTCCAACCTGTATGACGAAGCCAGCGGCTTCTTTGGTGGCGGCAAGTTCAGTGTCGAAACCGGCCTCACGTATACGCACTACGATACCCGTGCGCTGACCCTAAACGGCTTCCTCGCGCTCGATTCGATCTTCCTCGGCAATATCAACCTGGACCGTATCAAGGCGGACAACTGGACCTTGGACCTGACCGCCCGTTACAACATGGACCAACGTTGGCAGTTCGATATAAACGTGCCAATCGTTTATCGCGAATCAACCTATTCTTCCGGTGGTGCGGGCGGTGCCGGGCCGGTCACCTCCGACGCCACCGTTACACGTGACCCTGCCATCGGCGATGTCAACGTCGGGATCGCCTACAAATTCCTCGACGAATCGGAAAACCTTCCCGACGCCGTGCTCACCCTGCGGGTGAAAGCACCCACCGGCAAGGATCCGTACGGCATCAAGCTGGTCGAGGACCCGACGAACAACAACCTTTCGGTACCCGAGAGCCTCCCCACCGGCAACGGTGTCTGGGCGATCACGCCGGGCATCTCGCTGGTCAAGACATTCGACCCTGCCGTACTGTTCGCCAGCCTGTCCTACACCTACAACATGCAGGACTCGTTCAGCGACATCAGCCCACAGGTCAACTCCAAGGTGAAGGGGGACGTCAAGCTGGGCGACTCCTGGCAGATCGGCGGCGGCATTGCCTTCGCCCTGAACGAGCGGATGAGCATGTCGTTCTCGGTCACCGACCAGTTCGCCAGCAAAAGCAAGATCAAGCCCGACGGCGGCGACTGGCAGTCGATCACCAACAGCGACTACAACGCCGCCAACTTCAACGTCGGCCTGACCTTCGCCGCCACCGACAACCTGACCATCGTGCCCAACCTGTCCATCGGTCTCACCGAAGACGCGCCGGACTTCTCGTTCAGCCTGAAATTCCCCTACTACTTCTGACCGCACCGGGCCCGCGCACGGGCCCGGCATTTGGTTACCGGTTTTGTAGCATCCGACTTTCCCGGCACCAGCCTGTTATCATCCGGCACAATTTTGTGACGGTTTAATGGCATTAAGGAAAGTTTCGTGAACAACCTGCTCGGTCACCCTCGCGCCCGCCTTGCCGCCCTGGCAATCCTGGTGCTGGTGATACCCCTGACCGCGCGCGCCCTGCTGGGCTGGTCCAACCCCTTTGGCTATCTGTCCGACCTCGCCATCGGCAGCCTGTTGGTCCTGCTCCTGCTGCGACGTCCCTGGTGGCTGGCCCTGCCGCTGCTGTTGGCCTGGGGCGGCCTGTGGGTGGCATCCGCCGAGCTGGTCAGCGCCGTCGGCAGGCTGCCCACGGTCGACGACCTGAGCTACCTGATCGACCCGCAGTTCATGGAGAACTCCACCGGCGGCGGGCTGGCCCATGCCTGGCTCCCCGCCGTGCTGGTCACCGGCCTTGGCGCCTGGCTGGCGAGCGTATGGCGATCGCCCCCCAGCGCGTCATTGCCACGGCGACTCTGGGCCGTGCCCCTGGCGCTGTTCGGCCTGCACTGGGGCGGCCAGCAACTGGCCCCCTCGGACGCCGACCAATGGCGCCAGTACGGCCTCACCCACCAGGCGCTGTCGACGGCAGTGGGCAAGGTGCAGCATCAGGCCTTGAGCCGTATGGGCCGGGTGCCGGCAGTCACGGCGCTGTCCAGCGCCGGCCTTACCCAGTCCGACCTCAATGGCGTCAAGCTGCTCGACGCAGCGGGCAAGGCACGCAACCTGCTGATCATCACCGTCGAGGGCATCCCCGGCGCTTACCTGCGCCCCAACCGCGAGGCACTGGGCAGCCACTACCAGCAGGACCTGATGCCCCGTCTCAGCCAGTGGGCCGAGCGCGGCATGAACACCCCCGACTATGTATTGCACACACACCAGACCATTCGCGGCCTGTACGCGATGCTCTGCGGTGACTACGACAAGCTGGCCAACGGCACGCCCAAGGGGGTCGAGCTGCTGACCCAGCAGCAACGCAACCAGGCCTGCCTGCCGGCCCAGCTGCGCGAGGCCGGCTTCGCCACCCATTACCTGCAAGGCGCCGGGCTGCGTTTCATGGCCAAGGACCGGATCATGCCCCACATCGGCTTCGACACGGTGCATGGGCTGGAGTGGTTCGCCAACGACAACTACCTGGAATTCCCCTGGGGCAAGGATGATCGCGCGTTCTTCGAAGGTGCGCTCGACTACGTCGGCGAGCTGCGCAAGCAACCAAAACCCTGGATGCTCACCCTGCTCACGGTCGGCACCCACCAGCCCTATTCGGCGCCGGAGGCCTATCTGCAACGCTTCGATACACCCAAGCAGGCTGCGGTGGCCTACCTCGACGATGCCCTGGGCAGCTTCCTCGACGGTCTCGCGCGCCAGGGCGTACTGGAAGACACCCTGGTGATCGTCACCTCCGACGAATCCCACGGCATCGATGGCGTGCGCCTGGCCTCGGCCTGGGGCTTCAACCTCACGATCGCACCGGAGCAGGCCCAACTGCCCAGGCTCAAGCAGGGCACCTACGGCCACGTCGACCTGAGCACCTCGCTGCTCGACTACTTTGCCCTGCCAATCCCTGCGGCCTTGGCCGGCCGCTCGCTGTACCGCGACTACGACAGTGGCCGCGAGATGATTTCCTACACCAATGGCATGCTGCGCTACCACGACGGCCAGGGCACCCTCAGCGAGTGCGATTTCCAGCAACGCTGCCGGCGCTATGCCAGCCCCGGTTTCATTGCCGACCAGGCCAAATTCGTCGGCCGTGGGGACGGCAGCCTCGGGCGGCAGATAGGCCTGCTGGCCGCCAGCCTCGACCAGTCGTTGCTGCAGACTCCGCTCAACCTGCGCTACCAGTTCGGCGGTCCCTCACCCATTGCCCTGGCTGAGCGCATCAAGGATGACTGGGCCGACAACCTGATCGGCGCGCAATACCTGGAGATGCCCGAAGGCACCCGCACCCGGGTACGTCTCAAGGTGCGGGCGCTGGACCCACGCCATGCCGCCTACATCCGGCTCAAGGCCAAGGAGCTTGAGCAGGATGTGCAGCTTGGCTTGCCCGAAGAGATTCGGGTAACGGCCGATGAGCCGCTGGAAATGCAGTTCGACTTCGACAACCCCACCGTGCGCAAGGCGTTTTCCTTCCACCTGTTGGGGTATGGTGGCGGCGAGGTGGAGGTCAGCGACTTCAGCGTGATCACCGAGCTGCCCGACGAGCCGGAGACGATGGAGGAACTGGCGGACGGGCATCTTGCCCAGTCGAGCTGAGGCCCCGCAATCGGGAGCGTGGTTGCTCAACGAATCTGGTGCTTGTGCAACAACCGGTAAAACGTCGGCCGCGACACACCCAGCACCTTGGCCGCGATGCTCAGGTTGTCACTGTGCCGGTTCAGCACATCACACAACGCCTGCCGCTCGGCGCGGTGCTTGTAGTCCTCCAGCGTGCCCAGCGGCTGGTCCTGCTCCTGCAGGTCCTGCAGTCCCAGGTCCTGGGCCTCGATCTGCCGTCCCTCGGCCAGCACCAGGCCACGCCGCACCCGGTTGGCCAACTCGCGCACATTGCCCGGCCACTCGTGCCGGCCCATGGCCGCCAGGGCACCGTCGCTGAATGAACGTGGCCGCCTGCCCGTCTCGGCACTGTAGAACTGCGAAAAATGGCTGGCCAGCATCGACAGGTCGCCATGCCGGTCACGCAGCGGCGCGGTCACCACTTGCAAAACATTCAGTCGGTAGTACAGGTCTTCGCGAAATCGCGCCAATGCAATGGCTTTCTCCAGGTCCACATGGGTGGCCGCCAGAACCCTGACGTCGACCGCGATGGGCTGATTGCCGCCCACCCGTTCGATGTGCTTTTCCTGAAGAAAGCGCAGCAGATTGGCCTGCAACTCCAAGGGCAGGTCACCGATCTCGTCGAGAAACAGGGTGCCGCCATTGGCCGCTTCGATGCGCCCTACCTTGCGCTGGTGGGCCCCGGTGAAGGCGCCCTTTTCATGGCCGAACAGCTCGGACTGGATCAGGTGTTCCGGGATGGCCCCGCAATTGATGGCAATGAAAGGTTTGTCCCGACGTTGAGATTGCCGGTGCAGGGTGCGTGCCACCAGTTCCTTGCCGGTTCCGCTTTCGCCACGGATCAGCACCGGCGACTCGGTCGGTGCCAGCTTGCCGAGCAGCTTGCGCAACTCGCGGATCGGCCGGCTTTCGCCCAGCAGCTCGTGTTCAGGCTCATCGACCCGCACCGCGCCCTTACCGCGCAGGCGTGCCATGCCAAAGGCACGGCCCAGGGTGACCTGCACCCGGGAGACATCGAACGGCAGCGTATGGAAGTCAAAAAACCACTCGCAGACGAAATCGCCGACATTCTGCAGGCGCAGTTCCTCGGCGCTGAGCACGGCGATCCACTCGGTATTGCTGCGCTTGATCAGGTCCTTGACCGCTTCGGGGTGCAGCAGGTGCGAGGCTTGCAAGCGCACCAGGCCAACATCGCAGGGTTGCTCCAGCGCCGCCTCGAGCGTGCAACTTCGGACATCCCAGCCGACACTGCGCAAGCCCGGCAACAGGCGGTGGCAATCGTCGCAGGGGTCGACGATCAGCAGGCGGCGGTGGGATGCAGGTTCAAGCATGACCTTTCCTTGGCGCCAGTTATTGGTTTTTTACCTATAAACAGACAGTTGCGACGCCCGAATTAACAGTAGCAATGAACTTGACGCTCCCCACTACCGTTGGTCAGCCCGTCAGCCGTGTGCCCGGCACACTCGGGAATTATCTCAATCCTTGCGCGTCTGAGGCGGGAGCGACAAGCACGGGCGAATCAATCGTCAATAAAAAATTTCAAAACCTTGTGACTTGAACCCTGACCTGGAGCATCAGTACAAATAACCCCGCGCTGTAGAGTGTTCAGGAATAACACCGCGGAACAATATTTCGCTGTTTGGGACCATGAGAGAGACCGAACCATGAATGCCCCGCTCCGTGTCAACGAAGCACTGCTGATCGCCGACCACGCCTTCGAACCCTTCCAGTGCGTAGCCTGGGATGCACCCAACGGTACCGGTGAGCTGAGCCTGGCAGTGATCGACCGGACCAGCACCCGTATCGGCAGCAAACAAGTGTCCTCGCGCGTCTATTCCGACCCTGCGCAATGGGCCAGTTTGATCGAGGAAGTGCGCGCCGAACTGTCCGGCAAAGGTTACGACCTGCAACCCTGGTCGATGCCAAAGTAACAAGACTGCCTGTTACAAAGTGCGTGGCCGCCACGCACTTTGGTAACTTTCCCCGAATACGGGGATAACTTTTTCAATTGCGACATCCTGTCGCAGTTACCTGCTTAACTGACCACGCTGAACTGCTCGATATGCCGATATTCGGCATGCAGTTGTTCGGCAATTTGTCGTGCACGACCCACACGCACCGCCGCCATTTCCATATCCACCAGCAACGTGTTGCACGGTAACGGCTGCAACTGTGCTTCCTGCTGCAGGCGACCATCGGTCAGCACCAGGCAACGCTGGGTCTCCAGGGGCAGGCGCTTGCTCCGCGCCAGCAGCCAGTGGCGCGCCTCCTCCAGCGCCGCCGGCAACGGCGTACCCCCGCCAGCCCCCAGCGCCTGCAACCAGGGCTGCAACGCCGCCGAGGCCTTCAGGCCATGCCGTTGCCATTGCGGCTTGTCGCCACTGGCCGTGAGCAAGGCCAGGCGGGCCCGTTGCCGATAGGCCTCATCGAACAATCCGGCCAGCAGGCCCTTGGCCTGGGACAGTGCCTGGTTGCGGCGGGTGGAAGCCGATGCATCCACGATCACCAGCCAGAGCTCCGGCGCCTGGGCCTGACGTTGTTGCCAGCACAGCTCACGGCGCAGGCGCGGCCGCCCCTTGAGCAAGGTCGCCAGCCAGGCGATGCGGCCAGTCTCGGCCGCACGCGGGCGGCCCCGGGTGCTACCTGTCAAATTGCCGGCACGGGGTCTGGCATCCGCCGCCTGGGCATGGCGCAAGCGGATGCTCAGGGCTTTTTTGCCCAGTTCGGTACCTCGCGGCGTACGCCCGTCGCCACCGGCTGGGGCGGCAACGCGCCCCAGTCGCCCTGCCCGCCTTGCGTTTGCGGCGGCCGAGGTGGCTCGCTCGCCATGGCGGCCTGCGCTTGCGGTGCGTGGGCGCGACGGCGATGGCGCAAGGCAAACTCGGCCACCGCCTCCACATCCGCTTCCTCGATCACCGTACTGCCACGCCAGGCGGCGTGGGCCCGTGCCGCACGCAGCCAGACCAGGTCGGCGCGCATGCCGTCCACCCCGGCGGCAAAGCAGCGCTCGGTGATCCAGGCCAGGGCCTGGTCGTCCAAGGGGATCGATGCCAATTGCTCGCGCGCGGCCTGGCAACGCTGGCGCAGCGCGGTCTGCTGGGGCGCCCACTGGGCACAGAACGCCTGTGGGTCGCTGTCGAAGGCCAGCCGACGGCGAATGATCTGCTGCCGTGCTTCGGGCGCGGGCAGGCCCTCCAAGGCCACGTTCAGGCCAAACCGGTCGAGCAGTTGCGGCCGCAGCTCGCCCTCCTCCGGGTTCATGGTACCGATCAGCACGAACCGGGCGGTGTGCCGATGGGAGATGCCATCGCGCTCGATGCGATTGGTCCCGCTGGCAGCTACATCCAGCAGCAGGTCCACCAAGGGATCGGGCAGCAGATTCACTTCATCGACGTACAGTACGCCACCGTCGGCATGGGCCAGCACACCCGGCGAGAACCGCGCCTGGCCCTGGCTCAAAGCGGCATCGAGGTCGAGGGTGCCGACCAGACGCTCTTCGGTCGCCCCCAGTGGCAGGGTCACGAACGGCCCGCCGCCCAGCAGATCGGCCAGGCCCCGTGCCAGGGTGCTCTTGGCCATGCCCCGAGGGCCTTCGATCAGTACGCCACCGATTTTCGGGTCGATCGCGGTCAGGCACAGGGCCAGCTTGAGGTCGTCGGCGCCGACCACGGCGGCCAGGGGAAATTGTACGGGTTCGCTCATGTTCAGCTGTCTTCCTCGCCGGCGAGCAACTGCTGCTCGAGGCTCTCGCGATAGTCGCCCGGCTCCTGCCACAACCCGCGCTGCTGGGCTTCCAGCAAGCGTTCGGTAAGGTCGCGCAGGGCTTCGGGGTTGTGCTCGCGCATGAAATCACGGGTGGCCGGGTCGAGCACATAGGCGTCGGCCAGGCCCTGGTAATGATGGTCGTCGATCAGGTGGGTGGTGGCGTCGAAGGCAAACAGGTTGTCGACCGTCGCCGCCAGCTCGAATGCACCTTTATAGCCATGACGCTTGGCGCCGTCGATCCATTTCGGATTGAGCGCGCGGGCACGGATCACTCGGTTGAGTTCTTCCTTCAGGGTCCGCACCCGCGGCCGGTCGGCCTGGCTGTGATCGCCGTGGTAACTGGCCCGCGAGGTGCCGGCCAGGGTTTCGGCGGCCGCCAGCATGCCGCCCTGGAACTGGTAGTAGTCGTTGGAGTCGAGCAGGTCGTGCTCGTGGTTGTCCTGGTTCTGCAGCACCGCCTGTACCTGCGCCAGGCGCTGGGCGAATGCGGCGCGGGCCGGCGTGCCCTCGTCGCTGGCGCCGTAGGCGTAGCCACCATGGTTGAGGTAGACCTCGGCCAGGTCGTCGCGGCTGTGCCACAGGCGCCCGTCGATGGCGTTCTGCACGCCCGCTCCGTAAGCCCCCGGCTTGGCTCCGAACACCCGCCAGCCGGCCTGCCGCGCCGCCTGCTCCAGCGCCATGCCGGCGCCGAGCAACGCTTCACGCTCGGCGCGCACCCGGGCGGCCAGGGGGTTCAGGTCGTCCGGCTCGTCCAGCGCGGCCACTGCCTGCACTGCGGCGTCGAACAGGCGGATCAGGTTGCCGAAGGCGTCACGGAAGAAACCCGACACCCGCAGCGTCACATCCACCCGCGGCCGGTCTAGCAGGCTCAATGGCAGGATCTCGAAGTCGTCAACCCGCTGGCTGCCGGTGGCCCACACGGGACGCACGCCCATCAGCGCCAGGGCCTGGGCGATGTCGTCGCCACCGGTGCGCATGGTCGCCGTGCCCCACACCGACAGACCCAGCTGACGCAAGTGGTCGCCGTGGTCCTGCAGGTGGCGCTCGAGGATCAGGTTGGCCGAGGCGAACCCCAGGCGCCAGGCCGTGGTGGTCGGCAGGTTGCGCACATCGACGGTGTAGAAGTTGCGCCCGGTGGGCAACACGTCCAGGCGGCCACGGCTGGGCGCGCCACTGGGCCCGGCCGGGACGAAACGCCCGGCCAGCGCGGCCAGCAGGCCGTCGATCTCGGCGGCGCCACAGGCGTCCAGGTCCGGCGCGATCTGTTCGACCAGCGCCTGCAACACCTCGCGTACCGCTGCCCAGCCGTCTTCATCCGGCAACGCCGCAGCCCCTTGCAATGCCTGCTCGATCAATGTCAGCGCCAGCCACTCCAGGCGCTCACGGGTATCACCACAGGTACGCCATGCGCTGTTGTCGACTTGCAGCAGCAGGCCCGGGCGCGGCCCATCCCAGGGCTGTCCCAGGTCGCAGTCCAACGGATCGAAGCCTAACGCCAAGGCCTTGGCCAGCACGCGAATCAGGCTGGCATTGCCGCCCTTGCCATCTCCCCGCGCCACCCGCACCAGGGCCAGCAGCGTGTCGCTGCGCAGGCGCCCCTGGGGCGACTGACCGAACACATGCAGGCCATCGCGGATCTGCGACTCCTTGAGGTCGCACAGGTAGGTATCCAGGCGCGGCAACCACACCGCAGCATCCTCCAGTTGCCCTTCAAGCTGCAGTTCACGGTCGATGTGGTTGGCCTTGACCAGTGCGAGGATGTCGCGCTGCAACTCGTTGGCGCGACGTGGATCGAGCAACTGCGCTTCGTAGTACTCGTCGGCCAGCTGCTCAAGGTGGCGCAGCGGGCCGTAGGTCTCGGCGCGGGTCAAGGGCGGCATCAGGTGGTCGATGATTACCGCCTGGGTACGGCGCTTGGCCTGGGCGCCCTCGCCCGGATCGTTGACGATAAATGGATAGATGTTGGGCAGCGGCCCGAGCAACGCGTCCGGCCAGCATTCGGCGGACAGCCCAACGCCCTTGCCCGGCAGCCATTCCAGGTTGCCGTGCTTGCCGACATGGATCAACGCATCGGCGGCGTAGCCGTTGCGCAACCAGAAGTGAAACGCCAGGTAGCCGTGCGGCGGCACCAGGTCCGGGTCGTGGTACACCGCGCTGTGGTCCACCTGGTAGCCCCGCGCGGGCTGGATGCCGACGAAGGTCAGGCCGTAGCGCAAGCCGGCGACCATCATGCGCCCGCTGCGGAACATCGGGTCCTGCTCGGGCGGCCCCCAGCGCTCCAGCACGGCGCGCTGGTTGGCCTCGGGCAACGCGGCGAAGGCGCTGTGGTAGTCGGCCAGGGCCAGGCTCTGGGCGCAAGGGCGCTGGTCAAGGTGATCGAGGTCGTTGGTGACACCGCCGAGCAACTGGTGGATCAACTCGGTGCCGCTGTCGGGCAGGCCGGCTACCGGATAACCCTGCGCCTGCAGGGCCTTGAGGATATTCAACGCGGCGCCTGGGGTGTCGAGGCCGACACCATTGCCGATGCGCCCGTCGCGGGTCGGGTAGTTGGCCAGCACCAGGGCCACACGCTTCTCCTGGTTGTCCAGGCGCGCCAGTGTCACCCAGCGTCGCGCCAGCTCGGCGACGAAATCCATGCGTTCGGGGTGGGCGCGGTAGCAGACCACGTCGGACTGGCTGCGCTCACTGCGCCAAGCCAGGTCCTTGAAGCTCACCGGCCGGGTGATGATGCGCCCATCCAGCTCGGGCAAGGCGATGTGCATCGCCAGGTCGCGGGCGCCGAGGCCCTGCTCGCTCTGCTCCCAGCCGGGCTGGTTGTCCTGGGCGCAGATCGCCTGCAACACCGGCACATCGCGGCGCAATGGGCGCAGATTGGGCTGTTCGGGGCTGGACAGGGCAAAGCCGGTGGTGTTGATCACCACCTCGGCCTGCACTTCGTCGAGCCAGGCCTCGACCTGGTCCAGGCAGCCGCGTTCCTTGAGGCTGGCCACGGCGATCGGTAACGGATTCAAGCCGCAAGCCTGCAGGCGCTGGCAGAACACATCGATGAACGCGGTGTTGGCTGCCTGCAGGTGGGAGCGGTAGAACAGCAGCGGTGCCACCGGGTACTCCGGATGCCATTCGGTGTACCAGTCCTCGAGCCGTGCGGTGGCCTTGGCCGGGTGATAGACCACCGTGCGCGGCAAGGGTTGCGGCTCGTCCCAGGGGTAGGCGCGCCCCAGCCACTGGCTGGCCAGGCAGTTGAACAGGTTCAGTGCATTGGCCTTGCCACCCTGGCGCAGGAAATGCCAGAGGCGCTCGGCCTGTTCGCCACATACCGTGCCCAGGCCGGTCAGCTCCGGGTCGGGACGGTCGTCGCCGGGTACCAGGATCAGCTGTACGCCACGGGCCGCCAACTCGACCAGTTGTTCGACACCGTAGCGCCAATAACCGACGCCGCCGTGCAGCGACACCAGGATCACCTTGGCATGGCGCAGCACCTGGTCGACATACAGGTCGACCGAGGCGTGGTTCTGCACCTGCATCGGGTTGGCCAGGCGCACGCTGGGGAAATCCGCCGGCAACTGCTCGGCGGTTTCGGCAAGCAGCGCCAGGTGTGAATCACCGCTGCAGAGGATCACCAGTTCGGCGGGGGTCTGGCCGAGGTCGGCGATGCTGTCGTCCGGCACAAAGCCGCCGGGCTGGGTCCGCAGCAGGTGCATGGGTCAGGCGCCCAGGGCCTGGCGCAGGCGCGCTTCCAGCTGGGTCGCGTCCAGGTCCTGGCCGATCAGCACCAGGCGGGTGATCCGTGGCTCCTCGCTGCGCCATGCACGGTCGAAGTGCTTGTCGAAGCGGGTACCCACACCCTGGATCAGCAGGCGCATCGGCTTGCCGGGAATGGCGGCGAAGCCCTTGGCACGCAGGATGCCGAACTCGGTGACCAGTTGCGTCAAGGCATCGAGCAGCAGGCTTTCGTCGGCCTCGGGCAGGTCGATGGAGATCGAGTCGAAGGCGTCGTGGTCATGGTCGTCATGGTCATCGCCGTCGTGATGGCTGTCGTGGTGGGTGCGGCGGCCATCGATATGCGCCTCGGACTCGGCGCCCACGCCCAGCAGCACCTCCAGCGGCAGGCGACCACTGCTGGCCTCGATCACCTTGACCGCCGGCGGCAGCTCCTCGGCCACTTCGGCACGGACCTTGGCCAGGCCCTCGGCATCGATCAGGTCGGCCTTGTTCAGTACCACCAGGTCGGCGCTGGCCAGCTGGTCGGCGAACAGTTCGTGCAGCGGCGACTCGTGATCGAGGTTGGGGTCAAGCTTGCGCTGGGCGTCGACCTGGTCCGGGTAGGCGGCAAAGGTGCCGGCGGCCACGGCCGGGCTGTCGACCACGGTGATCACCGCATCGACCGTGCAGGCGTTGCGGATCTCCGGCCACTGGAAGGCCTGCACCAGGGGTTTTGGCAGGGCCAGGCCGCTGGTTTCGATAAGGATATGGTCGAGATCGCCGCGGCGCGCCACCAGCTCGCGCATCACCGGGAAGAATTCTTCCTGCACGGTGCAGCACAGGCAGCCGTTGGCCAACTCGTAGACGCGGCCGTTGGCCTCTTCCTCGGAGCAGCCGATGCTGCACTGCTTGAGGATCTCGCCATCGATGCCCAGCTCGCCGAATTCGTTGACGATTACCGCGATGCGGCGGCCCTGGGCGTTGTCGAGCATATGGCGCAGCAAGGTGGTCTTGCCCGAACCGAGGAAGCCGGTGACGATGGTGACGGGAAGCTTGGCCAGTGTTTTCATGTCGCGATGCCCTTGGCAGCAATGGCGCGGGCATGCAGGACGACAGCCACGGCCCGTGTCGGCCTGACTGTTTCGCCACCGGATCACCCCGCCCGGTTGAAAGTCGAAAACGTTGCGAGGCAGGTCTCCTGGCTTGCACCGCCGGCCATCAAAGCCGGTGGGATGGCGCCTTCCCGCGCGTGCGCAGTGGCTGTGCCGAACCCTTCAGTGCCTACAGTTGCGGGGGCAGCCGCGGCTTGTACCGCGTTCCCGTCTTAGCCCGGGACAACGCCCGGGAACCTCGAACCGGCAAGGCTACGCAGTGCCTGCCTGGCGGTCAACCGCCGCGGCGATTGACGCAGGCCCGGCCCCGTGATTTGCTAGCGCATTGCGTTCAGGTGCCCCCAACGGGGGTGAAACGGGAAACCGGTGCGTCGCGCCTCCTTTAGAAGAGGGCCGACAAAGCCGGTGCTGCCCCCGCAACGGTAAGCGAGAGAAGCGTCCAGACCACTGTGCCCATCGTGCGGCATGGGAAGGTGGCGTTTGATCAATGGAGCCCCGCTCCGCCTCGCCAGCCCGGAGACCGGCCTGACATGCTTGCAGAACACCCCGCAGTGGGCGGGCGCTGTCGTATCACCCGGGCCAGCCGTGCCCGGGGGCGTCGCGCCTGCCCGTTGCCACAACAAAAGCAGCAGAGGAACGCGTCATGCCCATCACCCACGCCAAACCCAGTATCGCCACCCCCGTCAGTCTCAGCCAGCGCCTGATCGTCGCGGTCGGCGCGAGCCTGCTGGGCCTGTGCCTGGTGTACTTCGCCGGTTTCTCGCACATCGAGGCGGTGCACAACGCCGCCCACGACACCCGCCACAGCGCCGCCTTCCCTTGCCACTGAGTACGCCCGCATGATCACGCGCATCGCCCGTACCGCGGGTTTCAGCGGCCTGCTCGCCGCCCTGCTGCTGACCCTGCTGCAAAGCTTCTGGGTCGCCCCGCTGATTCTCCAGGCGGAAACCTATGAAACCGCCACCCCCGCCGCCGAACATCATGAACATGGCGAGGCCGCCGCGCCTCATGAGCACAGCGCCGAGGCCTGGGCGCCCGAAGATGGCTGGCAGCGTATCCTGTCCACCACAGGCGGCAACCTGGTGGTCGCCGTCGGCTTCGCCCTGATCCTCGCCGCCCTGTACAGCCTGCGTGCCCCGGGCCGCGTGGCGACCGGCGCGCTGTGGGGCCTGGCGGGCTTCGCCGTGTTCTGCCTGGCGCCGACCCTGGGCCTGCCACCGGAACTGCCCGGCACCGCCGCCGCCGACCTTGGTCAGCGCCAGACTTGGTGGATCGGCACCGCCGCCGCCACTGCCGCTGGCCTGGCGTTGCTGGTGTTCGCCCAGCACTGGCTGTTCAAGGTGCTCGGAGTCGCCCTGCTGGTGATCCCGCACCTGATCGGCGCGCCACAGCCAGCGGTTCATGAAAGCCTGGCCCCCGAGGCGCTGGAGACCCAGTTCAAGATCGCTTCGTGGCTGACCAACGCCGCGTTCTGGGTGGCCCTGGGCCTGCTCAGCGCCTGGTTGTTCCGCCGCTCCAGCCAGCACTGATGCGCGACCTTGTTCCCCAGCCGGCGTTGTATGCCGGCTTTGGTTGCCGCCGTGGCTGCCCGGTCGAAACGCTCGCGGTGCTGCTGCGCCAGACCCTGACCAACCACGCCCTGCCCCTGTCGGCGCTGAAGGCAATCGCCAGCATCGAACCCAAGGCGCGCGAGCCCGGCCTGCTGGCACTGGCCGAGCGGCTCGGGTTGCCGTTCATCTGCTTCGACAGCAGCCACTTGTCGACCTTCGAAGCGCTGCTCAGTCAGCGCTCGACAACGGTGTACGCCCAGACCGGCTGCTGGGGCGTCGCCGAAAGCGCAGCCCTGGCCCTGGCCGGGCGCACAGGCGCCGTGCCACGCCTGCATGTGCCAAGGCAAGGGCTCGGCGGCGCTACCCTGGCCCTGGCCATCGGCGGATAATCCGCCCCTTTTACCTGCAAGGAACCCCCATGACGGTCTATTTCATCGGCGCCGGCCCCGGCGATCCCGAGCTGATCACGGTCAAGGGCCAGCGCCTGATCCGCCAGTGCCCGGTGATCATCTACGCAGGTTCCCTGGTACCGGCTGCAGTGCTCGAGGGGCATCAGGCACACACCGTGCTCAACAGCGCCGAACTGCACCTGGAGCAGATCATCGAGGCCATGCGCCAGGCCCATGCCAACGGCCAGGACGTGGCCCGCGTGCACAGCGGCGACCCTAGCCTGTACGGCGCCATCGGCGAACAGATCCGCCACCTGCGTGAGTCGGGCATCGATTACCAGATCATCCCCGGAGTCACCGCCACTGCCGCCAGCGCCGCGCTGCTGGGTTGCGAGCTGACACTGCCGGACGTGGCGCAGACGGTGATCCTCACCCGCTACGGCGACAACTCGCCGATGCCGGCCGGTGAACAGCTGGCCGATCTGGCCCGCCATGGCAGCACCCTGGCCATCCACCTGGGTGTACGCCACCTGCCGCGTATCGTCGAGCAACTGCTGCCCCACTATGGCGCCGACTGCCCCATCGCCGTGGTCCATCGTGCCACCTGGCCAGACCAGGACTGGGTCAAGGGCACCCTGGCGGACATCGTCGAGCGCCTGGCAGCCAAGGGCTTCCGGCGTACCGCGCTGATCCTCGTCGGTCATGTCCTGGGCGATGCCCCGTTCGCCGACTCGGCCCTGTACCGCGCCGGTCACGCCCATCTCTACCGCCCCGGCCCGTGAAGCGATTGCCGAGTGGGCGTGGGCGGCGCACACTGGGCCTTCCAACTGGATGGAAACCCTGCCCATGCTCGACCTGCGCCCCAACTGCGAATGCTGTGACACCGACCTCCCTCCCGAAAGTCCGGATGCGCTGATCTGTTCGTTCGAGTGCACCTTCTGTCGTGCCTGTAACGAGCGGCATTTCCATGACCGCTGCCCGAACTGCGGCGGCCAACTGGTGATGCGCCCCACTCGTGTGGGCAAGGTACTGGGCAACAACCCCGCCTCCACCCAGCGAGTGCTCAAGCCGCACGCCCCCTGCGGCTGAGCGCTTGTACTCAAACCTTGTTTGTAGGAATTTTCTACAGCTTGTTGCGGGATTTTCAACACACCTATACTCGCCTATTACCAAGGGTCCTGAATGTCCGTAAGGTGCGCGCTGCCCAGCAAGTCCGCGGCCCGCGCCTGAAATGCAACGCAGGAAGCGGGCTGCACTTTGACAGGAGTGACCTGAATGACATCCGTGCTGTTGGTCGATGACCACCACATTGTGCGACTCGCCGTACGCATGCTGCTTGAACGCGAACGCTTCACCGTCGTGGGTGAAACCGGCAAAGGCAAAGAGGCTGCCCGCCTGGCCGAGCAGACCAGGGCCGATGTGGTTATCCTCGACATCGGCCTGCCCGACCTCGACGGCATGGAAGTGATCAAGCGCCTCAAGCTGATCGACCCGCCCCCACGGATCATGGCCCTGACCGGCCAGCCCGCCGACCTCTACGTGCGCCGCTGCATGGACGCCGGCATCTCGGCCTTCGTCAACAAGGACGAGGACCTCGATGCCCTGGTCTTCGCCCTCAAAGCCCTGGTCAAGGGTTACTCGACCTTTCCGCAGATGGCGGTCAACAGCAATACCCTGGAAAGCGAGACCGAGCGCCTGGCACTGCTTTCCAACCGTGAAATGGAAGTACTGCGCCGGCTCAGCGCCGGCCAGAGCAACAAACTGATCGGCGAGCAGATGAACCTCAGCGCCAAGACCATCAGCACCTACCGCGGCCGGATCATGGAAAAGCTCAAGGTCGAGTCACTGGTGGAAATGGTCGACCTGGCCAAACGCAACAACGTGGCCTGAATCATGATCAAGGGCGCCCTGCTGTGCCTGCTGCTGGCCACGCTGACGTCTTTGCCCGTACAGGGTGAGCCGCACAGCGAAACTCGCCATCTGCTGGCCCGCGCCCTGAGCGCGGCGCCTCCCTTGACGCTGGCGGCAACCGACCGACAGTGGCTTGCTGAGCGCGGAGGCCTGGTGCTGGGCAGCTCGCGCCCCGACTATCCCCCCTTCGACATCAACAACAGCCAGTCCGACTACGAGGGCCTGAGCGCGGACTACGCCGGCCTGATCAGCGAGCAGTTGGGCGTGCCGGTCAAAGTGCGTCGCTATCCAAGCCGCGAGCAGGCCCTGGATGCGCTGCGCGCTGGCGAAATCGATCTGCTGGGCAGTTCCAACGCTTTCGAGGCCAACGATGCACAACTGGCTCTCAGCCTGCCCTATGCCGATGACCTGCCAGTCATCGTATCGCGCAAGGACCAGCCCCTGCGCGACGGTGACGACCTGGCCGGCCTGCGCCTGGCCATGGTGGATCATTACCTGCCCATGCAGGCGGTGCGACGCCTCTATCCCGGCGTCCAGCTGAACCTCTATCGCTCGACCCTCGCCGGGGTCGCCGCCGTGGCCCTGGGTCAGGCCGACGCCTACCTGGGTGACGCCATCAGTACCGACTATGCAATTGCCAAAGGTTTCCAGGAAACGGTCAAGGTCGATCATTTCGTCAAGGCCCCGGCCAGCAGCTTCGCCTTTGCCCTGACCCAGGACAACCAGCGCCTGCTGCAACTGGTCGACCTGGCCCTGGGGCGCATCGCCGACAGCGAACGGCTGAACATCCTGCGCCGCTGGGCTGGCGGCGGCACCAGCCTGCTGCTTGACCGTCGCCTCGATGCCCTGACCCAGGAGGAGCGCGACTGGATCGCGAAACACCGGCAGATCACGGTGATGATCAACACCACCCTGGCGCCCCTGAGCTTCACCGACGCCCAGCAGCAACCACGGGGTATCGCCCTGAACCTGCTGGAGCGTATCGGCCTGAGCACCGGCCTGCGTTTCAAGGTGGTCGAGTCGGAGTCGTTCGAGGACATGATCGAGCAGGTCGCCCAGGGCAAGGCGGACATGATCGGCGCCATCGGTTACGGCGAGCACCGCGCCCAACGCCTGCGCTACACCCGCCCCTACATGATCAGCCCGCGAGTTCTGGTGGTCCGCCAGGATGCAGCGCCCCTCGATCCGCAGCAACCGCTGCGAGGACTACGGGTGGCCTTGCTGAGGGGATCGCCCTTGCGCGAAGGCCTCGAACGGCAGTACGGCGACCTGCGGACCGTCGAGGTGGAGACCCCCCTGCAGCTGATGGAGGCCGTGGCCAACGGCGATGCCGATGTCGCCCTTGGCTCGCACATCAATGCCAGCTATTTCATCAACCAGGTGTTCAAGCACCGCCTGCGCATTGCCGGCCTGCACGGTGACGAGCCGGCCCTGGCGACCTTCGCCGCAGGCCCCGCGCAGCCGCAATTGCAGGCAATCCTCGACAAGGCCTTGCTGAGCATCCCACCCGACGAGCTGGAGCAACTGGTCAATCGGTGGCGAACCAACACCGCGGTCAGCGACAGCCCCTGGCGCAACTACCGCACCCTGGCGCTGCAAGTACTGGTGCTGGCCGCCCTGCTGCTGGCCGGCGTGGCGTTCTGGAACACCTACCTGCGCAAGCTGATCCACCAGCGTAGCGAGGCCCAACGCGCCCTGCAGGAACAACTGGCGCTCAGCCGCGGCTTGCTCGAACAGTTGCGCCAGGCCAAGGACGATGCCGAGCAGGCCAGCCGAGCGAAAAGCACCTTCCTGGCAGTCATGAGCCACGAAATCCGCACACCGATGAACGCAGTCATCGGCCTGCTCGAGATGGCACTGGAGGACAGCCAGCACGGCCATAGCGACAGCCAGGCGCTGGAGGCGGCCCACGGCTCGGCGATTGGCCTGCTCGACCTGATTGGCGATGTGCTCGACATCTCTCGCATCGAGTCCGGCCACATGACGCTGCAACCGGTAGCTTGCGATCTGGTCGAGCTGATCAGTACGACCCTGCGGGTTTTCGAAGGCAACGCACGCCTCAAAGGGCTTGCGCTGGGTGCGCTGCTGCCCGCCTCGCCCACTTGGCTGCTGGTCGATCCGCTGCGTTTCAAGCAGGTGCTGTCAAACCTGCTGAGCAACGCGATCAAGTTCACTGACCAGGGCCGGATCGACGTGTCGCTGGCTGTCGCCCCGATTGATGCCGGCCTGCTTGAGGTCAGGCTGCAAATCAAGGACAGCGGCGTGGGGATCAGCAGTAGCGATCAGGCACGTCTGTTCACCAGTTTTTCCCAGGTCGATGGCCGGCAGGCACGCCAGGGGGCGGGCCTGGGCCTGGTGATCAGCCGCGAGCTGTGCGACCTGATGGGGGGCGAGCTGCAGCTGAACAGCATCGAGGGCCTGGGCACCCAGGTCGAAGTGCATCTGCGCCTGCCAGGCGCCGAGCCTCCTGCCACCGAGCCTGCCGGCAAGGCCTTGATCGAAGCCGGTGCTGGCCCGCTGCAAGTCCTGGTCGTGGATGACTACCCCGCCAACCTGTTGCTGCTCGACAAGCAACTGCGCTCGCTGGGTCACCAGGTGACCCTCGCCGACCAGGGCATGGCCGCGCTGTCGCTCTGGCTGGACGGCCATTTCGATGTGGTCATCACCGACTGCAGCATGCCGATGATGGACGGCCATGAGTTGGCCCGCCAGATTCGTGCACGGGAGCGCGAAGAAAACCTGCCCGCGGTTCGAATCATCGGCGTGACGGCCAATGCCCAGGCCGAGGAACGCCAGCGCTGCCTGGACAACGGCATGGATGAATGCCTGTTCAAGCCGATCGGCCTGCAGGCACTCAAGGCCTGCCTGCCGCGGGCCGCAGAGGCGCCCCGCGCCAGCGGCTTCGACCTGGCGCAACTGCGTCACCTCACCCAGGACGACGAGCGGCTGGTCAAGCGCCTGCTGGAGCAACTGGCACAAAGCAGTGCCGAAGACCTCCAGGCATTGCATGCACTGGGCGCCAACCCGCCAGCCGAAGCCCTCGCCCCGGTGGTCCATCGAGTCAAGGGCGGTGCGCGGATGCTCAAGGTCAGGGGCGTGAGGCAGGATTGCGAAGCGCTGGAGCAGGCCATAGCCCTGGGGCAGCCGGTTGAGCAACGGCTCGCCCAGTTACGGTCGAGCCTGCACACCCTGGAGCTCGAACTGCGCCAGAGCCTCAGTGCAATTGAAGGGTCGAATTGATCTGGCTGATGGCCTCCACCACGTGCCGCGAACCCTGCTGAATCTCCATGATCACCGTACCGGCCTCATTGGCCAGTTCCACACCCAGGCCAGTACGGGTCAGACTTGACTGCATGCTGGCCACGGCGGTCAACGACAGGTCATGGTTCTGCCGCACCACTTCGACGATCTCCAGGGTCGCCTTGCTGGTCCGCGCCGCCAGGTTGCGCACCTCATCGGCGACCACGGCGAAGCCACGGCCATGCTCGCCAGCCCGGGCCGCCTCGATGGCGGCATTGAGCGCCAGCAGGTTGGTCTGGTCGGCGATGCCGCGGATGGTCAGGACGATCTGCCCGATCACCTCGGACTGTTTGCTCACCGCGTCGATGGTGCGGGCGGCGTCGTTGAGTTCGCAAGAGATCTGCTCGATCACCTCGACCGCCTGCTGCACCACCTGTGTCCCCTTGCGCGCGCAGGCGTCGGTCTGCACCGAGCTGGCATGGGCAGCGTCGGCGGCAGTCTGCTGGGTGCTGACCTGGCGGGTGATGTCGCTGGCGAACTTCACCACTTTGTACAGGCGGCCCTTGTTGTCGAAGATGGGGTTGTAGGACGCCTCGAGGTACACGGTCTGGCCTTGCTTGTTGACCCGTTCGAAGCGATGGGAGTGGTACTCGCCACGGTTGAGCGAGGCCCAGAAGTCGCGGTATTGGGCCGACTCGCGCTCGTGCGGCAGGCAGAACAGCCCGTGATGGCGCCCCACCACCTCCTCAAGGCGATAGCCCATGGTATCGAGGAAATTCTGGTTGGCCTTGATCACGCGCCCGGCCGGGGTGAACTCGATCACTGCCATGGAACGGCCGATTGCCTTGAGCAGGCTTTCGCTCTCGTGCTCCTCGATCACGTGGCGGGTGATGTCGGAGGCCACCTTGATCACGCTGGTCACCTGCTGGCGTTCATCGATCACCGGCATGTAGCTGGCCTCCAGCCACACCTCGCGGCCCGCCTTGTCCAGGCGCTCGAACGTACCGCTGATGGCCTTGCCCTCGCCAAGTTCGCGCCAGAGCTGCTGGTACTCGGCGCTCTTGGCGTAGGCCGGGTCGCAGAACAGCCGATGGTGCTTGCCGCGGATCTCGTCGGCGCTGTAGCCCATGGTCTTGCAGAAGTTCTCGTTCGCCTCGAGGATCGTGCCATCCGGCGCGAACTCGATCATCGCCATGGAACGGCTGATCGCTGCCAGCTTCGCCTCCATGCCCGCCAAGGCCTGCCGGCTGCGCTGAATCTCGATCAAGTCGGACTTGCGATGGTACTCGAACATGGACCGGGCCTCCTGTATCCACGGGATGCCCTGAGCATAGATCGGCCCAAGCGCCATGCAAGCGATCTGATATCACTTTTGGATTAGGCATTTGTACCGTCTGTCCGTTCGTGACCGGGCGTGGGCATGGTCGGCCCGCTTGAAGCGCCGCTTTCAACCTACGTGGCAGCCGCCCGTGCAGTAGGTGCGTTCAGAACAACGGCGCTGGGGCAGTAACGACAGGCCTAGACTGACAACCTGTAGAATCGCCGGAACCTCACGTAACAAATGACCATTCAACAGGAATCGCATGGTATTCAACGAGTGCTCTCTCATCGAGTCGATAGCCACCACCCTGGATCAAGCAAGAAAAGCAGAACTCGCCTGTGACCGGGCCTCCCGGCAGCCAATCACCGACAGCGTTTTACTGAATGAATCGTACTTTGCCGCCTCTCAGGAGCTGCAAACTCATTTGCAGGCTGCATTCAGAGAGATCTGTCTGCTGGCCGAGAAGCTTGGAGTACCACAGGGCCTATCTACTTTCCAACGCGACTTTGAAAACGCACTTGGTACGAGTGAGCTCGAGCCTTGCATGAACGAGGGGCGTGGTTTCTCCCCAGCACTCAAGGTGCTCGAAGTATTTTTCAACTCGCTCCAAGTAATCTCCGGGCACACGCGCACTACCGCGAACCAGGCGTTTGAACACATTCTGCGCAGTACGCCGAAGATGTTCGACGACCTCTTCGCCCCTCCCGCCAACGAGGCTGAAGTTCGAAACGCCGTATTGAAGGTCGCCCAGTTCGCCTTTCCCGATATCCAACGGGAAGCTGTGATCCCCGGCTCATTAAAGCTGCATCGTACCGACCTTGCCGTTCCCTCCTTGCGAACCGTGGTCGAATTCAAGTTTGCCCGAACACTGACAACGGCCAAGTCCTGTGTCGACGAGTTCTACTCCGATATGAAGGCGTATACGCAGACCCATCAATGGGCGCACTTCTATGCAGTGCTCTATATCCGCGGAAACTTCATGACCCAAGTCGATTTGGACCAGGCCTTCAAGGAAAAGAACGCAGATCGTAACTGGACACCGATCCTGCTCACGGGCCCAGTAAAAGGGAACTGATGCCATGCCTGAAGCCCGGCAACCTGCCCCATTCAAGGCAAGGCCTCGCAAAACACTCTCCTATACTCAGGAGGCGCCGATATAGCGACGGCGCCTTACCGGAGGGGTACGCATGAAGATCGTGGTCACCAGCATCCTCGTCGACGACCAGGCCAAGGCCCATGCCTTCTACCACCATGTCCTGGGCTTCGAGCCCAGGCACGACATCCCCATGGGCAAGTACCGCTGGCTCACTCTCACCTCCCCCAACGATCCCAATGGCGTCGAGTTGCTGCTCGAGCCCGATGCCCATCCAGCGGCGAAGACCTACAAGGCCGCCCTCAAGCAGGACGGCATCCCCGCCACTTCATTCGGCGTGCGCGATATCCAGGCTGAATATGAAAGGCTGTGCAAGGCGGGCGTGCACTTCACCCAGCCACCTACCGCCATGGGCCCGGTCACCGTGGCGGTGTTCGACGACACCTGCGGCAACCTGATCCAGATCGCCCAGCGCCATTAGCCGCCCTCGTGCAGCCCGCGAGGTTTTCCTCGCGGGCTGCTACATTGCCGACTTCCTCCAGCGCAGCCAGAACAAGGACAGCCCATGCGCTACGAATTCAGCGAAGTGCTCAACGACCTGGTCGACTATTTCCTGCTGGGCGATATCCAGCTGCTCGAACAGTTCAAGGAAGACCAAGACCTGCCCGACGACCTGGCGCGCGCCTTCACCCACGGCGACAGTGGCGACCTGGCGGTGCAGCAAGGTGTGATCCTGCCGCTGGCCGGCGTCGACAACCTGCCCTACCGCATCCTGTTCACCCTCGACGAACGCACCCCGGCACTGCTCGAGCCTGGCAGCCGCCTCAAGCATCGTCGCCAGGGCCATGTGCTAAGGGTCGAACACGGCGCCGTGATGCTCTTCACCTGGCGCATCCTGCAGCACTTCACCAACAAGACCCTGGGTGATCTGCTGGCGCGCTACCAGGAGCCGGGGCGGCCGATCATCGAACTGGACAACGGCTGGTACTCGGTGGAAGTACTCGCGGGCGCCGTGGTGCGCGACGGATTGTACGAACCGGCGTTCGAATTCGTCATGAAAAAGGCCTATGCGCGCCCACAGGCCTCGGAGGTGGATGTCGGCTACCGGTATAGCTTGCGCGGTTACTTCGACTGACCAGGGCCGCTCCTGCAGCGAGGGCGTGAATCGGGCGACTTCTGCAGGAGCGGACCTTCATCCTTCAGGTGTGATGGATATCCCGGTCCTTGGTCTCAGGCAGGAAGAAGATGCCCAACACCGCGGTCATCACCGCAATGACGATCGGATACCACAGCCCGTAGTAGATGTCCCCGGTCGCCGCCACCATGGCGAAGGCCACCGTTGGCAGAAAACCACCGAACCAGCCGTTGCCGATGTGATACGGCAGCGACATCGAGGTGTAGCGGATCCGCGCCGGGAACAGCTCCACCAGCCAGGCGGCGATCGGCCCATAGACCATGGTCACGTATATCACCAGGATGGTCAGCAGCAGCAACACCATCGGGTAATGGATCTTCGCAGGGTCCGCCTTCTCGGGATAACCGGCCTCTTTCAGGGCGCCGGTCAGCGTGGCGGTGAAGGCGTCGGCCTGAGTCTTCAGTTCAGCCGCGGCCAGACCGGTCCCTTCGAAACTCGGGATCACCCGCTCGCCGATTCGGATCTGCGCCACGCTGCCAGGCTCGGCCTTTTCGTTCTCGTACGGGATCGCCCGCTTGGCCAGCAGGCTCTTGGCGATGTCGCAGGAACTGGTGAAGCGGGCCTTGCCCACCGGGTCGAACTGGAAGGCGCACTGCCCGGGGTCGGCCACCACCACGACCGGGTTCTGCTCCTGGGCGACGAACACATCCGGGTTGCCGTACTCGGTCAGCGCCTTGAAGATCGGGAAATAGGTCAACGCGGCAATGATGCAGCCGGCCATGATGATCTTCTTGCGCCCGATACGGTCGGACAGACTGCCGAAGACGATGAAGAACGGCGTGCCGATCAGCAGGGAACCTGCGATCAGCAGGTTGGCGGTCTGCGGGTCGATCTTCAGTGTCTGCAGCAGGAAGAACAGCGCGTAGAACTGCCCGGTGTACCACACCACCGCCTGGCCGGCGGTGCCACCGAGCAGCGCCATGATCACCACCTTGAGGTTGTCCCAACGGGCGAACGATTCGGTCAGCGGCGCCTTCGACGCCTTGCCCTCGGCCTTCATCTTCATGAACACCGGCGACTCGTTGAGTTGCAGGCGGATGTACACCGAGATTGCCAGCAGCAGGATCGACAGCAGGAATGGTATCCGCCAGCCCCAGTCCTCGAACGCCTCGGTGCCCATGGCCGTACGACAGGCCAGGATCACCAGCAGCGACAGGAACAGCCCGAGGGTGGCGGTGGTCTGGATCCACGCGGTGAAGAACCCGCGCTTGCCCTTGGGCGCATGCTCGGCCACATAGGTGGCAGCGCCGCCGTACTCCCCGCCCAATGCCAGCCCCTGCAACAGCCGCAGGGTGATGAGGATCACCGGCGCGGCCACGCCGATCGTCGCATAGCTGGGCAGCAACCCGACCACTGCGGTGGACACGCCCATGATCACGATGGTGATGAGGAAGGTGTGCTTGCGCCCGATCATGTCGCCCAGGCGACCGAACACGATGGCGCCGAACGGCCGCACGGCAAAGCCGGCGGCGAAAGCCAGCAAGGCAAAGATGAACGAAGTGGTTTCGTTGACCCCGGCGAAAAAGTGCTTGGCGATGATTGCCGCCAGCGAGCCGTACAGGTAGAAGTCGTACCATTCGAACACGGTGCCCAGCGAAGAGGCGAAGATGACCTTGCGCTCCTCCCGGGTGATGCCACGTTGGGGCGCGCTACTGCCCGTGGATGCGCTGTCAAGGACCGCCATGGGTCGCCTCCGTCTGGTTGTGGTAGACCGGAGTGCTCCATCAGGTAGCCAAAGCACGCACCCAGGCCAAAAGGCATTGCAGGCTGCGCGAAGCACGACGAGGCATCGGCCCCGAATCGCGGCAAGTCACTTCAAGCATAATCGGCCTTTGCACGATAGCCACTCGCCTGAGTGATCGAGCGCCGAAACGGATAGGGAACCCGCAATGAACGAACCACAGCACAGCGCCTGGCGAGGTCGGCTCTGGCTGGCCGATGACCACGGCCTGCTGCTCGGCACGGCGGGCCACACCGGTGTCCATGCCCACTATGCCCACCAGGTAGTGCTCGCCCTTGAGGGCCACGCCTGCCTGCAGATCAATGGCGAAGAGCACCGCGGCGACATGCTGGCCATCGCCTCGTTGCAGCCCCACGCCATTCTCGCGCCCGGCACCGTCTGCATCACCTTGTTCGCCGAGCCCCTGGCGTTTTCCCTGGAGACCTTGCTCGACGTCTGCCGGCAAGCCCCCCGCGATATCTCAAGCCTCGCCCAGGCGTTGCGCCAGGCACCGCGCCGCCCGTTGGATCCGCGCCTGGCGCGGGCCCTGGCACGAATTCGCGCAGTGGACGAGCAGCGCCTGCCGGCCACCGAGCTGGCACAGGCAGCGGCGCTGTCGGTCAGCCAGCTCGAGCGCCTGTTCAGTGGCCGCCTGGGTCTGTCGGTGCGGCGCATGGTGCTGTGGCAACGCCTGCGCGTGGCCCTGGGCGCGGCGCTGGCCGGCGCTAGCTTGACCGAGGCGGCCATGGCCGCCGGCTTCGCCGACTCGGCGCACCTGAGCCGCAGCCTGCGCCAGCAATTCGGCATCCGTGCCAGCGAAGCCCTGCGCCACCTGCGCTCAGACGTGCTCTAGTGCCTGACGCAGGCTTTTCGGCAAGGCTGCCGGCGGCTGCGCCGTGGCCACTGGGCGGAACGGCTCACGCAGTTGCGCCAGGTACGTTTGTGGGTAGTCCGGACGGTCGCCAATGCCCATGTCGTCATCGGCCAACCCGTAGCCCGGCAGGTGAAGCGCTGTGCCGAGCAAGCGATCCCATACGGGGAAGAACAGCGCGAAGTTGACGTCGCCCAGGGTGCCGTACTTCAGGTGGTGCAGCCGGTGCACGGGGGCCCAGGCGAAAAGGTGGCGCAGAACGCCGATGCGCATGTCGACATTGCTGTGTTGCAACAGCAGCTGGACCGCTATGCAGAACGCCAGCAACGCCGCCACGTCCTGCGGCAAACCCAGCAGCAGCAAAGGCAGCACGCCGCCCAACCCCTCGGCCATCTGGTGCAGCGGGTGCTTCATCAAGCCATTGAAACCGTACAGCCGAGTCACACTGTGATGCACCGCGTGCAGGCGCCAGAGCAATGCGCTGCGATGACTGGCGTAGTGCACCAGGGTGATCCCCAGGTCGGCCAGGGGCAGCGCCAGCAACAGTTGCCCCAGCATGGGCCAGTGGCTGGGCCACAGGCTTGTGGCGGGTAGCCAGCCGGCGAACAGCGGGATGGCTGCGATGCTGGCGATATTGAGTGTTTCGTTGACCAGTGCGTGCAGTCCATCACGCCCGCCTTCGCCTGCCGCCTCGCTCCAGGCAGATTTGTAGGGGCACAGCGCTTCGCAGGTGAACGACAGCAGGATCGCCACGCCGAGCAAGGGCAGCAGCCAGAGAATGTCGGCGCCAAGATTGATCAGCCACACGGCGGTGGCGATGAAACCGAAGAAGAAACACGGGGCATAGAAGATGCGCATGGAGGGCTCCAGTCATGGTTGGAGCCGCCAGTGTGGCCCGGTGCCTGAGCGAGACACTTGAACAAACGGCGCATCTGTCGCAGCGATGTTCTACAGGGTCGATGTGTCCGCTGCTCGGGCTGCCAGCTGTCGACGCATCTCGTCGTTGGCGCCCTGAGCCTGGGCCAGGATGGCGCGCAAGCCCTGCACCTGCGCGTCACGCTGCTGCAGTTGCTCATCCAGCAGCGTGCCATGGGCCGTGGCCTGGCGATGTTCGGCGAGCAGGCGCTCATTGTCGCGGTGCAGCCGCGTCACCTCGTCCTGACGCGCCAGCGCGCCCTGCTGCAAGGTCTGCAACTGGCCTTGCAACTGGCGCACCTGGGTCTCGTTGCGGCGTTGATCCTGCTGGCGCTCCTCGAGGCTGGCGCGCAGTTGCCCGTCCTTGTCGGCCAGGCGCGCCTGCAACTCACCCTGCGACTGACTGAGGCTGGCACTGCGCAACTGCTCGGCCTGCAGGCTGGCCTGGGCAACCGTGAGCCGTTGGGTCTCGGCGTGCAGCGCAGCGGTCAGGGCCTCGACCTGACGCAGCGCGCCGGCCAAGTCGCGCTGGGTCAGTTGCAGCTCGGCCTGCATCGCCGCACAACGCGCCTGCGCCGCCTGCTCGGCGGCCTCGATCCGGGCCTGCCCTTCCTCCTGCAACTGGGCGGCCAATTGCTCGACCAATCGCGCCAACGGTTCGCTCAAGGCCCCCTGGCTACCCAGCAACTCCAGCGGCTGCCGGTCCAGTTCCTTGAGGTAGCGGTGGATAGTGGTCTTCGAGCCGGTGTTGCCCAACTCGATACGTACCGCATCGATACTGGGGTGTTCACCCCGGGCCATCAGCGCCTGCCGCGCCTGCTGCACGGAAGCCTTGTCTATGCCATTGCGGGCCATTGCTCATTCCACCTATGCGTACCATGGCATGTACCATGTAATGCGGCGCAATACTGCACGGCCCTGCCCCCCGTTTCAAGCCTGCGGGTGAAATGTCATTCAGCGGCCTGCTCGAGGAAATCCACCGGCGGCACGAAGTACAAGCCGCCGGTAACGGCACGGCTGTAGTCCAGCAAACGATCGTAGTTGCCCGGCGGCTTGCCGACGAACATGTTTTCGAGCATCTGCTCGATCGGCGCGGGCGAGCGGGCGTAACCGATGAAATAGGTACCGAACTCCCCGGCCCCGGGGCGGCCGAAGGGCATGTTGTCGCGCAGGATCTTGATCTCCCGCCCACCCTCTTCCAGGGTGGTCAGCGAACTGTGCGAGCAACTGGGCTTGCTCGCGGCATCGAGCTCACCAGAAACATCGCAATACGGGTGATCGGGCTGTCGACAGCCTGCGGCTCGATCTCGACTGTATGCACCAAGGCTTCCTCTCACGCTGGGTTTGATCGCTTATGGTATAGCACAGCGCGACTGAACAACCGCACCTCATAGATGCGCTCTATCAACTCATCCAGCCTATCGATTTGACCGCGTCAAATTGCCTCAGATAACGTGCCGCCCGCTTCGAAGTTGCCTGTTCCCTCCACCACGAGCCGAACCGCGCTGGCCTCGTCCCATCGTTACCAGATCCGCCCAATGGTACCGCCGTTATCCTTGCGTTCGAGTTGTTGAAATGTCTGTGAATACCCCCTCCCGGATCACCGAGCTGGTCATCGAAGCCGGCACCCGCAAAGCCCACCTGCCCACCCGCGCCACCTTGATTCTCGGCTTCCTGGCCGGCGCGTTCATTTCCCTGGGCTTTCTGCTGGCGATCCACGTCAGCACCATGATTCCCCCGCAGTGGGCCTCGTTCGGCACACTGCTCGGCGCCGCGGTGTTTCCCATCGGCCTGATCCTGGTGATCCTGGCCGGTGGCGAACTGCTCACCGGCAACATGATGAGCCTGCCCCTGGCGATGTTCGCCAGGCGTATCCGCCTGCGGGCGGTGGCGCGCAACTGGACCCTGGTGACCCTGGCCAACCTGCTGGGTGCGCTGTTCGTCGCCTACTGCTTCGGCCATCTGCTGGGGCTGACCGAGGGCGCGTATCTGGGCAAGACCCTGGCCGGTGCCACCAGCAAGGTCAGCGCCGACTTCCTGCACGCGTTCGTCTCCGGTATCGGCTGCAACTGGCTGGTATGCCTGGCGGTGTGGCTGTCCTACGCCAGCCGCGAGATGAGCGGCAAGATCCTCGGCATCTGGTTCCCGATCATGGCCTTCGTCGCCATCGGCTTCCAGCATGTGGTGGCCAACATGTTCCTGATCCCGGCGGCGATCTTCGCCGGCTACCTGAGCTGGGGGCAATTGGCGGAGAACCTGGCGGCGGTGTTCCTGGGCAACGCCGTGGGTGGGGCGATCTTTGTCGGCCTGGCCTACTACGTGTCGTTCGGCGTGCCTGCGCAGGAACAAGGCGCATTGCATTGATGCCAGCCCACCGAAGCGGTGGGGTGTTTTTCGTCGATGTCCTGGTTGCGTGCGAGCTCAGCTGTCCTTGCCCAGCACATAGCGGTCGAAGTGCTGGATATGCTCGTCAAGGTTGTCTTCGAGCATCATCCGGTACTGCTCGCTGAAGTACTTCAGCAACTCCTCGCGCGCCGCAGCCATCTCCGCCGCGGACTTGAAACTGCGGGCCGCCATCCAGGCATTGAAGCGGCTGGCGGCGAAGGTCATCGAAGCGCTGACCTTGCCGAGGTCCTCGAGCTTTTCGATCTGCTGGTTGGCCAGCTCCACATGCGCATCGGCGCGGTCGTAGAAGGCCTGGTCGGTGGCTTGTGCCATGGAAATCTACCTATCGGAAAACGTTGCGCTCAGGCGGTCTTGGCCTGAACGGTGAACAGGCTGGCCCCCAGCGTCATGAACGACACGCCGAACAGGCGATTCATCAGGCGGGCGCGGTTCGGTGCCGCCAGCTTGCGCTTCAAGGCCTGGGCCAAGAGGACATAGAAAGCATGGGCCAGGATCGAGCACAGGGCGAAGGTGCCGACCAGCAGCCCGAGCTGACTATCGGCGCCGTTGCCCGTGCCCATGAACTGCGGCAGGAAGGCGGCAAAGAACAGGATGGCTTTCGGGTTGGTCAACGCCACCGTCACGCCGTTGAGCATCAGCCGGCTGTTGCTGACCAGGGCCTTGACCGGTTGCTCGAGCTGGTCGAAGGCGCTGCTGCGGCTTTTCCACTGTTTGACGCCGAGGTAGATCAGGTAGCTCGCGCCCACCACCTTGAGCAGCAGGAAGGCACTGGCCGAGGTCTGCAGCAGTACCCCGAGTCCCGCACTGGTGGCGGTGGACACCACCAGCAGCCCGAGCGCATTACCCAGCGAACCGAGCATCGCCCGCCTCGGCCCGTGCGACAGCGAGTTGGACAACGCCATGATGACACCCGGGCCTGGCGACAAAGTCACCACCATCGAGACAACGACAAATCCGAACCAATCGTGCAGCGACATCCTTGTACATCCTCGGGCCGATTACATGAGGCGGCGACTGTAACAGAATGCCGCCCCGCTCCGGAATTGGCGCTGCGCCTGATAGCCCCCTGTTACATCAAGCCTGAGAATCCGCCAGCACCGTCCCCACCGGACGTTCTTGCGTCGGTGCACGGTTGCAGGCCACGAAATCCTCCTGGCGCAGCACCACCAGCGCCAGCAGCGACGCCACGCCGGTGCCCACGTAGAAGTACCACGGCGCGGTGATATCCCCGGTCACCTTGATCAGCCAGGTGGAGATCAACGGCGCGCTGCCGCCGAACACCGCCACCGGGATGTTGTAGGCCATGGCGATGCCGGTGGAGCGGATGCGCGTCGGCAGCAGCTCGCTCATCAGCGCGTAGGTCGACGACGCATACAGCCCGAAAAGGATCGCCACCGCCATCAGCGGCCAGAACAGAGTGGCCGGTGTGGCGCCCGGCGCGGTCTTGAAGAACCAGTACAT
Organism: Pseudomonas sp. FW305-96; assembly: GCF_058783825.1. Taxonomy (NCBI): domain Bacteria; kingdom Pseudomonadati; phylum Pseudomonadota; class Gammaproteobacteria; order Pseudomonadales; family Pseudomonadaceae; genus Pseudomonas; species Pseudomonas sp. FW305-96. Next base: position 39,098 of record NZ_JBYSYW010000013.1, read on the forward strand.
GGCCAGGGTCGCCAACGTGCCGATCACCATCAGGAACGGTTTACGCCCGTAGCGATCGGTGAAGGCGCCGCCAAACGGCATCACCAGCGCCGCCGACAGGCTGGCGACGAACACATAGAGCAAGGTGGTGCCGCTGTCGAACTTCAGCGTGTTGGACATGTAGGTCGAGGCGAAGGTCAGCACCAGGTAGAAGATCGAGCTGTGCAAGGTGATGATGAAAAACACCAGGGCAATCGAGCGCTTCCACTGCCACACCTCGCGCAGCGGCGCCTTGGAGGTCTGCCCGGCTTCCACCAGGGCGAGGAACTCCGGGCTGTCCTCGAGCTTCAGGCGGATATACAGCGAGATGAAGCCCAAAGGGCCGGCAATCAGGAACGGGATCCGCCAGCCCCATTCCTGCATCAGCTCGGCGCCCAGGGCCCAGGTCATGCCATTGGCCACCGCACCGCCCAGCAGCAGGCCGAGCACCGCCGTGACCATCAGCCAGCAGGTGGCGAAACCCCGACGGCCGGGGCCGGCGTATTCGGAGATGAAGCTGGTGATGGTGCCAATCTCGCCCCCGGCGGAGAAGCCCTGTACACAGCGGATCAGCACCAGCAGCACCGGCGCGGCGATGCCGATGCTGGCGTAGGTCGGCAGCAGGCCGAGCAGGAAGGTGGAGCCGGCCATCATCACCAGCACCGTGATCAGCGTGCGGCGGCGGCCGATCTTGTCCGCCAGCGGGCCGAAGAACAGCCCGCCCAAGGGCCGGATGAAGAAGCTCAGGGCAAAGGCCGCGAAGCTCGCCAGCAAGCTGCTGGTAGGGTCGTCGGAAACAAAGAAGGCCTTGCCGATATACAAGGCCAGGAAGCCGTAGACGCCGTAGTCGTACCACTCGATCAGATGGCCGGTGGTGGCGCCGATGAAAGCCCGGCGCCGCTGGCGCTGGGTGTTGGCGGGTGACATGCCCATGCGGGTAACTCCTGTCGTGTCGCTTTCCATGAAATGTCGCGGCTCAAGCGCTGCCGAGCGACCCGTCCGGGTCCTGCAGCCATTGGCGCAACTGGGTCTTGAGAATCTTGCCATAGCTGTTTTTCGGCAGCTCGGCGCAGAACAGGTACTTCTTCGGTTTCTTGAACGAGGCCATACGCGCCAGGAACCACTCATTGAGGGTCCGCGCATCGAGGCTGCCTGCCGTGCGCGGCACAACGAAGGCCACCACCGACTCGCCCCACTCGGCGTCGGCTTCGCCCACCACGCAGGCCTCGAACACTTCGGGGTGCTGGATCAGCACTTCCTCGACCTCGCGGGGATAGATGTTGCTGCCCCCGGAAATGATCACGTCTTTGCTGCGGTCTGTCAGTGACAGGTAGCCCTGGCCGTCGAGAAAGCCGATATCGCCAGTGTGCAGCCAGCCGTCCACCAGGGCCGCCGCGGTGGCCTGGGGATTTTCCCAGTAACCCTGCATCACCACCGGGCCGCGCACGACGATCTCCCCTGCCTCGCCAGCCGCCGTCTCCCGGCCCGCGCCATCGACCACGCGCACCTCCACGCAGGCCTGGGCCCGGCCAACGGAAGCGGCGATGGCTGGCCAGCCCGGGTTGCCACGGTCGGCGATGGCCTCGCGGGACAACGCGCTGATGGTCATCGGGCATTCGCCCTGGCCGTAGATCTGCACCAGGCGCGGGCCGAAGGTATCCAGGGCATCCACCAGGTCCGCCAGGTACATCGGGCCGCCGCCGTAGACGATGGTCTTGATGCCTTCGCCGGCGTAGCCCTGCTGGCGCGCCTGCTCGACCATGCGCTTGATCATGGTCGGCGCGGCGAACAGGCTGACCTGCCCGAGCGATCGCGCCAGAGTGAACAGCTCCGTCGCCTGGAAGCCCCGGGACAGGGGCACCACGTGCCGGGCGCCGCAACGCACGTGGATGAAGTTGTACAGCCCCGCGCCGTGGGACATCGGCGCGGCATAGACCATGGCGTCTTCGGCGGCTACCGGGTCGACGTCCAGCGGGTAGCACAGCGACATGGCCACCAGGTTGCCATGGGACAGCATCACGCCCTTGGAACGCCCGGTGGTGCCGGAGGTGTAGAACAGCCAGGCCAGGTCGCTGTCCTGGCGTGGGTACGGCGCCTGCAGCTCATCGCCGGCCGACAGCCCCGGCATGCGCTGGACAGGCGCGACCAGCTCGCGGCAGCCGTTCGGCAATGCCAGGTCGGCGAACAGCTGGCCCTCGTCGGTGAAGATAAGCCGCGCCCCGGCATTGCCGGCGATCCACGCGGCTTCCAGGGTGTGCAGCTTGTGGTTGATCGGCACCGCCACCGCACCGCACCACCAGATCGCGTAGAGCAGTTGCAGGTAGTCGCAGCTGTTCTTCATCAACAGCGCCACCCGCTCGCCCGGTTCGATGCCGTGCACGTGACGCAGCTCCAGTGCCCGTGTCCGCACCTGGGTGGCAAACATCCGGTAGTCGGCGATCTGCCGCGTCCCCTCGAACAACGCCGGCCGCTCAGGCCAACGCTGGGCCGCGTCCTGCAACCAATGGGCGATGTTCATGCCTCAGACCCTGACGGCTTGCAGCACGCTGGCGTAGTTGGCTACCGCCATGCCGCCCATGTTGAACAGCAGGCCAAACTCGGCGTTGGGCACGCCCAGGCCGATGGGCTTGCCGGTCAGCTGGGCGAAACCCAGGGCATGCATCGACACCCCGGTGGCCCCCACCGGATGCCCCTTGGCCTTGAGCCCGCCGGACAGGTTAACCGGCAAGCGCCCACCCTGGCGCACGATGCCGTCGTCCAGGGCGCGGTGCCCCTCGCCACGCGGCGCCAGGCCCATGGCTTCGTAGATCAGCAGTTCGGCGATGGTGAAGCAGTCGTGCACCTCGGCGAAACTCAGGTCGTTGAGGGTCACCCCCGCCTCGCGCAGCGCCCCGTGGATGGCCCGCTGCGGCCCCTCGAAGGCCAGCATGTCGCGGCGCGACAACGGCAGGAAGTCATTGACCTGGACCATAGAGCGGATCGCCACCTGGCGCCGCATCGAGCGGGCGCGAGCGGGCGAAGCCAGGATGATCACCGCCGCGCCGTCGCTGATCAGCGAGCAGTCGGTCAGGCGCAGGGGCGCCGCGATCAGCGGGTTGCTCGGCGACACCTGGTTGCAGTGCTCGAAGTCCATCACCCGGTGCATCTGCGCCAGCGGGTTGGCCATGGCATTGGCGTGGTTCTTCACCGCGATCGCCGCCATCGACGCCAGTGGGCTGTGGTAACGCTCGGTGTATTGCTGGGCAACCTGGCCGAACAGCTGGGCAAAACTCAGGCCGGCCTCCTGCAAGGCGTTCTGGTAACCGGCGCCGGCCAACGCCCGGGTGACCTCGACCGTGCTGTTGCCGGTCATCTTCTCCGCGCCGACCACCAGCACCAGCTCGGCGGCGCCGCTGCGGATCGCGTTGATCCCGGCCTGGATCGCCGCCGAGCCCGAGGCGCAGGCGTTCTCACAGCGGGTGGCGGGCTTGAAGCGCAGCTGGGGGTCGGCCTGCAGCATCAGCGAGGCGGGGAAGCCGTCGGCCACCAGGCCCGAGTTGAAGTGGCCGAGAAACAGCGCGTCGATCTCGGCGGCGTCGATACCTGCATCCTGCAAGGCATCGCGGGTGACCTGGACGATCAGGTCCTCGAGGTTCAGGCCATCCAGGCGACCGAAAGGGCTGTGCGCGGCGGCGACGATGGCGATGGAATCTTGGAACATGGTGTTTTCTTCTGTCCTTGAAGCGGGTATTGCATACAATGTGGCAGCACCCGAATCCCACGCTAGTTGGGGCAACTACGTACACGAGTAAGTAGTGATGCTTACGGGACATGACCCCAAGCACCGAGGCAGGAAGCCTGATGACCGTACCCACCCACGCCTCCCCGGACCTCGAGCGCCTGGCGTTCCAGGTGTCACCCGCGCCGCAACTGATCACCGGCCACCGGCGCATGCTCGACTGCAACGAGGCCTTTGCCCGGCTGTTCGGCTACACCCGCGAGGAGCTGCGCGGGCACCTGACCCTGCTGCTCTACCCTTCCCACGCCGACTACCAGAGCATTGGCGAGCGCAGCGAGCACTGGCTGCGCAACGGTCTGGGCGCCTTCTATTCGGACGAGCGTTTCATGCAGCACCGCAACGGCGAGGTGTTCTGGGCCCGGGCCCAGGGCTTTACGCTAACGGCAGAGGATCCGTTCAAGCTGATGATCTGGCATTTCGAACGGCTCGACCGGCAGCCGGCACCCGCGGTGCAACTGACGCCGCGTGAACGGCAGATTTCGTCGCATATCGTGAACGGGCTGACCTGCAAGGAAGTGGCGCGGCAGCTGGGGATATCGCATCGGACGGTGGAAGTGCATCGGGCGCGGTTGATGAAGAAGTTGCAGGCGAAGAACAGCGCGGAGCTCGTATCGAGAATAATTTTCATTAGCTGATCCCTACACCAGTACCAAAAACGCCAACCAAACCATACAAACCAGATAGGACCGGAGTCACCTTGAAACTGCTAGACAAAAAGTGGAGTCAAATAAGTCACATCCACAACACTCAAATAGTCAAGTCAATTTATATATGGCTGTTCATCGTCCCTATACTGGTAAAGGCACTTAGCGAAGTCCCTTCAGACCTAAATTTTCAAATCGCAGGACAAGCGATCCCGATTAAAATGGAGCTTCCCTTTTCATTTTTCTGCTTTTATCTAAGCGCCTTCTTTTTTGTACTATCAAACCTGATTTTCAACTTTAGGTGCCCTCAACTGGTAAAAGACCACAGTTCTTGGAGAAGCTTTGCCGAGCACGGAAAGGGCATGGAGCACCTTTCAAATTATGTGGACAACCTAGACGTTCCGGCACAGGCAAAAGATGAAGCTTGGCAAGTGGAGCCCACTCGCAGTCCTGGCGGGTTACTGCAAGACCAGTTCTGGGCCTTCCACAACCTCGGCGAGTGGCAAACGCCAAAATTCAGAAAAATGGCTGTTGGCTTCACCTATTTAGCGTTTTTCTTTATGGCCTGGGTAATCATTCAAAACTTGCTGACTGTTTCGAAATATGCCTTCCTTCACCAGCCTATTAGTTAGAACATCCACTCTTTTGCACGAATGGCCACACGCATGAAATTCGAGAGGACCACGCAGTACAGAACCGATGAAGGGATCGTCTTCAATATCTCGCAAACTACCCTTATGGAAAGTGCATCGAGAGAGGTTCATGGCGGGATTGGCCCGCAGCGTTCTGGCGTGACGTTGGTCATCAAGGTCTGAGGAGCGGCACATATTTTACTTCATGCAAGCTGTCATCCTTCTGGTACTGGGCGCACTCCTCATTCAGTGTCTGACACCATACCCCTTACGCAAGTGGCTGGGCGTGGCGCTGTTGACCGCGGGATTGGTCGGCATCTTCATAGTCGACCTGCAGCAGGTGCTGGGTTTTGACCTGGAGTTGCTGGCGCTACTGGCTGTGCCGCTAGGCGTGGTGCTGTTCCTGACGCGGCGGCGGTTCTCGGATATGGACTGATGCCTAGTCCAAACTCTTGCGAGGAACAATCCGCCCCCTTTTACTCAGGGGCCGTTTCTGACGGGCAAAGACGGGGCGGCCCTGCGCGCGCCGCCCCTGTCTGTTTCACACCTTCTTCACCATCCCCATATGCGCATCATCCATCAATGCCTTGGCCATATCGCTCAGGTAGTGCGATGCCCAGACCAGCACCGGTTCGTTGTCCATCACGCCGATGAAAGACGCCCGGCGGGCGCTGTCGAGCAGCACGGAGGCCTGCTCCATGGCGTGGTTCGCACAGTTGCCAGGCTCTACGCGGAACAGCCGCTTACCTTTGGTGGCGCCTTCCAGGCAGGTGCAGGTGCCGACGGTCCAGCCAAGCTGGCCGTGGTCTGCTGGGGTTTCGTTGTCCATTTGCGAAATCCTCGGGTGTCTTTGATGTAGCGGGCTCGAAGACCCGGTCGCGTGCCGACCGGTTATGCATCAAATGCGTGGGAGCGGGCTTGCCCCGCGATGAGGCAAATCCAGGTGATGACGGGAATCGCATCAGCAGTTTCACCGATCCGGGCGCCCACTCTCACCAGTCCGTGGCGCCTCTTTCAGTGCAAAGTGTATGACGGCGGTCGCGTACTCATGTGGAGCTGGGCAAGTGCCGACTCCAGCAATGTGCGGGTGGCGTCAAGCTCGTGCATCATCGTCAGCATCACCAGGGTGGCCGGTGATTTCGGCAGGTGATTGAACGATTGATGGGCGACGGCCAGCGCGCACATAACGTACTCGGTGGCCTGGACCAGGGTGTCTTCAAGGAGGTGGGGGGATTCGGAGGACGGTGGTGGATCCGGGACGATCTTCAACATGACTTCATACTCGACGTTCATGAATGATCAACCAGACACCCATTCACCTGCAGGAGGATGGGTGGCGGCTACGTGCGGGTCTGCAAGTCCGGGGAACATCGAGCGATAACCCGGCCGGCCCGAGGGCCAACCACACGTAGCCACCATTGAGCACAACCACTGGAAAACGCCAGCGACTCGAGGGTGAGTACAGCTCGATGTTCAGACGGGCTTGCAGGCCCGGCCGTTGATTTGGCAACGACCCAGCGAGACTAGCCGCCACTTCGAGGGCGCAACAGTGGCCAAAGCATGCTTCGGAAACGGACTACTCGAAATAGGGAAAATCTTATTCATGCCTGTAGGACGCGTTATGAACGCGCCCCCCTACCCCATTACTATTGCGGCAGTTTCGCGATCACCTTGATCTCGAAATCGAAGCCGGACAGCCAGGTCACGCCGATAGCGGTCACCGTGGGATAAGGCGCCTCGCCCCAATACTCGGCTGCCACCTCCCAGATGGTTTCGAATGTCGAGTCGGGGTCGACCATGAAGATGGTCGTATCAACCACATCCTCGAAACTACCGCCGGCCTCGGCCAGGATCGCGTTTAGATTGGCAAAGGCCAAGCGAACCTGCGCCGCGAGGTCGGGCTCGGCCGAACCATCCTTGCGGCTGCCGACCTGACCGGATACGAACAGAAAACCATTGGAGCGAATCGCCGGCGAGTAGCGGTGCAACTCGTACAAAGCATGGCGATCTGGCGGGAAAACGACTTCACGTTTGCTGGACATGGCCTACCTCGTTCTGGGCCATCGCGGCCCGCTGTTTACGGTGAGGACACTATAAAAAAGGCCACCTGCCTGGATAAACGGGCAGCGCTGGCCAGGACTGTTTGTATACTCCAAACAATCCTGGCGCGAACGAGGCGTGCAATGGACCGATTCGATGCAATGCAGGCGTTTGCCCGGGTGGTGGAAACCGGCAGTTTCACCAAGGCGGCCGCCACCCTGCACATGAGCAAGACCACCGTGACGCAGCTCATTCAGCAGCTGGAAGCAAGGTTGCGCGTGCGCCTGTTCAACCGTACCACGCGCAAGGTCAATGTCACCGCCGACGGCGCGGCCTACTACGAACGTGTCGTCCGGTTACTGGCAGACATGGACGACGCCGAGACCAGCTTGTCCAGCGCGTCGATGGCGCCGCGCGGCCGGCTGCGGGTGGATGTACCCAGCCCGCTGGCGCGAATGCTGCTCATACCTGCCTTGCCGGGGTTCTTTGCACGTTATCCGGAAATCCAGCTGACGGTGGGCGTGAGCGATCGCATCGTCGACATCATTGGTGAAAACATTGACTGCGTGGTGCGTGGCGGCGAGATCACCGACCAGTCCTTGGTGGCAAGGCATGTGGGCGATCTGAAACTCGGCATCTATGCCACACCCAGCTATCTGCAGCGCTTCGGGACGCCGGTGCCCCCCCTTGAGCTGGAGGAAGGCCAGCACAAAACCGTCGGCTTTCTCTGGCTTCGTACAGGCAAAACTTTGCCCTACGCGATGCACCGTGGTGATGAACGCTTGGAGGTCCAGGCGCGCCCGCAACTGACGGTCGATGACGGCAATGCGTACCTTGCCGCCGGCCTGGCTGGCCTCGGGATGCTCTGGCTGCCGCAGTACATGGCCAAACCCCACCTGATCAGCGGCGAACTGCTGCCACTGTTCGAAGACTGGCACATGTCGCCGATGCCGATGTACCTGGCCTTCCCGCCGAATCGCCATGTCAGCGCCAAGGTGCGGGTGTTTGTTTATCGAGTGGATAACCGAATTGATGGTCGAGCATGCGTCGGTGAGAGGCTGAAAACAGGTGCAAGGCCGCACCTGGACCAGGCGCTCCGAATTTCCGCTTTTGCCCGTTTTCTGACAGTGCGCTGGAGGCCAATTATGAGTCGTTAGCGGCATTTCGTGACTGGCCGCTTCCGACCCAAAGCTGCCGTTCATCAGGGTGCAGCGGACCGTACGGATTGAGGCTCACTAAGATAGTAAGAGGCTCTGTCACTCACATATTCGCATTGCCCCACTTGGTAACGGGGCAACGCAAGTTTCACACTATTGCTTGATCAAATCACTGGGTTTCCAGCTCTGGTCGAAAAACGCCTGTTTCGGACCGTACAGCCGCACGATCACCAGGAAGCCTTTGCCTGGTACGGTGCGAATCCAGTTTTTCCCTGTACCGGGTGAATCAGGGCCGAAGTAGATGTCGGTCGAGCCGTCGCTGTTCTGCGCGGGCTTGTCCATCTGGTTAAGCGACGGGAACGGCTGGCCGTTGTCCAGGCCCGAGGCTGTGAGGTTGTCATAGGCAGTCACCGACCAGAACAACGCCGCCGGCACATTTGCCGGAAGGTTGATTTTGTAGGTATGGGCGCCGTCGAGGAACTTGCCGTCGGCATCGCGGGTAGTCGCCGGGTACTTGGCGCCGGCACCGACCATGTTCATTACCATGCCCGGGCTGTCCGAGTAGGCAGAGGTGAAGAACGCCACTCGCTGCTCAAGATTGGTGAACGTGCCGCTGGACTGGAACTCAGTGTTTTCCCCAGCGAACGTGTTCACATACTGGCGATCCGTGTAGTACAGCCCCCCTGGCTCTTTCATCAAGAGATGGCTGGTGACCACCTTGCTCATCTTGAACGCGGTGCGTGCCGCCTCATCCAGCAGTTTGCGCCGCTCGGCATCCGGGGCGAAGGGCTTGCCCTTTTCGATGCCGATGGTATGCAGGAAGCCGCGCATGTCCATGTCTGCCGGGTCGACCGCTTCGGCTTCAATGAAGCGCGAGAGCAGTTCGAAGTAGCGGCCGTCCTCGGGGAACAGCATGTTGATCGGCGCACCGGTAGCATCGGGGAACTGCATGGGCAGCGCCGAACCCTTCTTGCCTAACGGATAGATCTTCGTGCGCTCCACTTCGGCCACCGGCACGCTCAGGTCCTTCGGGTCCTTGAAGAAGGTGCGCCAGAACAGGAACACATTGTTGGTGCGCGAGCGGTAGACGAAGCCCTCGGTAGGCTCAGGGCCGTCATAACCTGGCGGCAGCAGCACATAGGTACCGCCCTTGCCCTTGTCGGGCCCGGCCAGGCCGACGTCACCGCGCCAGGTCTTGCCATCGATGGTCGGCCCCACAATCGGCCGCTGGAAGAAATCATCGAACATGCCCTGCACCCCGGGCGGTGCCTCGACCACCAACGGACCGTACTTCGCCAGGTCCAGATAGCTCATGGCATAGACCAGGTCGGAGTTCGGCGTGGTCACCAGTGTCTTGGCATTGATGCGCTTCTTCCAGGTCGGCAGGATGTTGTAGCCAGCACCAAATTGTTTCTCTGACGCTTCCTTCATCGCCCAGATGTTGATGGCTGGCAGGGACCACAGGTATGACTGCACTGCACGCTGAAAGACCAGTTCGTCGATCAGGCTGCGGGCGGTGGCTTCAGTCGGAAAGCCATTTTCAAAAGGCTGATTGGCCAGCTCTTCGTAACGCGTGGCGGCATTGGCGACGCTGCCCAGCGAGACCGCTACGGCCAGGGCGGTCAGGGTGTTGCGCAAGCTGCTCATGGGATGTCCTTGTGTGGCGCAGTTTGAAAGGGTGTCTGATGCGGCTGTCAGTTGGCCTTGACCACCGCCGGCGGGGTCCACTGGCCGTTCATTGCAGAGGCTTCAGGCCAGTAGGCTCGAACGTACAGCGAGAAATCGGCGCCCTTCGGCGCGGGCAGCCAGTTGCTTTCCTTGTCGGCACCCGGCGATTCGCTCTGCACATACAGCGTCAGCGAGCCGTCAGCATTGTGTTTCAACGCTTTGTTCTTGGTACCCAGGGAGTACCGGCCCAAGTCGTTTTCGGCAAAGAAGTGCTGTTGGTTATAGAGCGTGAGTGACCAGAACCCCTTAACCGGTGGCAAGGCATCCTTGGCGAACGTCACGCTGTAACGTTGGGCACCGTTGAGGCGTTGGCCGCTTTGATCCAGGTCCTGGTAGAAATACTTGGTCTCGATCTGTTTGTTGACGAAGATGTTCGAACGGGCGACCGCCGTGCGCAGGAAGTAATCGGTACCGAACGCTGCGCCGTTGGTGATCGTGCTCCAGTGATGGGGCAGTTGCTGGCCGTAGTTGCGGAACTGCAACAGCGGCTTGACCACTTCCTCATCGGTTTTTTGTGCTTCGTCAATCATCGCCTGCTTCAGCTGAGGGTCGCGCTGGGCAATCTGTGCCAAGTTTGCCAATTGGGCGTAGTGGGCCTCTTCACCTGGCAAGGGTTTGGCATCTGCGAGAATGGCCGGCAGTTCATCAAAGAACTTTTCCGGGAACACCCAGCGGGTTTCTTCATCACCCGCCGCTTGCGCAGGGAATTTGGGTGACCTGCGCCAGTCACGCTGTTTGGCTTTGCCATCGAATTGCGAAAGTGGGTACATATCAATACCCGACAGGAATGGCTGAATCGCTTCGCGGTCCTGGTCGGTGTCATCCTGGAAAACCCTGGGGATGACAAAGCCGGTATTGGTCTTGGCGCGGAATACCTGGGTAATACCTTCAGGCACTTTACCGTTCCATTCAGGCCCGACCAGCAGGTAGAACCCGGGTTTGCTGCCATACATCTTGCCCAATTCGGCGAAGCTGTCCGAGCGCAGGTCCACCACCTGGTATACCCAGAAGCGATCCTTGAAATCCGGTACTTGCAGCACCACCGGCTCGATGTCCAGGGCAATGCTGCCAGCGCCGTAGACCACGTCCTGGTTGGGGCATGCGACCAGGCGTTCGCCCGGCGAGATGTAGTCGGTGAGCATCGACAGGTGGTTGATCGGCGCCACCGGCACGATGCCACCCATCAGTCCGGCTTCGGGCAGGTCCTTGAACTTCTGCCTGCGGTTGTAGATGTTGGCCATCGTCCAGCCCCAGAAGTACGCATCCCTTGCCTGCATGCGCACATAGGCCTCGGTCACTTTCACATCCGCCGCAGGGCCGGTTACCTGCACGGCCGGCTGCTCGCTCGCCTGCACTGCGGCAGTGATCAGCAGCGCGCTGGTTGCCAGCGCCAGGTGGGCACTCAATGCACCTTTTCTCATGCGGTCCTCTCCTTGTCCGTTACTTCCCCAACGTGATGTTCAAACCCGCGAACAACGTGAACTGCGGCACGCCCGCGCCCTTGTGGTCCACCGTCCACTGCGGTTCGACGAACCAGTTGTAGATGTTGCCGCCCACCTTGCTTGCCTTGCCGATACCCAGGCCTAGGGGGATGTAATGGGTGTCGTTCTTCAGGTCAAAGGTCCAGGTGCCGGTGGAGCGCAGGTACCAGCCCTTGGGTAAGTTGTGAATGATGAAAGGTTGAAAGGTCGCGGTCTCGACATGGGGCCGGTCATCGTCACCGGCAAAGGATGACTGGTACTGCACCAGAGCACCCAGCAGGCCGCGTGGGGAGGCATCGATGGCCACGGCGGCAAGCCCCCCCTGCCATTTGCCAGTCCCCAACTCATCATGCTCGGCCGTGGGGGCGGTGATTTGCGGGCCGATGCCGAGCTGAACGCCCTCGGTCTTGAGCAGGAAGATATCGAACAGGTTCAGGTCGCCCAGGCCCGTGCTGTAGCCGCCGTGCGGGTCCGGGCGGGTACTGATGGGCACCGTGGCGCGCAGCAGTTGCGGGACACCGATAAAGTCGCCCGGGGCGATCGGCAGCGTGCCGCGCAGCAGCAGGTCGTTGGTGTGCGCGTTGGTGTCATACAGCGACGGCGTGTAGTAATCCTGGAAGTTCAAGCCCGGGGCAAGGTTGAGCGGGTTGTTACTTTTGTTGGCTGTTTCGGCATTGTCTGCAAACGCGCCTGACGGGGGCGAACACAGAACGGCCACTACCAATGATCGTAAAAGTAAACTTCTACGCATGTGTAATCTTCCCTGACTTGGCGATCGGCATCTGCAACCGATTCGAATCGATTAATAGGTCGACTCAAAGTTAGCAGAGGTTCCTTATTGTGCTAGCGCTCGTGGTTATGTACCGGGCAGTTAAACCGCGACCGTTCAAGCGGTTTTTCAGTTTGTGTCTATGCTCATTAGCCAATCGCGTGTAGCTGAACGGCGGCCACCCGCAGGGATTTTTTTGTTGCACGAACAGGCCATTGGCTGAATCGAAACATGGACGGGGACGCTCGATGAAATTTTGCAAACATGTACTGGCTGCGGCAATTAGCCTGAACAGCGTCTGGGCCGTGGCCCAGGTAGAGCCGAAGGACGCCAGTGAGCAGACACGTCAGGCCAATGCGGCGGTGCTCAAAGAGCTGCCCTTTGCCGACAAGCAGGACTTCGAAGACGCCAAGAAGGGCTTTATCGAAACCCTGGTGCCGATGACCATTCGGGACGCCAAGGGAGAAACGTCCTGGGACCTGACCAGTTATGATTTCATCAAGGGCGAGGCGCCCGATACGGTCAACCCGAGCCTTTGGCGCATCGCTGAACTCAACCTGAACAACGGCCTGTTCAAGGTCACCGACAGGGTCTACCAGATCCGCGGTTTCGACCTGTCGAACATGACCATCATCGAAACCGACAATGGCCTGATCATCATCGACCCGCTGGTCACCACCGAAGTCGCCAAGGCTGGCCTGGACCTCTACTACAAGAACCGCCCGAAAAAGCCGGTGGTGGCGGTGATCTACACCCACAGCCATGCCGACCACTACGGCGGCGTAAAAGGCGTGACCAACGAAGAGGATGTGAAGGCCGGCAAGGTCAAGATCATTGCCCCGGAAGGCTTCCTCGAAGAAGCCGTGAGCGAGAACGTGCTGGCCGGCAATGCGATGAGCCGACGTACGCTCTACCAGTATGGCGCGTTGTTGCCGCGCAGTGCCCGTGGGCAGTTGGACGCCGGGCTGGGCAAGACCACCTCGTTCGGTACCTTCACCCTGATTGCGCCGACCGACACCATCACCAAGACCGGTGAGAAGCGCAACATCGACGGCGTCGAGATGGAATTCCAGATGGCGCCAGGCACCGAAGCGCCGTCGGAAATGCTCATCTGGTTCCCGCAATTCAAGCTGCTCAACACCGCCGAGGATGCTACCCACACCCTGCACAACCTCTACACCCTGCGCGGCGCCCAGGTGCGCAACGCGGCCAATTGGTGGAAGACCCTGAACCAGGCTATCAACGCCCATGGCAGCGAGGTCGAAGTGGTTATCGCCCAGCACCACTGGCCGATGTGGGGCCAGCAACGCATCGTCGATTTCATCGCCGACCAGCGGGACATGTTCAAATACATCCATGACCAGTCGCTGAACCTGGCGAACAAGGGTTACACCATGGTCGAGATCGCCGAACAATTGCAGTTGCCCGACAGCACCGGCAAAAAATGGCACAACCGCGGTTACTACGGTTCGGTAAATCATGATGCCAAGGCCATTTACCAGCGCTACCTGGGCTGGTACGACAGCAACCCGGCCAACCTGCACCCGCTGCCGCCCACCGAGGCGGGCCAGAAGTACGTTGAATTCATGGGCGGTGCCGAAGCGGTCATGACCAAGGCCAAGGCCTCGATCGACAAGGGCGACTACCGTTGGGCCGCTGAGGTGCTCAAGCATGTGGTGTTCGCCGACCCGTCCAATCAGCAGGCGCGCAATCTGCAAGCCGATGCCTTCGAGCAACTGGGCTACCAGACGGAAAACCCGACCTGGCGCAACGAATACCTGATGGGCGCATTCGAACTGCGTAACGGCGTACCGAAGGTGCCGGGCATCAGCACCTCGAGTCCGGACATGGTTGCAGCGATGAGCCCCGACCTGCTGCTCGATTACCTGGGTGTGCGGATCAATGGTCCTAAAGCCATCGGCAAGCATGTGCTGCTGAACTGGAAACAACCTGATGGCGGCAACTACGCTGTGGAGCTTCGCAACGGTGTGATCATCTACACCGAAGGCAAGGTACTGGACAAGGCCGACGCCACGTTGACGGTCGACAAGCTGGGCTTTGCGGGGCTGATGATGGGCGGCGTCGACCTGGACAAGGAAGTCGCCGCAGGCAAGGCCAAGGTGGAGGGCGATGTCGCCAAGGTTAACGAGCTGCTGGGGCTGCTCGACACCTTCCCGACCATGTTCGACATCGTGACGCCTTGACCCTGCCGCAAGCCCCGGCAAGGTGGCCGGGGCCACTCCATGGATGAACAGTGAGGATCCTGCATGCTTCGACGCTCGTGGTGTACCGGCACAACGCTGTTGGGTATCGGCGTTGCCACTTCCCTTTGCGCCGTGACCGTTCAGGCAGACAACGCTCGCGACTGGCAAAACCTGCCAACCGACCTGAACATGATTTTCGGCTACTACAACCTCATCGACACCAACACGCCCATCGACACCTCGTTGCCGATCGATGGGCTGTCACTGAACGCCGACCTGTACATTCTGCGCTACGCGCGATCCTTCGGTATCGACGGGCGCAACTCTGCGATACAGGTAATCCAGCCCTATGCTGACGTGAGCGCGTCATTCGACGATGCGCGGTTTTTCGACGGTACCAAGCACAACGGCGGCATGGGTGATGTGCAGCTGGTTTTCGTGCACAACCTGTTCGGCGGGCCGGCGCTGACCCAGGAAGAATTCGCCACCTGGCAGCCCGAGACATTCCTGACCGGGGCCTTGTGGGTAACGGCGCCCACCGGCGATTACGACAAGAAGCGCATCATCAACATCGGCGCTAACCGCTGGGTGTTCAAACCGGAGCTGGCGTTTGGTACACCTATCGGGCCGACCTGGCTCGAGGTCAACACCTACGTATCCCTGTATGGCGACAATGATGATTACCTGGGCGACAACACGCTTGAGCAGAAGCCGCTGTATGCCGTCGAAGGCCACTACAGCTACAGCTTCAACCGTGCACTTTGGGCTTCCCTCGATGCCACCTACAACAAAGGCGGAGAAACCAGGATCAACGGCGTCAACCAGGACAATCAGCAAGAGAACACGTTGCTGGGTGCCAGCCTGGGCTTCATGCTATCGCCGCAGTTCGGGGGGCTGATTGCTTATTCCGATACCGTTTCCGAGCGCACAGGTTCACCGGATGTGAACACCTGGACGTTGCGATTGCAGTATGTGTGGTGAAGACCTCAATCAGTGTAGGGTGGCACCGGAATCAGGGAGGAATCGCCGCTGTTACGGCTACGAGCGCCGGGTCGGTTGGCGCCGCTGGGTCGAGATGATAATGCTTTGAATTGTCCTTCGCTTGGTAGACACCACTGACTGGTTCCCCGGAGGTAATCCACATGTGAAGGTCGGCAATGGATCGAAAGCAGCCAGACGCGGCTAACTACTCTCGCCCCATAGCTGCCCCTGGCGGAGAGCAGATCACGGCCAGAAGCAGTCGACACAAACCAGCCCGGTCCAGATAATCAACGTCTCACAGGGATGCCCGGGAACGAATGTCATGGACAGTCTTGCGACGCTTATCACTGATCGGCTGGTTCTCACCCCCCTCCAGTTAGAGGATTCGCCCATCATCCAGGAGCTGTTCCCCTGCTGGGAGGTAGTTCGCTACCTGGACAGTCGTGTCCCATGGCCGTATCCAGAAGACGGGGCGCTGGTCTATGTCCGAGATATCGCCCTGCCCGCCATGGCAGCAGGTCGTGAATGGCACTGGATGATCCGCATGCGCGACGATGCCAGCTGCACCCTGGGTAGCATCAGTTTGTATGATCAGCCTGGAAACAACAGAGGCTTCTGGCTCGCCCCACAGTGGTGGGGAAAGGGTTACATGCGCGAGGCATGCCAGATCATCAATGCCTATTGGTTCGAGACACTGTCGCGTCCGGTCATGCAGGTTCCCAAAGCGGTTGCCAACGACGCATCTCGCAGGGTCTCGAAACATGAGGGTATGCGCTTGGTAGACGTGCGGGCAGGAGATTTCGTATCTGGACGGATGGAGGTCGAAGTATGGGAGATGACTCGTGCTGACTGGTTAGAAAGGTCGACTGCCAGTCGCTAGTTCTTTACGTCAGCGGCTCAAGCTCAGGCAGCCGCCCCGTACCGAGGGGCGGCGTTGGCTTGCCTTTTTGGCTTTACCCGCGCAGTGCGGCGGCAGATCAGCAAGGGAACAGCTTGCTCAAACAGCTGAGTTTTTTCTTGTAGGAACGTCGGGCTTGCAGCGCCTCTTCCAGCGTCACCGCGACGAAGCGGGCCTTCTGGTTGGGTTGCATCTGGCCGACCAGATCGAGGTCGGCGCTGATCACCGTGCCGATCATCGCGTAGCCGCCACCGGACACTGCATCGCGGTGCAGAATGATGGGCTCGAGCCCTGCCGGCACCTGGATAGAGCCGATCGGGTAGCAGCTGTCGACGATGTTCGAAGGATCGGAGCCGGCGCCGAACGGCTGCTCGCGAGGCTGGAAGCTCAGCGGGCTGCCACCCTTGAAGCGATAGCCGATGCGATCTGCCTCCGAGCCGACGGTCCAGGCTTCGGCGAAAAAGCTGTCCGCCGCCGCCAGGGTCAAGCGATCGTAGTACAGACCCGGCACCACCCGCAGGGTGATCTCCCCTCCCAGCGACTGTCGCAACGCCATGGGCAGACTCGCCCCGACACGCCCCTTGCCGCTGGCGGCGCCTATCGGCAGTTCATCGCCAATCACCAGCCTGCGCCCCTGAAAGCCACCCAGCGCCCCCAGCGCGTAGGTGGAACGACTGCCGAGCACCACCGGTACATCGATACCGCCGGCCACCGCCAGATAAGCCCGCGCGCCAGCCTTGGGAAAATCGAAACGCAGCACTTGTCCGGCCTTCACTTCGAAGGCGGTGTCCAAGTGCATGTCCACGCCATCGACTTTCGGCGTCATCTGCGCACCACATACCGCCACCAGGGCGTCATGCTGAAACTCCAGCTCCGGCCCCAGCAAGGTGCACTCCAGCGCCGCCGAATTGGCCGGGTTGCCCACCAACTGGTTGGCCGCGCTCAGGGCGTACTGGTCCAGTGCCCCGGAAGGCGGGATACCCAGATGGTAGTAGCCCTCGCGGCCGAGGTCCTGCACTGAGGTGGCCAGACCGGGTTTGAGTACCTTGATCATGCCAGCACCTCCTGCAGCGACTTGGGATAGCCGATCGGGTCGGCGAGGAACGCATCGAGCGAGAACTCCACTGGACGGATGCGCAGGTCGAAGCGCCCGGCTTCGACCTCGGCCACGGCGTGGTCATAGGCAGCACGGTCCATCGACTTGAACTGCACGATGTCGCCGGGACGGAAGAACACCATGTGTTCCTTCAGGTACCCCAGGTTCTGCTGCGGGTCGTAGATCGGTGCCGGAGTGACGCCGAACATCTGGTAGCCACCGGCGCCACGCACCGAGTAGATGCAACCGAAGCAGCCGCCATGGCCCAGGGTCAATTTCGGCGTGTCGGTACGCGGTCGCAGGTACTTGGGTACCTGCAACTGGCATTCGCGCTCGACCATCTGGAACATGAACGGCAGGCCCGCCACGAAGCCCACCATCGAAACGAACCACGGCGCGCCACTGTGGGCGGCGATGAACGCCTCGACGTCGGCCAGGCCGTTGATGCGCGCGGCGTACTCCAGATCCGTGGCGTTCGGGTCCTGGTGGCGGTCGCGAAAGCGCATCAGGGTTTCGTGGGTCCACGGATCGTTGTAGAGCACCGGGATTTCGATGATCCGGGTATGCAGGGTGCGCTCGGCCACGGCCTCGGCTTCGGCGCCCTTCACCGCTTCGAGCAGATCGGCCGGGGCGATGCGGTCCGGGTCGAAACGGATCTGGAACGAGGCGTTGGCCAGGCACACGTCGAGCACGCCATCGAGGGCCAAGCGCTCCACCGCACGGGTGACGGCCATGCCCTTGAAGAAGGCTTCAAGGGACATGCTGTCGCTGACTTCGGCAAACAGATGCTCGTCGGCGCCAAAGCTGTAGCGAATCGGACTGCTCATGCTGCACCTCCGCTGCGGCGCTCGGCCAGCCAGGTTTCCAAAGTGCCGGTGTGGAAATCGGCAGTGTGCAGCCAGGGTTGCTCCAGCAACTCGCCATGCAGAGACAAGGTGCTGGCCATGCCCGTGAGCGTGGTCTGCTCCACGGCCAGTCGCGCGCGGGCCAGGGCCTCGTCGCGATCGCTGCCATGGACGATCAGCTTGGCCAGCAGCGAGTCATAGTATGGCGGTACTCGGTAGCCTTCATACAGATGGCTGTCTACGCGCACGCCCTCGCCTTCCGGCCAGTTCAGCGCTTGCACAAGACCCGGGCTTGGGAAGAAATCCCGCGCCGGGTCTTCGGCGTTCAGGCGCATTTGCAGGGCCGCGCCGTTGAGCCGGATATCGCTTTGCTTGAGGCCCAGCGGTTCGCCGCCGGCGATGCGCAACATGGCCTGAACCAGATCAATGCCGGTGATTAGCTCGCTGACCGGGTGCTCCACCTGGATCCGCGTGTTCATCTCGATGAAGAAAAACTCTCCGGTGGCGTCGTCGTACAGATACTCAAGGGTGCCCGCGCCCTGATAGCCCAGGGCCTCGGTCAGGCGCACGGCACTCGCGCAGAGGGCCTCGCGCTGCTGCGCGTCGAGGACCGGCGACGGCGCTTCTTCGAAGATCTTCTGCCGACGGCGTTGCAGCGAACACTCGCGTTCGAACAAGTGCACCGCATGCTTGCCGTCGCCCAGCACCTGCACTTCGATGTGCCGGGCCTTGCCGATGAAGCGCTCCAGATACACCGCGCCGTTGCCGAAGGCGGCCTGGGCTTCGCGCTGGGAACGGGGGAATTCTTCGCTCAGTTGCTGCGGGTTTTCCGCCAGGCGAATCCCACGCCCGCCGCCACCGGCCGAGGCCTTGATCAGCAGCGGGAAGCCGACGGATTCGGCGGCTTTGCGCGCCGACTCCACATCGAACAGCTCATCCGTGGAGCCGGGCACCACCGGTACACCCGCGGCTTGCGCAGTGCGCCGGGCTTCGGCCTTGTCGCCCATGCGCCGGATGGTCTCGGGGCTTGGGCCGACGAAAATCGCCCCGGCGGCTTGCACCGCTTCGGCAAATTCGGCGTTCTCCGAGAGAAAGCCGTAGCCTGGGTGCACCGCGTTGGCCCCGGTGGCCTTCAGGGCACCGAGCAGCGCTTCGACATTGAGGTAGCTCTTGTCGGCGCGGGCCGGGCCGAGGATGTGCACTTCGTCGGCCATGCGTGCGGCCTGGGAGTCGACGTCTGCTTCGCTGCAGGCTGCCACAGTGGGAATACCCAGCGCTTGCGCGGCGCGGATGATCCGCACGGCAATCTCGCCGCGGTTGGCGATCAGCAATTTACGAATGCCTTGAGTCATGGTCGTGCCCTCACGCGTCTTCGAGTGTGGCGATGACCTGACCCGGCTCCACCGGATCACCGTCTTCGACCAGAAACGCGTCCAGACGCCCTGCCGTACCCGCGGTCAGTTCGGAAAACTGCTTCATGACCTCGATCAGGCCAATCACCGTATCGGCGCTGACGTTGGCACCGGCCTCGACGTAGTTCGGCGATTCCGGGGTGGCCTTGCGGTAGAAAGTCCCCGGCAACGGGGTGATGACTGTGTGCTGCGCCATGTCTGTTCCTCTTGGAATAGTTGTAGAAAGGCAGGCAAAAAATCTGTGTGTCGAGTAAGCCCTGGCGTCTGTGTGCCAGGTGTCTTCGGGTGCGTTATCGCGGTGCGCGCACCTGGATCCCCGCGCCATCGAGCGCATTACGGGTAGCCTCGACCAGTGCCAGGGCACCGGGTGTATCGCTGTGCAAGCAAATGGAGTCGAATTCGATCGCCAGGTCTTCACCCTCCACCGTGCGCACCACGCCTTCCTGACAGGCACGCAGTACCCGCGCAGCTACTTGCGCGGGGTCGTAGGCACGCACGTTGCGGGTGAAGACGATGGAGCCGCTGAGGTCGTATTCGCGGTCGGCGTAGAACTCGCGGATCACCGGTTGGCCCAGCTCCGTGGCGATACGCCAGATCGCCGAGTCGGGCATGCAATACAGCAGCAGCTCGGGCTCCAGGCGCTGCAGGTTTTCCACCAGCAAACGCGCCGCTTCCTCGTCCCGGGCCAGGTGCATGTACAGCGCGCCGTGGGGTTTGATGTGTTGCAGGGCTACGCCTTGAACCCGGGCGAGTTCACGCAGGGCGCCCAGCTGATAGAGCATGTCGTCCACCAGCTCCTGGGCCGGTGCATTGATGTGACGGCGGCCGAAACCGACCAGGTCGCGAAAGCCCGGATGGGCACCGACGGCCACGCCCAGGCGCTTGGCCTGCTCGACAGTGCGACGCATGGTGCCGGGATCGCCGGCATGGAAACCGGTGGCGATGTTGGCCGAGCTGATGAAGCCCATCAGTTCGTTGTCGACGCCGTCGCCGATAGTCCACGGACCGAAGCCTTCGCCCATGTCCGAATTGAAATCTACTGCCTGCATGACACTTGCTCCTGACGCTTGTGACTTCATGCAGAGCACGTTAAATTCCAGCCACCCCCTTGGGAAGATCAATTATCAGAGGGGATATCTTCTGAAAATCAGATACCTCATCAAGCGGAGTGTTCATGTCACTGACCCTGCGCCAGGTTCGCTATTTCGTCGCCACGGCCGAGATCGGGCAAATCTCCCAGGCTGCGATTCATTTGAATATTTCCCAGTCGGCGGTGACCACAGCGATCAAGGAGCTGGAGGGCATGCTCGGCACGCTACTGTTCCAGCGCTCGGCCCAGGGCATGAGCCTGACCGATGCCGGACGGCACTTTCTCAATCGGGCCTACGTGATCTTGCGCAGCGTCGACGATGCCCTTAACAGCCCACTGCCGGACGTTCGCGCCACCGGCCTGTTGCGGGTAGCGGCCAGTTACACGGTGATCGGCTACTTCCTGCCGCACCATCTGCAACGCCTGGAACACTGGCACCCGGACGTGGCCATCGAAGTGCACGAACGGGAGCGCCAGGCCATCGAGCAAGGCCTGCTGGAAGGCGAATTCGACATGGCGGTGGTGCTGACCTCGAACCTGACCCACCCGGACATCGTCTCGAAAACCCTGTTCAATTCCGAGCGCCGGCTGTGGCTGCCCAGCCATCACCCGCTGTGCGAACACTCGGCCGTGAGCCTTGCCGACGTCACACAGGAGCCCTTCATCCTGCTTACCGTCGACGAAGCCGAACAAAGCGCCATGCGCTACTGGGAACATGCCCGACAGCAGCCCAACGTGCGAATCCGCACCAGCTCCGTGGAAGCGGTGCGCAGCATGGTGGCCAACGGCAGCGGTGTGGCGATCCTCTCCGACCTGGTACACCGTCCGTGGTCGCTGGAGGGTAAACGCATCGAAACCGTGACCATCACCGACAAGGTCACCCCCATGAGCGTCGGCCTGGCCTGGCATCGCGAGCGGGAATTCAGCCCGGCGATGCACGCGTTCCACAATTACTTCCACGACGCGTTCCTGGCGCCGCAACAACTTTCCGCGCGGCGCTGAAAGCAAATCGGTTTCAATCCAGAGTCAACGGCCGCAAAACCACTTTGCCCACCTCGTACCGCTGCGGCCATTCAGGGTTGTAGATCGTGATTTTGCTGGTCAGCGCCTTGCATGGGCCATCCTTGGGCAGGTTAAAACGTTGTAATACGCCTCAAAGGCATCTGCCGCCAAGCAAACGAGAACGGACCTCTAATGACCTCGCGCCACCTGATCAGGCAATGTTCCCAGGCTCGCGAGAAAAACTTCGGTATCTCGATTGGACCGCAGGCAGACCACGCGACAACCCGACGGTGCCCTTGTCACGAGTTGCTTCATCTTCTCCCTGGCCGACTTTTTCGTCCGCCACATGAACCTGAAGAACTCCGGCAGGTTGGCCAGCAGTTCCGGGCAGTCGTCCGGCAAGTCAGGCCGTGAACGACCGCGGTTGAGCGTCGTTCTGCAGAACACGCGCCAGAAGCGAAGCGCCGCCGACCGATCGATCCATATCAACATATCTGCGCGGGCCAGACGGTTGCTCCAGGTGGTCGAATGCCCGCCTTCGAAGATCCAGCGCTCACGGGCCTCGACCTCACGGCAAAGACGCGTCTTCTCGTCAGGGCTTCGCTCAACCCACCCTGGCTGCCAGTGAATCGTGTCGATATGCACGACCGGCAAGCCTGTCTGCTCGCCAAGCTTGCGCGCCAAGGTACTTTTCCCAGACCCAGGCTGGCCAACGATCATCACCCGTTGCATTGAAGCTCCCTCTCGCCATGCCTGCTGATTTTTGGGGGCGCGATTGTACGGCAATGGCTAGTTCGGTCAACTGCAAGCGCACTCGCGCTTTCAGCGGCCGCAAAGATTAGCGAAAGCTGCTGGGGTATTACCGAAGCCCTCGGTCACCCCATAGTGGGTGTCTTACCTTCTTGGGCGCCCCCCGCTGGCTTCTTCCAGGCACAGCCAACGATCATCCTGGTGCAGGGTTGCGAAAACACGGTGCGCGAGATCTCGGCGATTCGCGCCTGCGCATTCAGCACGGCGTTCAAACGCATTTTAGCCATTACTCGAGCCAACATCGCCGCTGGGCGGTGAACCTCGCCATGGAGAAACACCCCTGCATGATGCCGTGCAGGGGCAATGGCTCATTCGTTGAACCTACTTCAAGCGCCGACTCCCAGTGTCATCGGGGAAGCTCACGGCCAACCGGAACACCTGCCAGAAGTGGCTCGCACGCACATATCGCCGCGTCATGATGGGGTAATAAGGCTTGCTCCGGCAGATTCACGACCGTACCGATCCAAGGGTCCTCGACGGCCGTGCGAAGCCCGGCAAGGGTTTCGACGACGGCTAGACCGCAGAACGGTCCCATCAACGGGTCATAGCCACCCTCGTGCACGGCCACAACCCGCGATCTACACACCTCATCGGCCAGGCCCATCACCAGTGCGGTCAGTTCCCGATAGGCTTCGGAGTGCAACAGCTGACGCCCGAAGGGATCCATCGCCGCCGAGTCGAAGCCGCTCGCGATCACAATGAGGTCCGGCCGGAAGCGGCGGATTGCCGGGAGAACCACACGCTCGAACGCCCCCACGTAGGCACCTCGCCCGGACCCTGCTGGAAGCGGAATATTCAGGTTAGCGCCCAGGCCTGCGCCGGTGCCGATGTCATCGACCTTCCCACGCCCGATGGGGTACAGATTGTCCTGATGCAGGGAGATCGTCATTACCGACGGGTCGTCGTAGAACAGGGTCTCGGTACCATTGCCGTGATGAACATCCCAGTCGATAACCGCAACCCGCTCCACTTCGCCCGTGTGCTGAAGATGGCGAATGCCGACCGCCGTGTTGTGGAAGATGCAGTAACCCATGCCCTGGCCCGCAAGCGCGTGATGCCCTGGTGGCCGGATGAGTGCGTAGGCGTTGCTCACTGTGCCCGCCACGACCGCCTTGAACGCCGCGATAACTGCCCCTGCCGCGAGCCTAGCGACGTCTGCCGAATTAGGTCCCACAGGTGTTTCGCCATCGCCCGCATCGCTCCACGCAGGGCCGACCGGGTTGAGAATTCGATCAACATAGGCCGGCGTATGCACCCGCAGCAGGTCGGCCTCCGAGGCCGGGCTGAAGGGCAACGCAACAAGGTTTTTCTCAAGGCCGCTGCGTTTGACCAAGCTTGCGAAGCGGCGTTTTGTATCGCCCTTCTCCGGGTGGTCGATCGGCTCCTGCCAAGGCAGGCTCCAGGCCCGGGTATCGTGCGTGGTAAAGCGTTCGTCCCAAATCCAGCCGGTTGTTTTCATATTCATCGCTCGCTGACTTGTTGTTCCTTGTCCACCAGGCGACGTTCGTTGCCCAGATCAAGGGTTCGAGAAGTAAGAAGATAAAGTGCGCTGGCAGCCACCAGGCCCACGAACATCGAGAGGTCGATTTCACCCATTTGCCGGGCGACCCATCCGGTGTAAGGCGCAGTGACAAAGAACGGCACCATCACCGCCAGCGCGCCGATATATGCGACATTTCCTTGCCACCCCCATCGCCCGTAGATACCCGCGGGATTAAACAGTTCGCGGATCGAGTAGCAGCCTTTGCGTACCAGGTAGAAGTCCACCAGATTGATAGCCGTCCAGGGAGTAAATAGGTAGGCAAGGAATACAAGGACATTTCCGTAAAACACGTTGAACCGATCCTCGCCGACCATTGCCGCTATTCCCCACACCGACAGCGTCATCGCAACAATCGTGACAGCTCGCATTGCCAGCGACGGCCGCACTCGGCGGAAGCAGTCGACGATCGAGATCAGGGTCAGGCTGCCGCCATAGGCATTGAGCGCCATCACCACCAGCAGGCCAACGAATAGCAGCGCGACCGCAAGCCGCCCGCCCCCCGCGAACAAGCTGTCGCCACCATTCGCGATCGCCATGATCACCGTGGCGCCGGGCGTGGCCGCCGCGAGCAGCGAGCCCAGGCCGATCACCCACAGCGCCGATATCGCCGACGGCAGGTAGGTCCACAGGAACGAGGAGCGCGTGGAAATGCTGGGGGCCAGGTAACGGGAGTAATCCGACACATAAGGCGCCCAGCCAAGCTGGAAGCCCGCCACGATGACAAAAGTGGTGGCGAAGGCATGCCATTCGATGGGGCCTGGCTCGAACGCCCCCGCGGGAATCGCGCTTCGGGCCACCGCGGCGAAGGTCAGTACCACGATGGTCAATCCGAGCGGCACGACCAGGAAGCGGTTGACCCGGTGGATCCAGCGGTAGCCATACAACGCTAGCGTGCCCGCGAACAGTACCGCGATCGGGAACCCCCAGGCGGTTGGAATTCCCAGCAGAAAATGCAGGCTTGACCCCGCCAGGATGGCATCGGCGACGTTGTAGTTGAAGTAGTTGACGAGGGCGAAGACCCAGACGGTGATCGCGGCGCCGAAGAAGCCGAACTGCGCGCGGGATTGAACCAACTGCGGAAGTCCTAATTGCGGTCCCTGCGAGGAATGTAGCGCCATGAACAGCGTGCCGAACAGTGAGCCGCACACAGTCGCGACCAACGTCCAGAATAATGGCCCTCCCAGCGCCAGCGTGGTAACGCCGGTCGCCATTGCGGTCAGGTTGATGTTGGCAACGATCCAGACTGCCCCTAGGTGTCGCACGCTGCCGTGACGCTCAGACACCGGTACGAAATCTACGGAGCGCCGTTCCGCACCGTCGGTTCGGGCCTGCGCAACCGCAGGCCTCACCGAGGCACTTTGCCCATTGGATGTCATTCTCATGTTCTTGTTTTCCTGGTTGAGATTGATCATGCGTGCATCTTTGATAGTGCGTTTATCGATCGCTCGGTGGTATCCCTCATGGGTCGATGGCAATACTGGGATTCACACCTTGGCTCAACCGGCGACCATCGCCAGCGGTTGCCCCTTGGCATTGGCCAGCAGTGCGGCGGCCAGCCGATCGCGTTCGCGGGCGTAATCGCGGGAGATCTCCCGGCCACGCTGCCGGGTGGCCCATTGCGGGTCGGCCAGCAATGCGGCCCCTTGCGCTTCGGGCAGCTGACGGCCGCGGATCAGGTCGGACAACCGTTCGGCCAGCACCAGGGTGGGGGCCTGCAAGTCGCCTGCGGTGGCCGCCGGCATAAGGGAGGCGTCTACCACGCGCAGCCCGTCGACACCGCGGACCCTGCCATCCGGGAAGGTCACCGCAGCATCGTCGCTGCCCATGCGACAGGTCCCGCAAGGGTGGTAGGCGCTTTCAAGCTTTTGCTTGAGAAATGCATCGATAGCGGCATCATCCTGCACGGCCGCGCCCGGCGCCAATTCCCGGCCCCGATAGGGCGCAAAGGCCGGCTGGGCGAAAATCTCCCGGGTCAGGCGCACGCAGGCCCTGAATTCCGCCCAATCGTCGGGGTGAGTCATGTAATTGAAGCGTACCCGCGGCAGGCTCTGTGGGAGGGTGTCGCGCAGCCTGACCCAACCCCGGCTTTTCGAGCGTTTGGTGCCCACGTGCACCTGGAACCCATGTCCTTTGGCGAGCGTCTGCCCATCATAGGAGATGGCCAGCGGGAGGAAGTGAAACTGGATGTCCGGATAAACGATGCCCGCCCGGCTGCGAATATGCCCGCCGCTCTCGAAATGGTTGGTGGCCCCAAGCCCGCGCCGGGTGGCGAGCCACTCGATGCCGATCTTCGCCTTGCCTAGCAGGCTCTGGGTGGGGAACAGACTGACCGGCTGGGTGCACTCCATTTGCAGGTAGAGTTCCATGTGGTCCATCAGGTTCTCGCCTACTTCGGGGGCGTCGTGGATCACGGGGATGCCATGCTGCGCCAGCTCTTGCGCCGGGCCGATGCCTGAGCGTTTGAGGATCACCGGGGACATAATGGCACCCGCCGACAAAATCACCTCTCGCGAGGCCATGGCCCTGGCGAGCTTGCCGCCCACCGAAAACACCACCCCGGTGGCTCGCTGGCCCATGAACATCACCCGGTCCACCAGGCCGCCTTTGATCACGCGCACATTGCCGCGGGCGATGGCCGGCCGCAGGTAGGCAACCGCAGCGCTCATCCGACGCCCGTCACCGACGTTCATCTCCATCGGTCCGAAGCCTTCATGCTGGCGGCTGTTCATGTTGTCGGTCACGGCGTAGCCCGCTTCGTTGCCCGCTCTGACGAAGGCCTGATACAGCGGATTGGTCTGAAGCCCCCGGGTAATTCGCATTGGGCCCTGAGTGCCGCGCAACAGCCCACCGCCTTCGACATTTTCCAGGCGCTGGAAATACGGAAGCACGTTCGACCAGCGCCAGCCCTCGGCCCCCAACGCTTCCCATAGTTCATAGTCCATGGGGTTGCCTCGAACCCAGCACATGCCGTTGATCGACGAGGAGCCGCCTAGGCCCTTGCCACGCGGCAGGTTCACCTGCCGGCCATCCAAGCCGGGCTCCGGCTCGGTTTTCATGCCCCAATTGAAGCGTTTGGTGTTCATCGGGATCGACAACGCCGCCGGCATCGACACGATGACTGAGTTGTCGCTGCCACCGGCTTCGATCACCAGTATCTGCACGCCCGGGTTTTCGCCAAGGCGGTTAGCCAGTACACACCCGGCGGCACCGGCGCCGACGATGATGTAGTCATAGCGCCCTTCGTCATGCGCGCTGGAAAACGAGGTTTGCTCAGAAGTCGACATGGTACAAGTTTCCACCGTCGTGAAGCTGGAGACAGGCCCACCCGCAGTGCGCGGGAATGCCCGCGCAACGTCCAGGGTTTGGGTCGAGTTAAAGACGTGGCGGTTTGCCTGGGCGGGCTAGCCGACGATCACGTAGAACTTGCGCATCGGCACTGGCTGACGCCAGATACCACGAAAGCCTTTGGGTACCAGGAAGCAATCGCCTGGAGCATAGGTTTCGCAGAAGCCCTCTCCCTCAAGCGTGACCTCGCCCTCCAGCACCACCATGAATTCGTCGGCCGGATAGCTTTCGTAGTGTTCGGTATACGGTTCGCAACGCCAGATACCTGATTTCACCAGCGGCTCGCTGCGGCTGAAGTAGGCATGATCAAGGCCCATCGGCCGGCCTTCGATCAGTTCGGCATGTTCAAGGGCTTGGTTCGGCAACCGCTGCCAGCCAGCGGGACCAATAGAAGAAAAGCGGATCGGAAGAAGCATGATGAAGCCTCGGATTTGCGCGTTGAGATTGACATTCAGGCTAGGGTCGGGCTCCCATACAGACAAGTGACAAGATTTCTGCCTGAGTCACCTCAGGTTACGGAGCCTCCCCTTTTGAGAAAGCACCAGTCCCTTACCGCGCTCCGTGCCTTCGAGGCCGTTGCCCGGCTAAACAGCATCTCCTGCGCCGCACAGGAGCTGAATGTCACGCGCCCCGCTGTGTCCAAGCAGGTCACTCAGCTGGAGAGCGACATGGGCTGCCCGCTGCTACTGCGCACAGGCAATATCATCCGCCTGACAGCGGCCGGGCGCGAGTTGTTCATTGCCCTGCAGCAAGCTTTCGAGCTGATTCAGCTCACCACCGATACCATAAGCCGCCGTGCACGCCAGGGCGAACAGCTCCGGGTGCTGGTATGCCGCGATTTCGCCTCGAGCTGGCTGGCCGGCCAGGTGGGAAAATTCCTGGTCGCCAACCCCGGCATCTCCGTGGAAATCACTGCGGAGAAGAACGCGACCTTCCGTCTCGACGAAGACTTCGATTTCCGTATCTTTTATGGCATGCACGGCGCCAAGGTCGGCGGCGGACTGGAAGCCTCTGAGCTATGCCGCTGGATCGACCTGCTGGTCTGCACCCGCGATTTCGCCCAGACGTACTTGTGCGAAGACCGCAAGCCTTGCAATGCGCCGTACCTGATCGATGCAAATTACGACATCTGGGACGAGTGGTGCGCCCTGACCGGGCTCGACCCCGGCGGCCCACGGCGCCGGCAGACAACGTTCAACGAAACCACCCTGTGCCTGTCTGTCGCGGCATCCGGGGGTGGCCTGACGATCGGCGACAGCTTCCTGGCCATGCCTGCCATCCGCGCAGGCGAGCTTATCGTGCCCTACCCACTTGGCCTGGTCAGCGCTCAGAACTACACCCTCTTCAAACCCAAAAGACCAAGTTCTCCCGCAAGTCAGAAGTTTGAAATCTGGTTGCGTGAAGCAATAGAAAGCTATCAAGTGGCGGTACGCCAAGCGCTGACTGAACAGGGCATTCAGATCATGGAACGTCACGAAGCGCGCATGACATGAATATTTTCTCGTCAAAGTCCAACGGTCCAGCCTCCCATCTTATACATGCCATACCTTGTCTGAGGTGGTTGCTTCAATGGGGCAAGTAATCTTTGACGTAGCGCACTGTCTTTTCCAAAGCTCGCGCCATGTCGGGATGTGTCAACCGATACTTCAGTTCCAATTGCCTGCTATGGCTCATATCAAAGCGTTGCGTCTGAATAAAATTCAATGACTCGGCGCTGATCGCGAATCGGGCCGCCAGTCCGGGAATTGTCAAAAGCCATCTCAGCAACCCTATCGCTACATGGCGGCGGGGTGCCTTGATCTTCAGCGTTTTCGCTATCTGCCCTAGCAGCCCCTGCAAGTTCGGTGTGTGCTCATAGAGTGCCAGGACCTGCTGGTTGGCCATCGAGGGGTCGAACGCCGCGCAAGTCATCATTGTCACCAGGTAATCGACGCTGACCAATGGCAACCAGTGCCTGGTGGAACCGGGAACAGCTTTGAACCGGCCTTGTGCCAGGTTTCGAATGAGTTCGGCCAAAGGTTGTCCTTCCAGAATGTGCCCACTCTCGCTGTGGCCACACACCGTAGCAGGATGAACGATTGTGTAATCCGCGCCCGCTTCCTGCATGTAACGGATGACCGCAAAATGGGACTCGAGCTTGCTGCCTTCGTAGCCACCTGCACGGCCGTAGACCACGGGCCAGTTCGTGTTATCAGGGCACTCATTGTCAACCCCGATACTGGCAAGGTGGCCAAGGTTTTGCAGCATGAAGCCACCCACCATCAGCAAGCGGATGCGCTGGCTCGCCGCAAGCCTGGCGACTCTCAGCGCCCCTTGCACATTGACTTCGCGGGCGCGCTCCATTGTCAGCCCCCAGGAAAATTGCGCCGCGAGGTGGAAGACCACAGAGGCCGAAGACACGCGCTGCTCGTCTGCCTCGCTGAGTCCAAGCCCCTCTCTGCTGATATCGCCCTCAACGGCATGGATACAGGCAGGGTTACCGCCCAGTCGGCCTACCTGCTCCCTGAGGCGCTCGATGTTTGCAGGGGTGCGCATAAGCACCCAGGTCTTGTGCCCTGTCGCGGTAAGACGAGCCAGTAAATGTTGACCTACAAACCCACTGCCGCCTGTGACGAAACATTCCACGCTCATGCCTGAATCCTTGTTTGGATGATGGGCCCAGGCTAAGGTGTAGAGCCTGCTCTACAGTCAAGGAATTTTTACTGTGAACATTGGAGAGTTGGAGCGCCGCAGTGGCATTGGCCGCCATGCATTGCGCTATTACGAACAACTCGGGCTTATCGTGGCCCATCGACAGGCCAACAACTATCGCAGCTACGGCGATCAGACCGTTGTTGATCTGGCCTTCATTCAGAGTGCCCAGGGCGTGGGCTTTTCACTCGCCGAGATTGGCGACATTCTTGCTGCCAGGCGGGGTAATACGATCAATTGCGCGCAAGGCGCGGCCTTGGTCGCCAGCAAGATGGCCGAAATTCAGACGAAAATAACCACCTTGCAAGCCACGTATGTTTTTCTGGAAGCAGAGCGTGTGAAGCTTGAAGCCAGTGCCATTGCCCTCGGACAGACCATTCCTCACCTTCCTGTACTTGGGCGTGCCGCAACGCAATAGTTCCCGGCTCAACCGTTCAGCGTGGCCCCGCAACCTGGCGGGCCTGCTGGCCGATTACTGCCGATGCAGAATGGCTGCCTGGGTCGGAAGCGGCCATCCACGGCCAGCAGCTTTCCAATCATAGCGGTCGGTCACGGTCTATCTTTTAAGGCTTGACTCAGATTGATCAGGTCCCTGATGCATGAACGCTCTCTGGATCGCACTGGCCATTTTTGGGTGCTTGGTTGCCGCCTCGCTGCTCATGATGCTGTGGTACCCAAAGCTAGCATCCCACCACAGGGATGAAGACACAAATACAGTAATTCGCCTGGTAGCTAACATTTTTGTGGTGATGACATCACTGGTCTTTGGCTTGATGATCAATTCTGCCAAAAATACCTTCGAGTCCATTGATGCAAACTTCCATGGGTATGCAACCAGCATGATCATTTTTGATCGGACACTGCGGGGCTATGGCGATTCGGCCCAGGAGACTCGCAACCGACTGATCATCTATCTTGAGCACGCTATCGCGACGCCGTACCGGGGGGACGAGGCGCTGCAACATCGTAACAGCGAAGCAGCTAAATACCTGGATGACATAGGAAAATCTTTGGCCGTTATTAAGCCGCCGGACCGTTACCATGAAACGATGCTGCAGGATATTCGTCAGCAATATCATTCGCTCATCGAGCAACGCTGGAGGATCGTCGAGCAGTCAGAGGGGGCAATTCCCGGCCCGCTTGTCGGGATGCTTGCTGCTTGGTTGACGCTCATTTTCGCCAGTTTTGGATACCGCGCGCCCCATAATTCGATGGTAATAGCGATGTTCATCATTTCTTCATTGCTTATTTCGGCTTCCGTGTACCTCGTATTGGACATGGACGTGCCATTTCACGGCCCTATCCAGATATCCGACGAGCCTCTGCGCAGGGCGCTCGCCGTCATGCAGCTTTAAGGGAGCGGGGGCGCTTGCGTTCTGGGTGGTGACCTCGTGGCGGCATGGCTTTTCGCGAGCCTGTCGAAGCGCGATACGATCCGGCGATTCTCTTTCAGCCAGCCCGGCGATGGGGCGCAAAGCGGCCAATACCACTAAGCATAGGTGCGGTGGATAGCCGCAGGCATCTGCAATCCAGTACGCCAAGCACCGAAATACAAGGCTTCAAGAAACTCACCTCTCATCTGATATGGTTTTTATCTCAATACCTGGGCCTGTGCTGAAAACAGATCGAGGGCCATAGTGCCCTGGCCTGATCGAGGCCTGATGAGCGACGAACCATGAGCGACAGAATCCCCTTCCGAGTCATCGAGATTGCCCCCACCACCCACAAGAGCAAAAGCCAGGTGGCCGGTGGCATTCATACACGCAGTTTCACCGGCTTCTACCGCAACCTGCGGATCGCCTTCGCCGGGTTGCTGTTCGTGCTGTTCTTCGGTACCGCCTGGTTGCAATGGGGCGACCGCCAGGCCGTGCTCTGGGACCTGGCCGACAGCAAGTTCCATATCTTCGGCGCGACCTTCTGGCCGCAGGACTTCATCCTGCTGTCGGCGCTGCTGATCATCTGCGCCTTCGGCCTGTTCGCCATCACCGTGTTCGCCGGGCGCGTGTGGTGCGGCTACAGCTGCCCGCAAAGCACCTGGACCTGGCTGTTCATGTGGTGCGAGAAGATCGCCGAGGGCGACCGCAACCAGCGCATCAAGCTGGCCGCCGCGCCGTGGGGCGCGGAGAAGATCGCCCGTCGCGGCCTCAAGCATGGCCTGTGGCTGGCCATCGGCGTGCTCACCGGGCTGACCTTCGTCGGCTACTTCACGCCGATCCGCCCGCTGGCTACCGAACTGTTCACCTTCGAGCTGGGTGGGGTAGCCTTGTTCTGGGTGCTGTTCTTCACCGCCGCCACCTATCTCAATGCCGGCTGGCTGCGCGAAGCGGTGTGCATGCACATGTGCCCCTATGCACGGTTCCAGAGCGTGATGTTCGACAAGGACACCCTGGCGGTGGCCTACGACCCCAGCCGCGGTGAAGCCCGTGGCCCGCGCAAGAAAGGCAGCGACGCGCGCAGCCAGGGCCTGGGCGACTGCATCGACTGCACCCTGTGCGTGCAGGTGTGCCCCACCGGCATCGATATCCGCGAAGGCCTGCAAATGGCCTGCATCGGCTGCGCCGCCTGCATCGACGCCTGCGACGGGGTGATGGACAAGATGGGCTATGCGCGCGGCCTGATCGGCTACAAGTCCGAACACAACCTGCAAGGCGGCAAGACCCACTGGCTGCGCCCTCGCCTGCTCGGCTACGCCGCCGCGCTGACGGTGATGATCGGCGCCCTGGTGGTCGCCCTGCAGATGCGCCCGATGGTATCGATGGACGTGATCAAGGACCGTGGCCTGTTCCGCGAGAACGCCTTGGGCCAGATCGAGAACATCTACCTGCTCAAGATCATCAACAAGACCCAGGAACCCCAGCACTATCGTCTGCGCCTGGTTGACGCCGACGGCTTCGAGCTGCACGGCCGCACCGAATTCACCCTGGCCTCCGGCGAGATGAGCGAACTGCCGGTGTCGGTGGCGATGCTTGCCGATCGCCCGACCAGCAGCTCCCAGGAACTGACCTTCGAGATCCAGGACAGCGACCAGCCGGGGATCCGCAGCACTGCGCACAGCCGTTTCGTCGCGCCGATGAATCGCTGATCCCTTACACTGACACTCACCTTGCCTGCCAAAAACACAATGAAACGCTACGAACGATTCGCCGACGACATTGCCGAACTGATCCGCTCCGGGGTGCTCGGCCCCGGCCAGCGGGTGCCCTCGGTGCGCTACGCCAGCCAGACCCACGGGGTCAGCCCGTCCACCGTGTTCCAGGCCTACTACCTGCTGGAACGCCGCGGCTTGATCCGCGCGCGGCCGCGCTCTGGCTACTTCGTCAACGCCCACGCGCCGCGGCCGTTCTGCGAGCCGCAACCCCAGGCGCCGGCCAGCGAGTCCACCGATGTGGATGTGAGCGGCCTGGTGTTCTCGATCCTCGACTCGATCAAGGACCCGCACACCGTGCCGTTCGGCTCGGCCTTCCCCAGCCCGAGCCTGTTCCCGCTGCAGCGCCTGTCCCGTTCGCTGGCCAGCGCCAGCCGGGCCATGGACCCACGCATGGTGGTCACCGACCTGTCGCCGGGCAACCCGCAACTGCGTCGGCAGATCGCCCTGCGCTACATGGTCGGCGGGCTGATGCTGCCGATGGAAGAGCTGCTGATCACCAACGGCGCGCTGGAGGCCTTGAACCTGTGCCTGCAGGCCGTGACCCAGCCCGGTGACCTGGTGGCCATCGAGGCACCGGCCTTCTATGCCTGCCTGCAGGTGCTCGAGCGCCTCAAGCTCAAGGCGGTGGAAATCCCGTTGCACCCGCGCGAGGGCATGGACCTCGGCGTGCTGGCCCAGACCCTGGACAAGCACCCGGTCAAGGCCGTGTGGTGCATGACCAACTTCCAGAACCCGGTGGGCGCGAGCATGCCGGAGGCCAAGAAGCAGGAACTGGTCGAGCTGCTGCGCCGCCACCAGGTGCCGCTGATCGAGGACGACGTCTACGCCGAGCTGTACTACTCGCAGCAGGCGCCGAAGCCGGCCAAGGCCTTCGACACCGAAGGGCTGGTGATGCATTGCGGCTCGTTCGCCAAGAGCCTGGCCCCGGGCTATCGCATCGGCTGGGTCGCGGCCGGGCGCTTTGCGCAGAAGATCGAGCGGCTCAAGCTGATGACCTCGCTGTGCGCCTCGATGCCGGCCCAGGCGGCGATCGCCGACTACCTGCAGCACGGTGGCTACGATCGCCACCTGCGCAAGCTGCGCTACGCGCTGGAGGGCCAGCAGGCCAACATGCTCGCCGCCATCGCCCGCCATTTCCCGGCGCAGACCCGGGTCAGCCAGCCTTCCGGCGGCTACTTCCTGTGGCTGGAACTGCCCGAACAGATGGACGCGCTGAAGCTGTTCCACATGGCGCTGGCCCAGGGTATCAGCATCGCACCGGGGCCGATCTTTTCGCCGACCCGGCGCTTCGGCAACTGCATCCGCCTGAACTATGGCAGCCCCTGGGGCGATGGCGCGGAGCAGGCCATGGAAACCTTGGGGCGGATCGTGCGTTCGTTCTGACGCCGTGGCAGGTACAGGCCGACGCGGCTATAGTTTCGCGATCCGCTGCCCGGTACCTGCCCATGCTCAATGCCCCTGCCCCCTCCTGCGCACAGTTGAACGCGCGCATCGCCGAGCTCGAGGCTCAACTTGCCCAGCATGAGCTCGAACGCACCTGCTTCGCATTGCTGCGCAGCCATATGGCCGAGGGCTTCTGCGTGCTGGAGCTGCTGGACGGGCCCGAAGGACCGCTGAGCGACTATCGCTACATCCTCAGCAACGATGCCTGCATCCAGCACACCGCGCATGCCAAGCAGATGGGGCAGACGGTGCGTGAACTCATCCCGGCCGAAGCCGATGCCTGGGTGCCTCGCTTCGCCGAGGTGGTGCGCACTGGCAGCCCAGCCTGCTTCGAGCAGCGCTTGAACGCCACCGATCGCTTGCTGTCCATTACCGCCTACCCCCTCGGCCCGGCGGGCGACCGACGGGTGGCGGTGCTGTTCACCGGAGCCCCGGCCAACGAACGTCTCACCCATGCCATGCTCGATCGCGCCCAGCAGCGCGTTGACGAAGCACAGGTCAACAACAAGCTGCTTGGTGAGTTGGTCGACCATAGCCTGGCCAACGTATTCGCCGCCGACTGCAGCCTGCGCCTGATCGCCATCAACCGGACCGCGTGCGAAACCTTCGAACGGCTGCACGGTTTCACGCCCAAGGTGGGCGATTCCATTTCGCGGATCCTGGCCGACAAGCCGGACATCCTGCACTGTCTCGAGCCGGTGTGGCCGAGGGTGCTGGCGGGCGAGCCATTCACTCACACCATCACCCTCGGCCAACCTGAGGCGCAGCGGCACTACGACATGCGCTACAACCCATTACGTGATGCGCAGGGGCGGATTCAGGGCGGCTACCTGTTTGCCTACGACATCACTGAACGGGTGCGGGAGCAGGAGCACCTGCGCCAGACCGAGGAGGCCTTGCGTCAATCGCAGAAAATGGAGGCTATAGGTCAGCTCACCGGTGGCATTGCCCATGATTTCAATAATCTCCTGGGTGGCATCCTCGGCGCCCTGGAGCTCGCCGACAAACGACTGGATCAGGGACGCGGCCAGGACTGTCGCCACATGCTGGGCATCGTCCAGCAAAACGCCTCGCGCGCCAGCTCGCTGGTCCAACGCCTGCTGGCGTTCGCCCGTCAGCAGACGCTCACGCCACAGACCGTGGATGTGCACCACCTGGTGGCTGGCATGCATGACCTGATTCACAGCACCCTGGACGCGAGCATCGGCTTTGTCGATGCGACGCTGGCCGGGCAATGGACAGTGCGCGTGGACCCACCGCAACTGGAAAACGCCTTGCTGAACCTATGCATCAACGCCCGGGATGCCATGACCAGAGGCGGCACACTGCGTATCAGTTGCCAGGATCATTCACTCGCCCCGACCCAGGCCGCCAGCTTGCAACTCGCGCCTGGCGACTACCTTCAGATCGTGGTGGAAGATACCGGCTGCGGCATGTCCGACGACATTGCCTCCCGCGCCATCGAGCCGTTCTTCACCACCAAGCCCCTCGGCCAGGGCACAGGCCTGGGCTTGTCCATGGCCTACGGGTTGATGCGCCAGTCCGGCGGGCACTTGAGCATTGACAGCACTCCCCAGGGCGGCACGCGCGTCAGCCTGTACCTGCCCCGTGAACAGCGTACCGAGGTGCCGCTCGCGTCCTTCGACCCTCGTACCGCAATACAGCCACCACGCAACGTTGGCCTCGACATTCTGTTGGTCGAAGACCAGCCAACCCTGCGCATGGTGATCCGCGAGGTATTGGAAGAGCGAGGGCATCGGCTACAAGTCTTCGACGAAGGCAATGCCGCCATGCAGGCGCTGGGGCAGGCTACCCGCCCAGCATTGCTGATTGTCGATATCGGACTACCCGGTAGCGTCGATGGCTACCAGGTTGCCAACGCTTATCGCGCAAGCAACGAGCACGCCCCCGTGCTCTTCATCACCGGCTACGATGGTGACCTGGACAGTGACCGGCTGACGACATCCAACCTGACGGCCCTGCTGCACAAGCCCTTTGAGCTGGCGTTGCTGATCGCCCGGGTCGACCAATTGCTCAGTAGCGCCAGCCAGGCACCTGGCACGGTGTAACGCAAAACAGCTACAGTGCCCTGCCACTTCACTGGAAGCCCGCATGTCCTCGCGCGAACTGCAGTCCCTTCGTCGACAGGTCGAAGACCTTCGCCAGCGCAATGCCCAGCTGGAAGCACAATGGGCCCACCATCAACAGGCCGATCAGGGCCTGTTCCGCTTTCTCTTCGATACGATGGACGAGGGCTTCTGTGTCATCGAGTTCTTCGATGGCCCCCACGGCCCGCTCAGCGATTACGTGCATGTGCTGGCGAACGCGGCCTATGCCCGCCACGCAGGCATTGCCGACGTGACGGGGCAGAAACTGCGGGAAATGGTGCCGGATGAGGCCGATGACTGGATCGCCCGCTATGGCGAGGTACTGCGCACCGGGAAACCCTTGCAGTTCGAACAGAAGCTGGTGGCGACAGGGCGTGTGCTGTCGGTAACCACCTTCCGCATCGAGCCGGTCGAGCGACGGCAGGTGGCGGTACTGTTCAAGGATGTCACCGAGCGATACCGCGCCGAAGCTGCCCTGCAACAACTCAACGAGCAACTCGAACAACGGGTGGCCGCTGCCCTGGCAGAGCGCGGCTTGCTCGCCGAACTGGTGGAGAACAGCGTCGCGCGGGTTCAGGTGGTGGACACCTTGATGACATTCCTTGCGGTAAACAAACGCGCGGTCAAGGATTTCGAGTATCTGTTCAACCACAGGCTCCAGGCAGGTGACAGCCTGATCGAGTGCCTGAAAGGTTTCCCCGTCGAGCTTGAAGGTTCCATGGCGCTATGGCGCAGGGCATTGTCCGGTGAAACCTTTACCGAAGTAATTGCTTACGGTAAAAACGACCGCCTTCGCCACTTCGAGTCGCATTTCACCCCCCTGCGCAATGCCGCCGGGGCAATAGTCGGCGCTTACCTGTTCGTCTACGACATCACGCGTCGGGTCAACGAACAGCAAAAACTGCTCGAGGCTGAAAAGGCCTTGCGCCAGGCGCAGAAGATGGAGGCAGTCGGTCAGCTTACCGGCGGCATCGCCCATGACTTCAACAACCTGCTGGCGGGGATGCTCGGCGCCCAGGAGCTGATGCGCCAACGCCTGCAGCAAGCACGCCATGCTGATATCCCAGCCTTGCTCGACAGCGCCTGCAGTTCAGCCCAGCGGGCCGCCACGCTGGTTCAGCGCCTGCTGGCTTTTTCCCGGCAACAGACCCTGCAGCCCCAGATGATCCGGCTCCGTACCCTGGTCGAGGGCATGCAGGACCTGATCAGTCGCAGTGTCGGGCCGGCCATTGAGGTGAGCTGCCATTTCGAGCATGACGAAGGGGTGACCTTTGTCGACCCGCCACAGTTGGAGAGTGCCCTGCTCAACCTGTGCATCAATGCCCGCGATGCCATGCCCAATGGCGGCCGCATCGATATCGATTGCCGCCAGGTGCAGAGTCCGGATGACACGGACGAGACGGTGAATCTGCCAGCGGGTCGTTATCTGTGCCTGAGCATCAAGGACAATGGCCAGGGCATGTCCGCCGAGGTCGCGGCACGTGCGGTCGAGCCGTTTTTCACCACCAAGCCGGCGGGCCGCAACACAGGGCTGGGGCTGTCCATGGCCTACGGCTTCGTCCGCCAGTCCGGCGGCCAGCTGCAGATCTGCTCGACGCAGGGTGAAGGGACATGCATACGCCTTTATCTGCCCTGGCAGCCCGGGAGCGAACACCACGCCCTGCCGGCGATCAAGCCTGCTGCCCGTAGTCACGCCCCTGGGCGGCGCATCACCCTGGTAGAGGACCATGTGCCGCTGCGCGCGATAATTACCGAAGTGCTCGAAGAGCTCGGCCACAGCGTCGAAAGCTACGCAAGCGGCCCCGCAGCCTTGGAGGCGCCAGGCCAGCCTGAGCTGTTGATCACCGATATCGGCCTGCCCGGTGGGCTTGATGGGCGACAGGTTGCCGAAGCGTTTCGCCTGCGCCTGCCTGATGTACCGGTGCTGTTCATCACCGGTTACGATGCCAAGGCCGTGTTGCACGAACGTCCCATGCCACGCGCGACCTGCGTGCTGACCAAACCCTTTGCGCTCGAGGCGCTGGTCGAACAGGTGGAGCAGTTGCTATCAATGACAAGGAGTCCCGTCGATGACCGTGAGCCCACGCAGCGAGAGCCCTGACGAGCTGCACGACCTTCGACAGGCGCTGCGCATCGAACGCCAGCACAACCTGCGCATGGCCGAGGAGCTTGGGCAACTGCGCGAGCGCGTGCAGGAAGCCGAACGTTATCGGTTCCTCTTCGAAACCATGGAGGAAGGTTTCTGCATCATCGAGTTCATTGCCGACGCGAATGGCGACTGGGTCGACTACCTGCACCTGATGGCCAATCCCGCCTATTGTCGCCATGCCGGCCTGCCCGATGTGGTCGGGCGAACCCTGCGCCAAGTCATTCCCGATGAGGCCGAGATCTGGCTGGAACGTTTCGGTCATGTGGCGCGCACCGGCGAGCCGATCTACTTCGAGCACGAACTGTATGCCACCGACCGCTGCCTGGGGCTGGCGGCAATTCGGGTCGAGCCCGCCGAGCGCCATCAGGTGGCGGTTATCTTTCGCGACGTGACGGCCTTGCAGGCGCTCAATGCGCAACTGGAACAACGCATTGGACAGGCGCTGGCCGAGCGCAAGGTTTTCGCCGATCTGATCGATGCCAGTGTCGCCTGCGTGCAGGTGGTGGACCGGCAGATGCGCTGGCTGGCCATCAACGCCGCCACCCGCGGCGAGTTCCAGCGAATCTTCGGTTTCCAGCCCGAAGTCGGTGCATCGCTTGAAGCAGAGTTCGCAGCCGCCACAGACGGTTGCCAACGCTCATTGGCGTTGTGGAACAGGGCGCTGGCCGGGGAGACCTTCATCGAAATCGACGCGTTCGGCGAAGGCGATGCACGGCGTCATTATGAAATGCGCTTTGCCCCCTTGCGTGACAGCAATGACCAGACGCTTGGCGCTTATCTGTTCGCCTACGACATCAGCGAGCGGATCGAGGAGCAACGGCGCCTGGCACACGCCGAACACGCGTTGCGCCAAGCGCAGAAGATGGAAGCCGTGGGCCAGCTCACTGGCGGTGTGGCCCATGATTTCAACAACCTGCTCGGCGGCATACTGGGCGCACTGGAACTGGCGAGCCAGCGCCTGATCAGCAACGTCACAATGCCTTGCCCCCGCTGCCGGACAACGCCAGGGACGCGGCGCAACGGGCCGCCTCGCTGGTTCACCGGCTGCTGGCGTTCTCCCGCCAGCAGACCTTGCAGCCCGAGCCAACGGCGGTGGCCGCGTTGGTCGACGGCAGCATGATCTGATTGCCCGCAGTGTCGGCCCACATATCGAACTGCATTGCCAGAACGACGACCACCTCTGGAACGTGCGCATCGATCCACCGCAACTGGAAAGCGCGCTGCTAAACCTTTGCATCAATGCCCGCGACGCCATCAGCGGCAGTGGCACGGTCCGCATCGCCTGCTGCAACGTGCAGCTCGACGAACAACACGCCAGCCCTCTGGATCTGAACGCCGGTCAATACGTACGCATCAGTGTGTACGACAACGGGCGTGGCATGGATCAGCAAACCCTGGCGCGGGCCATGGACCCGTTCTTCACCACCAAGCCACTTGGCCAGGGGACAGGCCTTGGGCTTTCGATGATCTTCGGTTTCGTGCGCCAATCCGGAGGGCAGTTGAACATCGACTCGACCCCAGGGCAAGGCACGTGCGTAAACCTGTTCCTGCCGCGTCATCACAGCGCGGTGCAGCGCAAGCCAGCGATTGTCGCTCCCGTAGCCCTTGCGCGTGCCCAGGCTCGTGCACGGCATGTGGCGGTGGTCGAGGACGAAATGGCCATACGACTGGTCATTGCCGAAGTACTCGAGGACCTCGGCCATGAGGTACGGATGTTCGAAAACGGCCCTCAGGCGCTGGCGGGGCTCCAGGCGCGCAGCGCACCAGACCTGCTGATCAGCGATGTTGGCTTGCCTGCCGGCCTCAACGGCCGACAGGTGGCCAGCGCATCGCGCCTGCGCTACCCAGGTTTGAAAATACTGTTCGTCACCGGCTATGACGAAACGGCCGCACTGCGTGATGGCGTTCTGGAGGAAGGCATGAGCGTGCTGACCAAGCCGTTTTCCTTGCAGCAACTGGCGGAGCGGATCGAGCACATGCTGCAGGGTTGAGGCGCACTTCTAACGCCCGCCGCCCAGGTCGATGAAGCTGCCGGTCGAATAGGAAGCCTTGTCCGACAGCAGCCACATAATTGCCTCGGCCACTTCCTCGGGCTTGCCGCCACGGCCCATCGGCAGGCCGGGCTCAAGCTTGCCAACACGGTCCGGATCGCCACTCAGGGCATGGAAGCCGGTGTGGATGTACCCCGGCCGCACACCGTTGACGCGCACGCCCTCGCCCGCCACTTCCTTGGCCAGGCCGAGGGTGAAGGTATCCAGCGCGCCCTTGGACGCGGCGTAGTCGACGTACTCATTGGGCGAGCCCAGGCGCGCGGCCACCGACGACACATTGACGATCGCCCCGCCCTGCCCGCCATGTCGTCGGGCCATGCGCAGCAAGGCATGCTTGGCGCACAGCATCGGTCCGACCACATTGGTCTTCATCACCTTGAGCAGGCGAAACTCCGACATCTCCTCGACCCGGCTCTGCTGGCCGATGGTCCCGGCGTTGTTGACCAGCGCGGTGACCGGCCCGAGCTCCTGGTCGACGAAGTGGAACAACCGTACCACTTCATCCTCGACGCTGGCGTCGGCGCGCACCGCGATGGCGTCCGCGCCCAGCGCGCGGACCTGCGCCAGCATCGCCTCGGCGGCCTGGTCATCGGCGTGGTAGTTGATGCAGATGCGGTAACCCTGTTGCGCCGCCAGCAACGCGGTAGCGGCGCCGATGCCCCGGCTGGCGCCGGTAATGACGATGACCTTGTCCATGAGCCTGCCAAGTAGTCCGGAAAAGACCTACAAGATTAGGGGAAGTGCCATCATTTGAAAACCTGCGGCCCCACCGCCAAAGGGGGCTTGTCGGGCCGCCCCGCATGTTGCTCTCAATGCCCCGCCGACGCCGGCGCGGCCTTGGCCGTGAACGGTGGCTTGGCCAGCCACACCAGCAGGATCAACCCGGCGAATACCCAGGTCAGCAAGGTGAAGTAGTCCACCGTCGACATCATGTACGCCTGGCTGTTGAGGATCTGCTCCAGCTTCGCGTAGTTCTGCGGGCTGGCACCGCCCAGTTGTTCCAGGGTCTGGCGGGTGGCCGGCTCGAAGGTGCTGATGTGCTCGCTGAGGTAGGCATGATGCTGGTCGGCCCGGCGTATCCAGATCCAGGTGGTCAGCGACGCGGCGAAGCTGCCGCCCAGGGTGCGCAGGAACGTCGCCAGCCCCGAACCGTCGGCGATCTGGTGCGGTGGCAGGTCCGACAGCAGGATGCTCAGGGTCGGCATGAAGAACAACGCCACGCCGATGCCCATGAACAGCTGCACCAGGGCGATGTGCAGGAAGTCCACCTCGTTGGTGAAGCCGGCGCGCATGTAGCAGCTGGCGCCGATCGCCAGGAAGGCGATGCCGGCCAGCAGGCGCAGGTCGAAACGGTGCGCGTACTTGCCCACGAACGGCGACATCAGCACCGGCAACAGGCCAATCGGCGCCACCGCCAGGCCCGCCCAGGTGGCGGTGTAGCCCATCTGGGTCTGCAGCCATTGCGGCAGGATCAGGTTGATGCCGAAGAACCCCGCGTAGCCGCCCACCAGCACCAGGGTGCCAATACGGAAGTTGCGGTGCACGAACAGGCGCAGGTTGACCACCGGATGGCGGTCGGTCAGTTCCCAGATGACGAACACCGCCAGGAACACCACCGAGATCAACGTGCCGATGACGATGAACGACGACTCGAACCAGTCCAGGTCGTTGCCCTTGTCCAGCACCACCTGCAAGGCGCCGACACCGACGATCAGGGTCAGCAGGCCGATGTAGTCCATCGGCTGGCGGCTGGTGACCACCGGGCGCGTGCGCATCTGCTGGCGCACCACGGCGGCGGCGAACAGGCCGATCGGCACGTTGATGAAGAAGATCCACGGCCAGCTATAGCTGTCGGTGATCCAGCCGCCAAGGATCGGCCCGGCAATCGGCGCGACCACCGTGACCATCGCCAGCAACGCCAGGGCCATCCCCCGTTTCGCCGGCGGATACACGGCAATCAGCAGAGTCTGGGTCATCGGGTACAGCGGGCCAGCTACTACGCCCTGGAGCACCCGGAAGAACACCAGCTCGGGCATCGACTGGGCGATACCGCACAGGAACGACGCCAGCACGAACAGCAGCGTGGCCCAGATGAACAGCTTCACTTCGCCGAAACGCCGGCTCAGCCAGCCGGTCAGCGGCAGCGCGATGGCGTTGCTCACCGCGAACGAGGTGATCACCCAGGTGCCCTGCTCCGAGCTCACGCCGAGGTTGCCGGAAATGGTCGGCAACGCCACGTTGGCGATGGTGGTGTCGAGCACCTGCATGAACGTCGCCAGGGACAGCCCGATCGTGGTCAGCAGCAGGCTCGGCGGGGTGAACTGCGCGGGGGCCGCCTGGCTCATCGCTGGGCCGTCTTGCCGGTGGCGCTGTTTTCGTGGATCAGCCGGGCGATCAGGTCATCGGCCTCGACCAGCTGGCGGTCGTACACCTCGGTGGTGTAGCTGGCCTGCTGCGGCGGTTGCTGGGCCAGGGCCGGGCCACTCTGGTCATGCAGGTCGACTTCGGCGACGGTGGACAGGCCGATGCGCAGCGGATGGGTCTTCAGCTGTTCAGGGTCCAGATGGATGCGTACCGGTACCCGCTGGACGATCTTGATCCAGTTACCGGTGGCATTTTGCGCCGGCAACAGGGCAAAGGCGCTGCCGGTGCCGGCGCCGAGGCTGTCGACGGTGCCGGAGTAGGTCACTTCGCTGCCGTACAGGTCGGCGGTGATTTCCACCGGCTGGCCGATGCGCATGTCGCGCAGTTGGGTTTCCTTGAAGTTGGCGTCGACCCACACCTCGTCCAGCGGGATCACCGCCATGGTCGCGGTGCCCGGCTGCAGGCGCTGGCCCAGTTGTACGGTGCGCTTGGCGACATAGCCGGTGACCGGCGCCACCAGCGTGGTGCGGGCATGGTCCAGGTAGGCCTGGCGCAGGTCGGCGGCGGCGGCCATCACTTCCGGGTGCGACGAGACCACCGTGTCGTCGACCAGCGCGGTGCTGGTGTTGAGTTGCTGGCGGGCACTGTTGACGGCGGCCTGGGCCACGGTCAGGTCATCACGGGAGTGGGCGACTTCCTCGGCGGCGATGGCACCGCTGTCGGCCAGCACCTTGCGCCGGTTGTAGTCCTGCTGGGCCTTCTGCAGCTCGGCCTGGCGGGTCTGCAACTGCGCCTTGAGCGAGTCGACATTGCTGTACAGC
Organism: Pseudomonas sp. FW305-96; assembly: GCF_058783825.1. Lineage (NCBI taxonomy): Bacteria > Pseudomonadati > Pseudomonadota > Gammaproteobacteria > Pseudomonadales > Pseudomonadaceae > Pseudomonas > Pseudomonas sp. FW305-96. The sequence continues at coordinate 83,346 of NZ_JBYSYW010000013.1, forward strand.
CCGCGCACCTGGCGCACGGTACGCGCCAGCTTGGCCTCGGCAGCCTGCAGGGCAACCTCGCTGTCGGCCGGGTCGAAGCGCAGCAGTACCTGGCCGGCATGCACCAGGTCGCCATCGTCGGCGCCGATGCTGGTGACGGTGCCGGTCACCAGCGGGGTGATTTCCACGACGTTGCCATTGACGTAGGCATCGTCGGTGCTTTCGTGCCAGCGCCCGACCAGGCTGTACCAGGCCCAGGTGCCGGCCCCGGCGAGGATCAGGATCAGCAACAGGGCGAGCAGCCAGGCCTTGCGCTTGCCCGAGTTGTCAGGCGCGGGTGCCGGGGTGGAGGTGTCAGCGGGAGTGGCCATGACAATACCTTGGAAAATGCGTGACTGGGATCAACGATCGCCGAAACGGCGGATCGTCAGGGGGTCGCCGGCGCTGAGCAGGACTTTGGCGAGCAGTTGCTCAAGGGTCTTGAGCTCCTCGGGCTGCAGCACACCGACCAGTTCGTTCATTGCCGCCGCGCCGACCTGGGGCAGGCGGTCGGCCAGGCGCTGGCCGTCGGCGGTCAGGGCCAGGCGCACCTGGCGGCGGTCGTCGGGGCAACGGTTGCGCAGGATCAGGCCCTTCTGCTCGAGGCGGTCGAGCATGCGGGTCATCGAACCGCTGTCCAGGCCCAGGTAGCGGCACAGTTCGGCCGGGGTATCGACCTGGTACTGGGTGACGATGATCAGCACCTTGAACTGGGCGGCCGTGACGCCGTCGGCTTCGAGGTGCCAGTCGAGGATGCGGTCCTTGAGCAGCGCGGCGCGGCCGAGCAGCATGCCGATGGCGCAGGTCTGGAAGTTTTCCGGGGTGAAATGGGACATCGGCGGTCTGCTCGGGCAATTGTGTGAAAATATTACTGCCTAGGCAGTGAATGTCAAAGCTTTGATTAGGTGGCTAAATAAATATTCATTGGAGAGGGATGAAGTGCCAGCGCTTTGCTGTGCGGGGACGGGCTGTTGCCTATTCAAGAAAAAGGAGGCGACGCATCGAGACGGCGCCTGGCGGGAGATCCAAACGCTGTCCCTGTGGGAGCTGGCTTGCCAGCGATAAGGCCCTTGCAAACAACACAAGGCAGTTGCGCCTACAGGGAACGGATCAGCCTCATGGCGCCTGGTTCTCTTGTGAAGTCGTCAGCGTTGGCGCGCCACCTGCCACAACCGCGCCACATCCGCGGCCCGCGCCTTGAGCAACGCCCCCGCCTCGGCACAAGCCTGCTCCAGGCTCATCGGCCCACTGGCCAGGGCGAAGGCCGCATCGATGCCCTGCCCATACAGTTGCTCGTAGCCCGCACCGAGCGTGCCCGCCAGCACCACCACCGGCACGCCGTGGCGCTTGGCCACCCGCGCCACCCCGAGGGGCGTCTTGCCGCGCAGGGTCTGGGCATCGAAACGCCCTTCGCCGGTAATCACCAGATCCGCGCCCTGCACCAGGGCATCGAGCCCGGCCAGCTCGGCGACCACCTCGACCCCTGGGCGGAACTGCGCGCCCATGAATGCCTTGGCCGCGAAGCCCATGCCTCCGGCCGCGCCACTGCCTGGCTCATCACGCACATCCTTGCCGAGCACGTCCGCGCAATGATCGGCGAACCGCGCCAGGGCCTGGTCCAGGGCCTGCACCTGCTCGGGGTTGGCACCCTTCTGCGGGCCGAAGATCGCCGAGGCGCCATTGGCGCCGCACAGCGGATTATCGACATCGGCGGCAACGTCCACCCGCACCTGCACCAGGCGCGGGTCCAGATTGCTGGCGTCGATGCGCGCCAGCTGCGCCAGGGCCAGCCCGCCCTCGGCCAACGGCTCGCCCCCGACATCCAGCAAGCGCAGGCCCAACGCACGCAGCATGCCGCTGCCGCCGTCGTTGGTGGCGCTGCCGCCGATGGCCAGGACAATGCGCGAGGCGCCGGCCGCCAGCGCCGCGGCTATCAGCTCTCCGGTGCCCCAGGTGCTGCTGCGACACGCATCGCGCCGCCCATTGGGCACCAACTGGATGCCACTGGCCTGGGCCATCTCGATCACCGCCGTGCGGCTCTCGGCTAGCCAGCCCCAGGCGGCCTCGACAGGCTCGCCCAGCGGGCCGCGCACCACCTGGCGGCGCAGCTCGCCCTGACTGGCGGCGACGATCGCCTCCATGGTGCCTTCACCGCCATCGGCCATCGGGCATTCGATGCGCTCGCAGGCCGGCCACACCTCGGCCAGGCCACTGGCGATGGCGCGGGCGACACCGGCGGCGTCGAGGCTGTCCTTGAACGAATCGGGGGCGATGACGATTTTCATGGGGATTCTCCTGTCCTGTTCCGCGCATGCTGACAGGTGCGCGGTGCACTGGCCTCGGTCGGATGCACAAAATCGTAGACGGTTGTTTGGGCGGATGACCGCTCTGACACCGCGGCAGGGCCGAACTTGCCGTCTCCATTGCCGCCACAATGTATCCCGGCCATGTAAATGCGGGTGCGGAATCCCGCTCTGCCGTATTTAATTATTCATCGAAACGCATAGAGGTGGCCTTTATGCTGATCGTGGCCAAGTATTCTCTGGCTGGCTTTAGCGCGCTCAGAGATGGTCGGTAATGGCCACTCCAATTTGTTATAAAATTATATTTATCCTTGATTTTCAATGCGCCTGCAGCAACGACTCCCGCACTGGCAAAAAAATTCTCGCGCGCATAATTTGCTAATGCCGCATGAGTAACCTTTGGCCCTGCAAGCTCATACGTAGCTGTAAAAAAACGACCATCCTCGGTGAACACCCATTTCGTATGTTTACTGACATCTTTACTGTCAATGCTTTTCCAATCTACTTTTCCTTTGATCTCTTTCACCTCAGCCGCCCGTTGTTTTACTGCTGAGTCGAGCCACGTCATTTCCACGGAGAGCTCGCCCCCCTGGAGATTCATCAGGGTACTGTAGCTCTTAGCCTTGCCTGAGTTGGATGAAGAGGTTTTTTTGGAAAATAACGGCATGTTACCCGAAGGATCAATATTATTGATCGGATCTCCCAGGCAATAAGCGTAGGCATTGAGCCCTCCCTGTCCGAATGGGCTAAAAAGATCGGCACTATGTAATCGCATCAAAACCGGACTGTAGTTCCGATTGCCATTTCCCAGCAGATAGTTACCTGTTAGCGGCTCTGCACACTCGCCATTGAATGCCAACGACGCAGAAGGCGGATCGGAGCGCCGATGGTAGCCATAAGCGCAATAGACACTTGCATCAGGACGCGCGGGGATCTGCAGTACAGACTCATGAGCATCGCTCATCAACAATGAGCACACGGTCGAACGAAGGTTTCGGCTAGGTGCTGACCTCATGGCGCAAAGCTCCGCAAACTGATGAACTGCCCTACTATCTTTCAGATTCATCAACTGCACAGCTGGCAGAAATACCAGGTACGCTACCGCCGCTCACGCCACCGGCAACAGCTGCAACCCCAGGTACAAACTCAGCATCCCCTCCATGCGCAACGGGTCCACCTCCCCCACCTCGGCAATGCGCTCCAGCCGGTAGCGCAAACTGTTGCGGTGGATACCCAGCGCCTCGGCGCAGGCCTGGCTCTGCCCCTCATGGGCGCACCAGGCGCGCAAGGTGAGCAGCAATTGCCCGCTGGCATCCTTGGCGCGAATGCGCTGCAAGGGTTCGAGCAGCTCGTCCAGCGCATCGTCGTTGCGATGCCGCCACAGCAGCGCCGGCAGGCGATAGCGGGCCAGGCTCAGCAGGCGCTCGTCGGGCAGCACCTCACGGCCGTAAGCCAGCAGGTCGCGCACCCGCCGGTAACTGCGGCGCAGTTGCTCCAGGCTCTGCGCCGGGCTGCCCAGGGCCAGGCGCTCGACGTCCCAGCCGTGGCGCTGCAGGCGTTCGAGCAGGCGCGGTTCGTCCAGCGGCACGCCGGCCGGCCGGCACCATAGCAGCGACTGGCGCGCAGGGCTGACACACCAGCTGTCCGGGTAGCGGCTCATCAGCCAGGCCGAGAGCGCCTCGGCGGGCGGGCCGCCACGCAACTCGAACAGGCAGGCAATGCGTGGCAGGTTCGGTTTGAGCCCCAGTTGCCGGGCTTCATCGACCAGCCGCGGCGAGTCGCCGCTGCCGCCCAGCAACAGTGCCAGCAGGTCGTCGCAGCGCTGGCGACGCCACTGCTGCTCCACCTGCAGATGGCGCTGGGCCAGGAGCATCTCAGCGGTCATGCGCACCAGCTCGCCGTAGGTGCGCAACTGTTGCGGGTCACCGGTCAGGCCGAGCACGCCGATCAGCCGGCCATCAAGCATCAATGGCAGGTTGACGCCCGGCTGCACGCCCTTGAGGCACTTGGCCGCCTCGACGTCCAGCTCGACGATGCGCCCGTTGGCCAGCACCAGCTGCGCGCCTTCGTGGCGGGTGTTGATGCGCTCGGCCTCGCCACTGCCCAGGATCAGCCCCTGGCTGTCCATCACGTTGACGTTGCACGGCAGGATGGCCATCGCCCGGTCGACGATGTCCTGGGCCAGGTCGTGGTCCAGCTCGAACATGTAAGGGTCCTCACCTAGGCTTTGGTCGGCGGCACAGCAGCCCACACCTTCAGCTGTGCAAAAGCACAAAGACAGCCGCGCTACACTGCCCGAGACTTTTCCAGGCGAGCGCCGGCACAGGCGACGCGGTGACAACCATAACAACAGAGAACCCGATCATGGCACACAGCCCCGCCCCTGACCAAGGCAACGAGATCACCCGCAACGCGCTCTACCGGCGCATCACCCTGCGGCTGATCCCGTTCATTTTCATCTGCTACCTGTTCAACTACCTCGACCGCGTCAACGTCGGCTTCGCCAAGCTGCAGATGCTCGACGCACTGAAATTCAGCGAAACCGTGTACGGCCTCGGCGCCGGCATCTTCTTCATCGGCTACGTGCTCTGCGGCCTGCCCAGCAACCTGGCGCTCAACCGCTTCGGGCCGCGGCGCTGGATCGCGCTGATGATGATCGCCTGGGGCAGCCTGTCCACCTGCCTGCTGTTCGTCACCACCCCCACCGAGTTCTACACCCTGCGCCTGTTGACCGGCGCCGCCGAGGCGGGCTTCTTCCCGGGCGTGGTGCTGTACCTCTCGCGCTGGTTCCCGGCGGACCGGCGCGGCCGCATCATGGCCCTGTTCATGTCGGCGATCCCGGTGTCCGGGCTGCTGGGCGGGCCGTTCTCCGGCTGGATCCTCGACCACTTCGCCGCGGGCCAGCACGGCCTGGCCGGCTGGCAGTGGATGTTCCTGATCCAGGGCTTGCCCACCGTCGTGCTGGGCGCGCTGGCCATCGTGCTGCTCAGCGACGGCTACCAGAGCGCCCGCTGGCTGAGCCCGACCGAACGCCAGCTGATCGAGGCGGATCTTACGGCCGACGCCGCCGGCAAGCCGGCCACCCGCGGCGACAGCGTGCTGTCGGTGCTGGGCAACCCGCTGATCTGGACCTTCGGTTTCGTCTACTTCTGCATCCAGAGCGGTGTCTATGCCATCAACTTCTGGCTACCGTCGATCATCAAGAACATGGGCTTCGACAGCCCCCTGCTGATCGGCTGGCTCAGCGCCATCCCATACCTGCTGGCCGGTGTGTTCATGATTGTCGTCGGCCGCTCGGCGGACCTGCGCAACGAACGCCGCTGGCACCTCGTGGTACCGATGCTGATGGGGGCGCTGGGTCTGTTGATCGCGGTGAACTTCGCCGCCCACCCGACCATCGCCATCCTCGGCCTGTCCATCGCCACCATGGGCGCGCTGACCGGCCTGCCGATGTTCTGGCCGATGCCGACCGCGCTGCTCACCGCCGGCACCGCCGTGGCGGGCCTGGCGATCATCAACTCGGTGGGACAGATGGCCGGCTTCCTCAGCCCCTACCTGGTGGGCTTCATCAAGGACCAGACCGGCTCGACCGATGCGGCGCTGTATGCGCTGGCCGGGTTGATCGTGGTCGGTAGCCTGGTGGCCTTGCGCGTTTCGCGCAGCACCAGCAGCGCCCTGGCAGGCGTTCGCCAGTAGGTGCCGACGAGGCCATCGCGGGCTTGCCCCGCGATGGCCACCACGCTAGTTGCGAGGTTTCCAACCGGCTTCATGCAATGCCGTCAGCAAGGTATCCCCGTCCAGCGCCGGCACCACCACCCCTCCCTGGCCCTGCATCGTGCGTCCCGCCAGCAAGGCATTGACGATCGCCTCCTCCACCGCTTCCGCCGCCGCCATGAACAACGCCGAAATATGGTCGTTGTTGAGCATGCGCAACTCGGTGCATTGTTCCAGCCCCTTGCGTGCATAGTCCGCCGGCGGCAGATTCTGGTTGCCGGTGGAGAACGCCAGGAAGATATCGCCGCTGGAGTCCTCGGTGCCGCCACCAGTACGGGCGATGCCGATCGACGCGCGCTGGGCCAGGCGCTGGCACTGATGTGGCAGCAGCGGCGCGTCGGTGGCAATCACCACCACGATCGAGCCCATCCCCGGGGTGCCGGTCACAGGTTCGGCGAAAGGCGACGGCAAATGCCCCAGCTGACGCCCCACCGGGTAGCCATCCACCCGCAACTCGCGCCGCTGGCCATGGTTGGCCTGGACCAGGGCGCCTACGGTCCAGCCACCCTGCCCGTCCTCCAGGCGCCGCGAGGCGGTGCCGATGCCGCCCTTGAACTCGTGGCAGATCATCCCCGTGCCACCGCCCACCGGCCCTTCCTGCACCGGCCCCGAGATGGCCGCTTCCTGTGCCTGACGCACCTGCGCCGGGGTCACGTGCTGGCCCCAGATGTCATTGAGCAGGCCATCGTAGGTTTCCATCACCACCGGCATGCACCAGTACACCGCCTCGTCCGGCAGGCGCTCACGCTCGGCGGCGATCAGCGCATCGCGCACCACGCCGACGCTGTGGGTATTGGTGATGGCGATCGGCGTGGTCAGCAAACCGGCCTCGCGGATCCACTCCAGGCCCGTGGCGTCACCGTTGCCGTTGAGCACGTGGCAGCCGGCGAAACAGGGCTGCTGACGAGCCGCGCCTGCGCGGGGCTCGATCAGCGTCACCCCGGTGCGGATCGGCGCCGGGCGGTGTTCGTCGATCAGGGTGCTGTGGCCGACCCGCACCCCCGGTACGTCGGTGATGGCATTGAACGGGCCCGGGGTGCCGTGGCCGAGGGTGATGCCCAGTTGACGCGCACGCATGTGTACTCCTTGGATGCTCACAATTTCTGGAAGGTCGGGCTGAGCCGGCCGTGGGTGCTGTACAGCGTGACCGACACGGCCAGCAGCCCGAGGATGATCAACAGGTCGCGCAGGGACGCCTCGCGCAGCAGGGTCACCAGCAGCCAGCCGGCGCCGCTGACCGCCAGCAGCGCCGGCAACGGCCACAGCGGCATACGGTACGGATGCTCGCGGTCGCGGCGCAGTACCCGGCTGCACAGGGCGCATGCGGCCACCACCAGGTAGATCAGCAGCAACAGCAGCACGGTGAACGAGGTCAGTTCCTCCAGGCTGCCGGACAGGCTCAGCAAGGCCGACGGCACGGCGAGGAACAGCGTGGCCAGCCACGGCGACTCCCAGCGCGGATGGATCAGGGTGAAGGCGCGGTTGAGCGTGGGCGTCCAGATCGCGTCGCGCCCGCTGCTGTACACCACCCGGCCGACCTGGATGACAATGGCCACGATGGCGTTGAACACCGAGAGGAAGATCCCCGCGCTGACCAGCCGTGCCAGGGTCTCGTTGCCATGGGCGGTCAGCAAGTAGCCGATCGGATCGCCGCTGGCCAGCATCGCCTGCAGCGACGGTGCGCCGATCAGCAACGCGGCCAGCGGGATCACCTCGATCGCCACCACCACCGCCAGTGACCACAGCACCGCCCGGTGCACGGTGCGGCCACGGTCCTTCATGTCTTCGACCAGCAGCACAGCGCCACCATAGCCATTGAAGGCGAACAGCGCCATGCCCACCGCGCCCAGCACCAGTGCCCAGGGTGCCGCCGTCAGCCCCCCTTGCTCGAGCATCTGCGGCTGCAACAGGCTCGCCGCCGGTTGGCTGGCATTGCCGAACCCCAGAATCACGATCACCAGCAGCGCGGCGACCTCGCAGAACAGGAACACCCCGGTGATCCAGGCATTCAGGCGGATGTTGAGAATACCCAGCGCATAGCTGGAGACGACGATCACCAGCGCCACGGTCTGGGTGTCGAAACGCGTGCCCAGGGCATTGTTCAGGTAGGTGGCGGCGCCACCTGCAAGCACTGGCGGAATGAACAGCATCGAGGCCAGCACGGTGAGAAAGGTGGCATAGCCCGCCAGCCCGCCGAACACGCGCTTGGCGTACACATACTCGCCGCCGGCAGAGCTGTGGGCGCGCCCCAGTTCGGCGTAGCACCAGGCGAACATCAACGCCAGCGCACCGGCCATGATGAAGGACAGAAACGCACCACTGCCGGCCTGTTGGATGGCGAACGGGGCAATGACGAACACGGAACTGGCCGGGGTCACCGCGGAAACAGTGATGGCGACCACGTCGAACACACCCAGGCGCTGCTTGAGCGCGCTTGCGGGCTCTTCGCTGGAGCTCATGGCGTTTTTCCTCTGATTGTTATTGGTTGTGAGGGGAAAACCGGTCGCGCGGCCGCTGGACCTGAGCCGGACTGTAGGCCTGGGCAAGCCTTCGGCCAATTACCCTTAGGGGGTACGCCCCTTGACGGGGAGCGGGAAACCTCCCGAGACTGCGCAATCGCAGGTCGAAACTTGTGGGAGCGGGCTTGCCCCGCGATGACTCAGGGTTGCCTGATCCGACGCCATCGCGGGGCAAGCCCGCTCCCACGCACCCATTGCGATCGGGAAATCTGCGATATACCTGACCTGCAACTGGCGTAAGCCACGGGGGCCCATGCACCACCTGTTCACCGAAGCCAGCGCCCACGCTGGCCTTGCCCGCACCGTCGAGCAGATCGGCCAGCCGCGCTTCTGGCGCCAGTTGATCCTGCTGCTGCAGCAATGGCTGGCATTCGACAATGCCCTGGCGATGTTCTACCCCCGTACCGGGCTGCCCCGGGCACTGGAAATTTTCGACGCGCGGGGTGAAGGCAACCCCGAGGCCATGGCCCTGTACCTGAGTGGCCTGTATCAGCTCGACCCGTTCTACCAGGCCTGCCAGGAGCGCATCGGCGATGGCCTGCATCGCCTGGAAGAAGTGGCGCCGGACCAGTTCCGCCAGAGCGAGTACTACCTCAAGTACTTCCACGACCATGTCCTGGAGGACGAGGTGCAGTTCATCGTCCAGCTCGGCGACAGCGGCGCCCTGTCCCTGTCGCTGGGCCGGCGCGAACGGTTCGACAGCGCCAGCCACGGCCTGCTGGCGCTGGTATGTCCGTGGGTGGTCGCGCTGATGACCCAGCACTGGCAGCAGCACAGCCTGCGCCCGACGCCAGCGGCGGGCATGGCCCACCAGGTGCGCGACGCCATGAGCCTGTTCGGTGCCAAGGTGCTGTCGGAGCGCGAGCTGGAGATCGCCCGGCTTATCCTGCGCGGTTATTCATCGAAAGCCATGGCCGAGCGGCTGGCCATTTCACCGGAGACCATCAAGGTGCACCGCCGGCACCTCTACGCCAAGCTGGACATCTCGTCGCAACCGGAGCTGTTCTCATTGTTTCTGCAATCGTTGGGGCACGATCCGCAGGCCCCTTGAAAATGTCACTGGCGCAACCGCCCAAGTGCCTCCAGTACATGCCCGGTCGCCCGCTCCACCTCACCTTCGCGGCAGGCGATGCCCAGCTGGCGCCACAAACCTGGCCGCAGCGGCCGTTGGGCAATGCGCGCCTGCGGCTGACGCACCTCACCTTCCTGCGGCAGCAAGGTGGCGCCGTACCCGGCGGCCACCAGGCTCTTGATCGCATCGTTGTAGTTCAGCTCGATTCGCGGCTCGGGGTACAGCCCCGCCGTGGCGAACCACTCCGAGGTGACCCGCGACAGCTGGGTGGTGCTGTCGTTGAGAATCAGCGCCCTACCGGCCAGCCAAGCCGGGGTGACCCGCGCCGGCGGCTGCCAGTCGGCGGGCACGTAGGCCATGATCGGATCGCGCCGCCACGGCGTGATCCTCAAGCCCTTGCCTGCCACCTGCGGCAGCGCCACCAGGCCGATGTCCAGGGTGCCTTCGCGCAGACGCGCCAGGGAGGCCTGCGAGGTCAGCACCTGGACCTGCACGTCGATCCCGGGGTGGTCCACCCGCAGGGTTTCCAGGGCCTGGGGCAACAGGTGGGCGATGGCGCCGGTCGAGGCGCCGAGGCGCACCCGGCCGGTCAGGCCTTCGACCTGGCGACGCACCTCGTCCAGCGCCTGGTCGGCATCGGCCAGCAGGCGCCGGGCGCGGGCCAGCAGCGTCGCGCCGACGGTCGTGGGGCGAACCTGGCCGCGCGTGCGGGTGAGCAATGGCGCACCGATGCGCGCCTCCAGTTCGGCCACATGCAGGCTGATGGTCGGGGGCGCCAGGTTGAGCTGGCGGGCGGCCTGCGCGAAGGACGCGCAGTCGGCGATCACCACCAGGGTGCGCAGGCGGTCGAGGCTGATTTCTCGCATGGGATCTCGCAGGAGCGGCTATCAATTCAGAATTACTGAACGTGGCCATCATGATATTCAAATTTTCTTTCGTCCAGTAAGCGGCGAGGATTAGCCATCACCCTCGTCACCGGATAATCGACATGCACCAACCCCTCGTCTTCATCGATGGCGACCAAGGCACCACCGGCCTGCAGATCCATGCCCGCCTGCAAGGCCGCGATGACTTGCGCCTGCTAACCCTGCCCGAGGCCGAGCGCAAGGACCCGGCCCGTCGCAGCGAGGCTATCAACAGCGCCGACATCGCCCTGCTCTGCCTGCCCGACGAAGCCGCCCGCGAGGCCGTGGCCACCCTGCGCAACCCGGCGGTGCGGGTGATCGACGCAAGCTCGGCGCACCGTACAGCTCCAGGCTGGGTCTACGGCCTGCCGGAGCTGAACGCCGAGCAGGCCGAGCGCATCGCCACGGCCCCCCGGGTCAGCAACCCCGGCTGCTACCCTACCGGTGCCATCGCCCTGCTGCATCCGCTGGTCAAGGCCGGCCTGCTGCCCGCCGACTACCCGCTAAGCATCCATGCCATTTCCGGCTACTCCGGCGGTGGCCGTGCCGCCGTCGAGCGCCATGAACGGCGCAGCGATGATTACCTGCCGACGCTGCAGCTGTACGGCCTGGAACTGGCCCACAAGCATGTGCCGGAGATCCAGCGACACGCCGGGCTCAGCGCAAGGCCGGTGTTCGTCCCTGGCTACGGCGACTACCGCCAGGGCATCGTGCTGAGCATCCCCCTGCAGTTGCGCCTGCTGCCCGGCGTCAGCGCCGAGCAGTTGCAAGCCTGCCTGGAACAACACTACCAGGGTGCCCGGCACGTGCAGGTCATGCCCCTGCACCAGCATGGCGCGGCCGCGGCGCTCGACCCGCAGGCGCTGAACGACAGCAATGACCTGCGCCTGGCCCTGTACGCCAACCCCGAGCACGGCCAGGTGCTGCTGACCGCGGTGTTCGACAACCTGGGCAAGGGCGCGTCGGGCGCCGCCGTGCAGAACCTCGACCTGATGCTGGCTGGGCTGCGCTAGCATCTGCGGGTAGAATGGACACCCGCCTCGTCCGGGGCGGGTGTTTCACACCTTGCCGGAGTTCCACCCGCGATGTTCATCCTCCGCCGCCTCGACGGCGTGCCGCCCGAATCCTTCCAGAACCAGATCCGCCAACTGGTGATCGACCATGTCGGTCAGCTCAGCAGCGTCGCCATCAGCCCGGACAACCCGCTGTACCCGCTGTACCAATATGGTGTCGGCCTGGAGGTGCACCAGTACCTGATGGCCCTGGACGGCAACCGCGGCCTGCGGGTCGAACTGACCCTCGCCCTGGATGCCGACGCGCCGGACCGGTTGCTCGGCTTTGCCCTGGTACTGCCGGCCCAGGACAACCCGCAAGCCTGCGCCCTCGCCTACCTCGCCGTGGACGCCAGCCACCGCCGCCAAGGCATCGCCCGTGGCCTGCTGGATGCCGTGCGTGGCCGCTATCCCTGTGTCGAGCTGAGCGCCTTTGCCCAGCAAGTGCCGTGGTTCGAGAACATGGGCCTGCAGGTAGTCGCCAGCGCCGGGCCGCAGGTATTGATGAGCAGTACCGGCAAGGCCAGCGACGCACTGATCGGGCGACTGGACATCGCGCCGATCTACCAGACCGTCGAGGTGCGGCAGATCCATGCCTACCTGCTCAAACAGCAGGGCGAGGCGACGATGGTCGAGGCCGAACGGCTGCGCGACGCACGGTTGGATACGCTGGCCGAGCAAGCGAGGGCATGCGTCAGCGAACGCAAGCGCGTGCACTGAGGCGCCCCTCGGTTCAGCCCTTGATGGCTTTCTCGATGGCGGCGATATCGATCCTGCCCATCTGCAGCATCGCCTCGAACGCCCGCTTCGCCACGCCGCGATCGGCGCTGGCAACGGCCTCGGTGAGTATCCGTGGACTGATCTGCCAGGACAGGCCCCATTTGTCCTTGCACCAGCCGCAGACACTTTCACTGCCACCATTGCCGACGATGGCGTTCCAGTAGCGGTCGGTCTCTTCCTGGCTGTCGGTCGCCACCTGGAACGAGAACGCCTCGCTGTGGCTGAACGCCTTGCCGCCGTTCAGGCCGATGCAGGGCACGCCCATCACGGTGAACTCGACGGTGATCACGTCGCCCGCCTTGCCCGAGGGGTAGTCGGCGGGCGCCTTGTGCACCGCACTCACGCGGCTGTCGGGAAAGGTGCTGGCGTAGAAGTTCGCCGCGTCCTCGGCGTCGTTGTCGTACCACAGGCAAACGGTGTTCTTGGCGGTCATGGGCGCTCTCCTGGGCGGGTCTCACTGCCCACGAGTCTAGCCCCCGGATCCACCTGCCCTGGGCAAGCGCGATCAACGGCTGGCCAGTCAGATGAGATCGAGCGCAGAAGCCTTCGTGGCGAACACTTTGAAATAAACGCAGACAGCAACAAGGGTGCTGTATGCCGGGTTTGCTCGCCATCTGTGTCTAACGGCAATTGTCCGCCACGCCTAGGATCGAAGCCAGTAACCAAGGGAGCTGCCATGAACGAACTGCCCACCACCCGCGATATTTCCGGGCTGGTCCTGCGCCGCTTGCTGCCGGGCGACCAGGCCATGGTCTGCGCCCAACGCGAGGCCATGTTCCTGGAGGCCGGTGGCGACCCTCTAAACCTGCAAACCATGACCGAACACTTCCGGCCCTGGCTGCAACCGCGCCTGGCCGATGGTCGCTACTACGGGTTCGTGCTGCTGGATGACGAGCAGCCGGTGGCGGCCATCGGCCTGATGTCGATCGACTGGCCGCCGCACCCGGCGCATCCCTGTCACGACCAGCGCGGCTATGTGCTCAATGTCTACGTGGAACCTTCCCATCGCCGCCGGGGACTGGCGTCGAAACTGATGCGTCTGGCCGAGGCAGAGTTCACCCGGCGCGGCCTGGGCTTTGCCGTCCTGCATGCCACCGAGGTGGGCCGCCCGGTCTACGCCGGCATGGGCTGGGCGCCTACCACGGAAATGGCCAAGCACCTCGGCTGAGCGCTCAAGTCAGCCGCGCAAGCGCCGATACCTCTCGTGCATCCGCCCTGATTGTGCGGTTACTCAAGGAAGATTCAAATTGCGTTACAACCTCCCGGCCCTGCTGATCCTGTCGCTGTTCCTGTCACTCACCGGCTGCAATGGCCTGCCTCGCGCCACCACCGACAACGCCCCGCCACTGGGCCCGGTTCTGCCGGACAGCGAGGCGCGCAATGCCTGGATCGCCCAGGCGCTCGCCCGGGATCCGCTGGCCAGCCAGAACCGCCAACCAGCACCGCGCCAGAGCAATGCGCAGGTCGTCGCCAAGCTGCGCCAGAAGCGCGATCTTCAGCTGCCGGACGCCTACTGGACGCAATGGCAACGTAACCTCGATGCTTTCGATGCCGACACCCTGCGCCACAAGGAAGCGCAGCGTGCCCTTTACATCGCCACCTTCACCGATCAGCTCAAGCGCGTCGACGACCTCACCCTGCAACGCCTGGCCAACGCGCCCGACACATTGGACGCAGCCACTCGCGAGGACTGGAAGCTCCGCCTGATCGATCGTTACAGCCGCTACATCATCGACAGCGAAGTAAACCGCGACATCATCGACGCCCACCTGCGGCGCATGGCGCAGATGGACCGGCAGTACGGCGTCTGCGCCCTGGACAGCGACTGCTGGGACCGCCCACCCACGCCCTGATATTTGACGCTCGGTGGCCCAGCGTTCAAGGTTGTCGCACCCCATCGATCCGGAGTTCTCCATGCATTTCGACCTGATCCAGTCCCTGAGCCTGGCCGGCAAGACCGATGTGCCCAATGACGACCGCCTCGGCAGTGCCGACCGTCATGCCTGGGTGATCGACGGCGCCACCGACCTCGGCGCCCCAGGCCTGCTGGGTGAGCGCGGCGGCGCGGCCTGGCTCTCGGCCACGGCCCAGCGTGCCTTCGCCATGGCGTCGGGGCCGCTGCGGCAGGTCTGCGCGTCAGTCTTCGACTCGATCGCCCAGGCCTATCTGCAAGACCGCCAGCGTGAGCCCGTGGCCACCTGGGAGTTGCCACGTGCCGCCTTTGCCGCCGTGGCGCTGGAAGGCGAAGAGCTGGTCTGCGCGCACCTGGCCGACTGCGTGGTGCTGCACCGCAGCGCGCGCGGCATTCACTTCCTCACCCCGGAGCCCGACCGCGAGGCCGAGCGTGCCGAGGCTACGGCACTTGGCCCCGGCACCGGCGCCCATGGCGTGCGCACCCCCGCTGTGCTGGCTGACCGACGGGTAGCCCGTGAACGCCCCCGGGCCGTGCTAGGCATCGATGCCCAGTTGTCCCGGGAAGGGACGCTCTACAGCCGCGCTCCAGTGGCCCGAGGCGACGATATCCTGTTGATGAGCGACGGTTTCGCGGCGCTGTTCGACACCTACCGGGCCTACGACCCGGCCGGTTTCATCGAGCGCCTGCTGGCTCATGGCCTCGATGACCTGGCGCGCACGTTGCGTGGCATCGAGCACGACGATGCGGCCTGCCTGCGCTATCCGCGCTTCAAGATGAGCGACGACGCCTCGGCGATCTGGTTGCGGGTTGGTTAAGTCCCCGCGAGCCAGGCCAAGCGCTTGCGCAAAAAATAGCGGGTATGTCCAGGCGGGAAATCGGCAATCTCGCCAAAGACTTCGAACCCCAGCTTGCGGTAAAAGTCCGGCGCCTGGAAGCTGAAGGTGTCGAGCCAGATCCCGCCACAGCCCTTCTCCCTCGCCAGTGCCTCGGCCCTGGCCATCAGTTCACGCCCACAGCCCTGCCCGCGCATCCGCTCGGGCACCACCAGCAGTTCGACGAACATCCAGCCCCCGCCGAGCCTGGCATAAAGGCCACCGACGATTTCATCGTTGGCAGGATCGCGTAGCGTCCAGGCGACAGTGGCCGCGCCGGGCGAGCCGATCACGCCATCGTTGAATGCGCGCAAGGGTTTTAGAATTGCATCGTGATGCAGGCTGGTCGCCTGGTCGGTGAAATCGATACCGAGTGTCATGGCAGGTCGTCCGGTTGACCATGGAGGGGCGGCGCCAAGCGCGCCGGGTTAAATTTGCTTGACGTTACATCAAGGCTTTACGTACAGAGCGTAACGCCAGAAACCTGTTTCCCTGCTATGGTAGCGCCCTTCTACCGGGCAGCAGGAAGCAAGTTGGGGATGGACCTCTTGAGAACTCTAGGCATGATTTTATTGGCCTGTGCTTGCGCTCCTACAATGGCGCACGAAACGAGTGATCCATTCGAAAGTGCGACGTATGGCACGACACTACTCCCCTTTATAATTGTTGGGGGGACCACGGCGCTGACGGTCTGGAATACCAATATGAAATCGGCAAAAGCCGACGCACTGGCGTTTATCGGTTCAGGTGGCGAGATACGGGGAGCTCAATTTGAGCAAGCTGTCCGGTACTACCATTCAGCCTACAGCCAACCTTATATGTCTGATGAGCAGCTGGCTCTTGCGATCGTAACTTCGATCTAGACGCTGTATGAAAAGCCTTTGGACGAAGGTCAGGCAAGGCGAAAACAGCCGAGGAACGGTCGGAGTCGCGCTCGACTTTACGGGTTGCAAATGAGCATTCCGACCGGGCTGGCGCACCAGGCTGTTTTCAACGCGGCATCACCGAGTATCAAGGCTTTTCATACAGAGCCTAAGAGCCCTGCGCCTTCGCCTGGCAAATGCCGTTGGCCCGGTTCCTTCCGGTGTATGAGACGCTCGGGGAGCCGTCCGGGTTGATCGATAGCGAAATGGTCACTCCGCTGGCTTTGGCTTCGAAGTAGTTCTCGTTGAACTTCTTCAGTTTGCCCTCTTTGCCATTGATGTAGATCGGGCCGCCCTCGTCCGCGTGGACTTCAATTTTCCCGGGGCATGTTGCGTTCAGCAGTGGAATACCAGCCTGAGCCGCGCCTGACGCTACCAGCAAAGCCAACAGCAGTAATCGCTTCATCTCACGCGCCTTGAGTGGTTGATCAAGATCGAAGCAATAGCTCAAATCGGCGCTGCCCGCCAGCGTCTTCCCCACTTCAACGAATTCAGCGAGTGACTTGTCCGAGCTTGCCAAGCTGGAATCGGCAGTCATTGGTACGGAATTGGTACAGGATTAAATTTCGTTCACGTTACGCCCTTTGGATATAAGGCATTCGACAGCCGTTCGGCCATACTCCAGAATGCAACGGTTTTTTGGGGGAAACCCTTGCACAGCCAACGACATACCAACATTTAGTGAGCCTCAACGTGAAAACTTCCCTGTCCATCCTCAGCCTGCTGCTGTTGCTCACAGGAACCGCGACCCTACCGTCGACCGCTGCTGCACAACCCCCGGCCCAGGTCCAGCGTGACCCGAGCAAACTGCATCTGGCGTCCGGCAGCGCCCTGTTGATCGACCTCAACACCAACAAGGAGCTGTATTCCAGCCACGCCGATCGCGTGCGCCCCATCGCCTCGGTCACCAAGTTGATGACCGCGATGGTCGTGCTCGACGCCAAGCTGCCCATGGACGAGATGCTCACCATGACCATCGCCAACAACCCGGAGATGAAAGGCGTGTATTCCCGGGTACGGCTGGGCAGCGAGCTGAACCGTCGCGAGACGTTGCTGATCACCCTGATGTCGTCGGAAAACCGTGCGGCCAACTCACTGGCCAACCACTACCCCGGTGGCTACGGCGCGTTTATCAAGGCGATGAACGCCAAGGCCCGCAGCCTGGGCATGAGCCACACCCGCTACGTCGAGCCGACCGGCCTGTCGACCTTGAACGTCTCCACCGCCCAGGACCTGGCCAAGCTGCTGATGGCCTCGCGCAAGTACCCGATGCTCAGCGAGCTGTCGGTCACCCGCGAAAAGACCGTGGCGTTCCGCAAGCCCAATTACACCCTGGGTTTCCGTAACACCGATCACCTGGTGAACAAGAGCAACTGGGACATCAAGCTGACCAAGACCGGCTTCACCAACGAGGCGGGGCACTGCCTGGTGCTGCTGACCAAAATGGACAACCGTCCGGTGGCCATGGTGATCCTCGACGCCTTCGGCAAGTACACCCACTTCGCCGACGCCAGCCGCATGCGCCAGTGGCTGGAAACCGGCAGTGCCAAGCCGGCGCCGGCGGTGGCCATGCAATACAAGAGCGAAAGACAGCGTGCGCGCCTGGCGCAGGACTGAAACGACAACGCCCCGCGCAAGCGGGGCGTTGTGGGCTGAAACCGGGCGTTTTCAGGCCTGGGTGGATACCATGCCACCGGCACTGTTGCCGCCGGTCTTGGTCAGTGCATCAAGCAACTTCGCGGTCGCTGCCTGTATTTGCCCGCTCAAGGTGGCAATGCTCGACTGCTTGGCGAGAATCATCGTCGCTTTCGTGGTGTCGTCCATTTCCTGCGCGGCGATCTTCGCCAGCTGACGCTGCTCTTCGGCCATCTGCTTCTGCAATTGCCTGATCATCTCGCGCATTTGCTGAATGTACGACGGCTCGCCGCTACCCTCGTCATCCTCGGCCTTCTTTGCGCCGGCAGGCTTGCCTGATTCGCCGGTGCCTTTGAGGTCTACCGCGACAGTAGCCGGCGACTTCTCGTCTTCTTTGGCCTGCCCCTTGACCAGTTGCGTGGCGATGCTGCTGCTGACGTTGTTGATACCTACCATTCCTTAATCCTCCACGGTGGGTCCTTTCAATGACTGGAATATCGGCGCCACGCGCGCAAACTTGATGCTCGCCCACCGATAAATTTACCCGCCCGCCATTCGTCCACCTGATACCCGAGCCCTGCCCTAGCGCCCACCGCGCCGCCAGGCCGGAACCGATCAGCCCTGCAACGAGATGGCAATGACCAAGACCCGCTCCCGCAAAGCCTTGTACATCGGCCTGCCCCTGGCCCTGGTGGCCGCCCTGGGTGGAGCCGCCGGCTATTACTTCTGGAAACAGGACGGCGGCTACCCCCGTGCGATCGTGCAGCAGGCCAACGACCTGCATGAGCACATGCTCTCCTTCGACAGCCATGTCACCGTGCCGTTGGGCTACGGCAGCACCGGTTACGAAGCAGACAAGGACGGCCGTGGCCAGTTCGACCTGGCCAAGGCGGCCAAGGGCCGGCTGTCCGGCGCGGCGCTGACCGTCTTCGGCTGGCCGGAGCTGTGGAACGGCCCGAACGCGCCACACCGCCCCACACCTGGCTTCATCGACGAGGCCCGCAACCAGCAGGAAGTGCGCTACAAGATCATCAGCGGCATTGTGCGCGACTTCCCCAACCAGGTCGGCATCGCTTACACACCGGACGACTTCCGACGCCTGAACGGTGAAGGCAAATTCGCCATCTTCATCAGCATGCTCAACGCCTACCCACTGGGCAGCGACCTGTCACAGCTCGACCTGTGGACCAAGCGCGGCATGCGCATGTTCGGCTTCAGCTACACCGGCAACAACGCCTGGGCCGATTCCTCGCGGCCACTGCCATTCTTCAACGACACCCCCGACGCCTTCGGCGGCCTCTCGCCACTGGGCGAGCAGGCGGTCAAGCGGCTCAACGACCTGGGGGTGATCATCGATGTCTCGCAGATGTCCACCCTGGCCCTGGAAGATGTCGCCCGCCTGAGCCGCGCGCCGTTCGTGGCCTCGCATTCGGCACCACGGGCGCTGGTGGACATTCCGCGCAACCTGTCCGACAAAGAGATGCAACTGATCAAGGACAGCGGCGGCGTGCTTCAGGTGGTGGCCTTCACCACTTACCTCAAGCCCCTGAGCAAGCCGACCCTGGAGAAACTCGAAGCCCTGCGCGCACGCTTCGACCTGCAACCGTTGCAAGGTTTGACCAACGCACTGATGCCGGGCGACCCGATCATCGCCATCTGGCCGGAGGCGCGCTTCGGCGAATACGCCAGCAGCCTGTACGCCATCGTCGATGAGGAGCCCCGCGCCGGCCTCAAGGAGTATGTCGACGCCATCGACTACGCCGTGAAGAAAATGGGCATCGACCATGTCGGTATCAGCTCCGACTTCAACGATGGCGGTGGCGTCACCGGTTTCATGAACGTCGGCGAGATCCGCAACGTGACCGCCGAACTGCTGACCCGTGGCTATTCCGAAACCGATATTGCCAAGCTCTGGGCAGGCAACTTCCTGCGCGTCTGGGGGCAGGTGCAGAAAGCCGCCAACCCCGTGGCCCAGCTCGCCAATACCGCCCAGGAAACCCGCCATGACTGATCGGCGCGCCTTCCTCAAGCAGGCCGCCGCCCTGGCGGCCAGCCTGCCGTTGCTGCCAAGCGCCCTGGCCGCCACCGCCACCCCGGCGTCATTGCAGGGCCCGGACAAATGGCGTCAGTTGCGCCAGCTGTTCCCCCTGGCGCCGGATGTCGCGCACTTCGCCAACTTCCTGATCACCGCCCACCCGCGGCCGGTACAGGATGCGATCGACCGCCACCGCGCCACCCTCGACCACAACCCTGCGGTGTGCATGGACTGGGAGAGCCAGTACGAATGGCAGCGCGAGGATGAGGTCCGCGAGTGGGCAGGCCGCTATCTGGACGTGCGTCCCCGCCAGGTCGCCCTTACCGGCAGCACCACCGAGGGCCTGGGCATGATCTATGGCGGCCTGCACGTGGCGTCGCACCAGGAGATCCTGACTACCGAGCACGAGCACTACTCCACCCACAACTGCCTGGCCTTCCGTCAGCGCCAGCACGGCACCCAGGTGCGCAAGCTGCGCCTGTTCGACAAGCCGGGCGACGTGTCCACCGACCGGGTGCTGAGCGTGATCGACCGCAGCATTCGCCCTGAAACCCGGGTGCTGGGCATGACCTGGGTGCATTCGGGCAGCGGCGTCAAGCTGCCGGTGGGCGCTATCGGCGAGCTGGTGCGCCAGCACAACCGCAACCGCGACGAGGCCGAGCGCATTGTCTACGTGGTCGATGGCGTGCACGGCTTCGGCGTGGAAAACGCCCGCTTCGCCGACTTCAACTGCGACTACTTCATCGCCGGCACCCACAAGTGGATGTTCGGCCCACGCGGGACCGGGATCATCTGCGCGGCGTCCGAGCAGATGCAGCACCTGACACCGACCTTCGCCACCTTTTCGCGCAACGAGGACTTTGGCACCATCATGACCCCGGGCGGGTACCACGCCTTTGAGCACCGCTGGGCGCTGGGCGAGGCCTTCAAGCTGCACCTGGAGCTGGGCAAGGCCGATGTCCAGGCGCGTATCCACCAGCTCAACGACTACCTCAAGGCGCGGCTCGCCGAACACCGCGCCGTGGAGCTGGTAACTCCGGCCAGCCGCGAGTTCTCCGCAGGCTTCACCTTCTTCCGCATCAAGGATCGCGATCCCGATGCCGTCGCCGCCTACCTGAACGCCAACAAGGTCATGGTCGATGCCGTGGACCGCGACGCAGGACCGGTGATCCGCTTCGCACCGAGCCTGCTCAACGACGAACAGCAGGTTGACCGGGCCATGGCATTGCTGCGTACGCAGATCGGGTAAGCCTCGTCACAGGCTCCACAGGGCTGCGTGGGAGCGGGCTTGCCCCGCGATCACCGGCCCCGCCGGTGCCATCCTGCATGCGCGCCGTCGCGGGGCAAGCCCGCTCTCACTTTAACCGGCCACGTGCTCGCAGCTAGCGCAACAACGCCTGGATCTGCTCGTGCAGGGTATCCAGGTCGAACGGTTTGGCGAGGATCGGCGCCTTGCGTGCGATCGGGCTGCCGGACTCGAGAATCTCCGCCGGGTAGCCGCTGATGAAGATCACCTTCAGGTCAGGCCGCAGTTTCACGGCAGGCTCGGCGATCTCCACTCCGGAAATCCCGCCCGGCAGGCGGAAATCGGTGACCATCAGGTCCAGGTGCGGCTTGCTGGCCAGGATCGCGAACGCCTGCTCGCCATCCTCGGCCACCAGCACGTGGTAGCCCTCGCCTGCCAGGTAATCGCGCAGGATCATGCGGATCGCCGGCTCGTCCTCGACCACCAGTACCACGTCTTGTGCATCTTCACTCATGACAACGCCTTCGAATTCAATAGGTTGGCTATCAGACCGCAGCTTTACGCAGAGGTTGCCCGGGTCTGGTCACAGGCGTGCGGCAACACCGATAGCGGCAGCTGGACGGTGAACGTCGACCCTGCTCCAACCTGGCTGTGGACCTGGATCCGCCCGCCATGGGCGAGGATGATCTGCTCGGAAATGTACAGCCCCAGGCCCAGGCCGCCACTGGCCTGCTGCGCGGCGACACGCTCGAACTGCTGGAAGATCCGCTGCTGGTTCTGCGCATCGATGCCGATACCCTGGTCCTGCACCTGCACGCAGGCCATGGCATCCTCTTCGAACACCCGCACCTGCACAGGCTTGCGATTGCCGTAGCGCAAGGCATTGGACAACAGGTTGGCCACCACCTGTTCAATCCGGAATTCGTCCCACTCGCCCTGCAAGGCATCGCAACGCTGCAGCTCGATGACGGTATCCACCGCGCTGGCCTGGGCGGCGAAGTTCTCCACCAGCCCGCGTACCAGCTGGCCAAGGTCGAAGGTGCGCGGCCGGATCGACAGCTTGCCGGTGCGAATCCGCGAGACATCGAGCATGTCCTCGACCAGGCGGATCAGGCTGTTGATCTGACGCTCGTCGCGCTCGACCATGGCCTTGAGCTTGTCCTCGCTGAACGCCGCGAGGTTGCCGCGGGACAGGTGCATGCGGCGCAACTGGGTTTCCAGGATCAGCCCGTTGAGTGGCGTACGCACCTCATGGGAGACGATCGACATGAAGTCGTCGCGCATGCGCACCGCCCGCTCCAGCTCGCCACGGGCCAGCTGCAACTGGTTGAGCAACAGTTCCTGCTCCTGGCGGCCCTGCTCCAGGGCCTGCAGTTGGCGGTCCAGCGCCTTGCGCTGACGGAACAGGTCGACAAACACTGACACCTTGCTCTTCACCGCCAGGGTTTCCAGTGGTTTGTGCAAGAAATCCACCGCCCCGCTCTCGTAACCCTTGAAGGCATAGTTCATCTCGCGCCCGGCGGCGCTGACGAAGACGATGGGGATGTTGCGGGTCTTCTCCATGCCGCGCATCAGCTCGGCCAGCTCGAAACCGTTCATGCCCGGCATCTGCACATCGAGAATGGCCAGGGCGAACTCGTGCTCGAGCAGGAGCGACAACGCCTCGTCGGCGGACTGGGCCTGGTACACCTCGCGGTCATCGCCGTGGATCAGGGCGTCCAGAGCCAGCAGGTTTTCCGGCAGGTCGTCGACGATCAGCAGTTTCGCGGTGATGTGGCTTAGCATGCGCTGGGTTCCAGGGTAGCGAGCAACTGCCCGATACCACTCAGGGAAAGAATATGGTCCGGGTCGTGCAGGGCCAGGGCGGCCTCCGGCATCAACGCGACCTGTGCTTCGCGGGGGTCCTGGACGACCGTCCGGCCACCGCTTTGTCTGATGCGCAAAAGCCCTCGGGCACCGTCTTCATTGGCCCCGGTGAGCAATACGCCGAGCAGCTCCGAGCCATAGGCGTCGGCGGCCGACTCGAAAAGAAAATCAATGGCCGGTCGCGAGAAATGCACCGGTTCCTCCTGGCTCAACGACAAGGTGCAATCACGCTCCACCGACAGGTGATAGCCCGGCCCCGCCACATAGATCAGCCCCGGCTCTATCCGCGCCTTGTCGAAGGCCTCGCGAACCGGGCGGCGCAGGCGGCGTTGCAGCACCTCGGCCAGCTGGCTGTGGCGATCATCGGGCAGGTGCAGCACGCACAACACCGGGATGGCGAAATCGTCGGGCAGCACGCCGAGCACGCTGAACAGTGCCGACACGCCACCCGCCGAGGCGCCAATGACAATCGCACGCACGCTGTTCATGTCTTGCGGTAGATCCGCTCGGGCCGCACCAACGGCTCGAAACGCTCGCCGTAGGCCGAGAAGTCCACCGACTCCTTGCTGCCCAGCACCAGGAAACCGCGGTGGCACAGCGACTCGTGGAACAGCCCCAGGGCACGGTCCTGCAGGCCCTTGTTGAAGTAGATCAACACATTGCGGCACGACACCAGTTGCGTCTCGGAGAACACGCTGTCGGTGGCCAGGCTGTGATCGGCGAAGGTCACGTTGTCACGCAGGCTGGCGTCCATGATGGCGTTGCCATAGGCGCTGGTGTAGTAGTCGGAAAAGTCGCGCCGGCCTCCGGCCTTGCGGTAGTTCTCTTCGTACTCACGCATGCTCTGCATCGAGTAGATGCCCTGCTTGGCCCGCTCCAACGAGTGTGGATTGATGTCGGTGGCATAGAGGATGGTGCGCTCGAGCAGGCCTTCCTCGCGCAGCAGGATGGCCATGGAGTACACCTCCTCGCCGGTGCTGCAACCGGCGATCCAGATCTTCAGCGACGGCCAGGTGCGCAGCAGCGGCACCACTTCGTTGCGCAGTGCCAGGAAGTGCCCGGGGTCGCGGAACATCTCGCTGACCGGGATCGTCAGGTACTGCAGCAGCTCGAGGAACATGCCCGGGTCGTGCAGCACCCGCTCCTGCAACGACGATACCGTGCGGCAGTCGAACTGGCGCACGGCATGGAGGATCCGGCGCTTGATCGAGGCGCCGGAGTAATCGCGAAAATCGTAGCTGTACTTGAGGTAGATCGCCTCGATCAGCAGCCGGATCTCGATATCGGTATTGCGTTCACTGGTCAAGATTTCAGATTCGCTCCAATTGCGGCAGCCAGACCCGGATCAGCGAGAACAGGCGGTCCAGCTCGATCGGTTTGGCCAGGTAGTCGTTGGCCCCAGCCTGCAGGCAACGCTGCTGGTCGTCCTTCATCGCCTTGGCGGTCACGGCGATGATCGGCAGCTTGCGCCAGCGCGGTTGCTGGCGGATCAGCCGGGTCGCCTCGTAGCCGTCCATTTCCGGCATCATCACGTCCATCAGCACCAGGTCGATGTCGTCATTGGCTTCCAGGCATTCTATGGCCTCACGCCCGTTGCGCCCGATCTCGACGATGGCGCCCTTGTGTTCCAGGGCGCTGGTCAGGGCGAAGATATTGCGCACGTCATCGTCCACCAGCAGGATCTTGCGCCCCTCGAACACCTTGTCGCGGCTGCGGGCGGTCTTGAGCATGCGCTGGCGTTCGTTGGACAGCTGCGACTCGACCTTGTGCAGGAACAGCGTCACCTCGTCGAGCAAGCGCTCGGGCGAACGCGCGCCCTTGATGATGATCGAGCGCGAATACTTGAGCAGGTCGGCCTCCTCCTCGCGGGTGAGGTTGCGCCCGGTGTAGACGATCACCGGCGGGAAGCTGCGGATGTCTTCGGCAGTCATGCGCTTGAGCAGCTCATTGCCGAGCATGTCGGGCAGCTTGAGGTCGATGATCATGCAGTCGTAGATGTTCTCGCGCAGCAGCGCCAGGGCGTCCTGGGCCATGGCTACGGCAGTGATCTGGATATCGTCGTCGCCGATCAGGCGGGCGATGCTCTCGCGCTGCAGGTCGTCGTCCTCCACCAGCAGGATGTGCTTGAGCTTCTGCGTGAGCTTGGCCTCCAGGCGACCGAACACTGCCTTGAGTTCCTCGCGGCTGGTGGGCTTGACCGCGTAGCCCACCGCGCCCATGTGCATGGCAGCCTCGACGCGGTCCTCGACCGAAATGATATGCACCGGAATGTGCCGGGTACTGGCCTGCTCCTTCAGGCGCTGCAGCACGGTGAGCCCGGAATGGTCAGGCAGGCGCATGTCCAGCAGGATAGCGTCGGGCAAGTACTGGGCGGCCAGCTCGAAGCCCTCGTCGGCGGCATGGGCAACCAGGCAGCTGTAACCCAGCTCGTGGGCCAGGTCGAAGAGAATGCGGGCGAAATTCGGCTCGTCCTCGATCACCAGGATGCAGCGGTTGCCGAACGGCGCCCTCTCGCGGTCATCGGCAAAGGCCGGGGTCGGACGCTCGCTGCGCACGGGTGTCGGCACTGGCGGTGGCGGCGGCAGTTCGTCGACCGCCGGGCGAAGGCTGTGCACCTCGACCTGCTGCGCGGAGGGTTCGAAGTGCTCGGGCAGGATCAGGCTGAACACGCTGCCCTGCCCCGGGCTGCTGTCGACATTGATCTGTCCGCCAAGCAGGTGGGCCAGGTCACGGGAGATGGACAAGCCCAGGCCCGTGCCGCCATAGCGCCGGTTGCTGGTGCCATCGACCTGGTGGAAGGCGCCGAAGATCGCCTGCTGCTGGTCGGCGGCAATGCCGATGCCGGTGTCGCGCACCGCGAAGACGATGCCCAGGCCCGCCTGGTGGCTGATGCGCAGGCTGACCTGGCCGCGCTCGGTGAACTTGATGGCGTTGGACAGCAGGTTCTTGAGAATCTGCTCCAGGCGCTGACGGTCGGTGAACAGTGACGCCGGCAACGGCTGCTCCAGCTGCACGGCGAAGGACAGGCCCTTGTCCTGCGCCAACGGCCGGAACATGCCCTGCAGGCCTTCGACCAGGCGCTCCAGCGGGGTGCTTTCGGCGCGCACTTCCAGCTTGCCGGCCTCGACCTTGGCGATGTCGAGAATATCGTTGATCAGGTTGAGCAAGTCGTTGCCAGCCGAATAGATCGACTCGGCGAATTTCACCTGCTCCTCGCTGAGATTGCCTTCGGCGTTCTCGGCCAGCAGCTTGGCCAGGATCAGCGAGCTGTTGAGCGGCGTGCGCAGTTCATGGGACATGTTGGCAAGGAACTCGGACTTGTACTTGCTCGAGCGCTGCAGGTCGTCGGCGCGGGCCTGCAACTCGACCTGGGCCTGGTTCAGCTCGCTGTTCTTGCGGTCCAGGGCCTCGGTGCGCTCGGCCAGTTGCTCATTGGTCTGCTCAAGTTCGGCCTGCTGGGTCTCCAGGTGGGCCTGGGATTCCTTGAGCACCCGCGACTGCTCCTCGAGCTCCTCGTTGGCGGTCTTGAGCTCCTCCTGCTGCACCTGCAGTTCTTCGTTGAGCTGCTGGGTCTCGGCCAGCACTTCCTGCAGGCGCTGGCGATAGCGGGCGCTTTCGATGGAGATGCCCAGGTTTTCGGCGACTCGCTGCAGCAATTCCACGTCGCGCTCTTGCAGTGGACGCAGGAATCCCAGCTCCAGCACGCCGTTGACCCGCCCATCGTCCTGCGACGGCACCACCACGCCGCTGCGCGGCAAGCCACGGCCCAGACCCGAGCTCAGGCGATAGTAGTCCTCCGGCAGTTCGTCCAGGCGCAACAGCCGCGCCTGGGCCACCGCCTCGCCCAGCAGGCCGGCATGATCGCCCACGCGCGGTTCGCTGCCCTGCTGTTCGGCATCCAGACCATAGGTGGCGACCCGCACCAGCTGGCCATGTTCATCGCGCACATACAGCGCACCGACCACACTGCCCAGGTAACCGGCGAAAAAGCGCAGGATATTGTCGCCGAGCATTGGCAGCGTCAGTTGACCCAGCACCTGCTCGGCCAGCTGGGTCTGCCCGGCGCGCAGCCAGGCCTGTTGTTCCAGGCGCTCGGCGGCGCGTTGCTGGGCTTCCAGGTTCTCGACATAGCTCGATGACAAGGCCAGCAGGTCACGCCGCCCCAGGTAGGCGAGCAACGCGCTCAGGGCTACGATGAACAGCACGAACGCCGAGATCGCGGTCATGGTGACCGTGCTGACCGTCTCGTTGCGCGTCGTGCGCAGTTGCTGCTCGGTGTTGATGAAGGTCTCGAACTCCTTGCGGATCTCGTCGGTCAGGCGCTTGCCGCGGCCACGGCCAATCGACGACACCACATCACCCTGCTGGCTGCGCCGCTGGCTGATGACTTCGTTGCCGAAAGTGTTCCACTCGCGCTGCAGCGCCGCAATGCGGTCGATGCGGTCGACTTGCTGAGGGTTGTCGGCCACCATTGCCCGCAGGCTGTCCAGGCTGCCGAAGATGCGTGGCTTTGCCACTTCATAGGGGTCGAGGAAACGCTCTTCGCCTGTCAGCAGATAGCCGCGCATGCCGGTTTCCATGTCGATCGACAGCTTGATCGTCTCGTTGGCATTGCCGATCACCCGATCGGTGTGCTCGACCCACTGCATGGCCGAAAGCAGGTAGTAGATCACCGCGACAAAGGCCACGGCGCCCAGTAGCCCCACTCCCAGGGGCAGGCCGACGTTGCGGCTCAGCAGTTTGCGAAAACTGCGTTGGTCCATCGAGGCTGCTTGAATCATGTGAAAGTGCCCGAGCGAAATAAATCCATTGAACAGACCGGCGTCTACATCGTGTAAGGGTTGCCCTGCGCCAGACCGACCGCGAATACAGCGAGTCTAACCAGCTTTCGCGGAACTGGCAGGGCATTTAGCCAGTATTTGAAGCCTGTCTATGGCAATCGTTCCATCTATTTGTCCATGCCGTTAAGCTTGGGAACTTCTGCCATGGCCCTGCGCACAGAGTAGAGACAATCCATCGAAACAGGATCCACACAATGCACCTTCTGGTAGTCGAAGACGACGACATCGTTCGCATGCTGATAGTCGAAGTGCTCGACGAACTGGGCTATGCCGCCATCGAGGCCGACAGCGCTGCCGCGGCCCTGAAGATCATCGAGGATCCCACGCAACCGCTGGCGCTGTTGATGACCGACGTGGGGTTGCCCGACCTGCGCGGCGAGGAACTGGCGGCCAAGGCCCGGGAAAGCCGGCCGGCATTGCCGGTGCTGTTTGCCAGTGGCTACGCCGAGAGCTTCAACGTGCCCCCGGGCATGCACCTGATCGGCAAGCCGTTCAGCATCGACCAGTTGCGCGACAAAGTGCTGGAGATTCTCGGCGCACCGTTAATCCGCTGAAGGGGCCAGGCTAGCCCCGCCAGGCACCGACGCCATTGTGTCAGGGGTAGAGTGGCCGCTTTGCGGCCCATCGCCGGCAAGCCGGCGCCCACGGGAACCGTGCAATGCCAGGGCCAACTGAAATAATTTGAACGTCTCGCGCCTTTAGGCTTCAAATCTTCGAGGTATGCCTCTTTCGTCGGAAAGCCACCATGAAGATGCCCTGTCGTGCCCCTTGCGCTTGCCTGGAGCTGGATTTCGTCCGCGATACCCTGTTCGGCCCAGTGGCCCAGCGCGCCATGTGTCAGGTCCAGTTGGCCGCCCTCAGCCTGCAGGGCCGCCCCGCGCTGCGCCTGCATATCGAACCACCGCTACCCGGCAAGGTGGAGAAGGCGCACAGCGTCGCCTTCGCCTGGGAGGGGCGCAATTATCGGGGCGTGGTCCGTGAACACGTCAAATGCGGCGACGGCGGCATCAATCTGCTGCTCGAGCTGCAATGACCTCAGGCAATCACCTTGCGGGCCCCCGGCGGGGCATCACGTTGTGCCTTGACCCGACTAACAAGGCCCAGCAGGTCATGGCAGGTATTGAGGCTGGCAATCGGCACGCCCGTCACGGTAAGGCACTCGTCCAGGCTCGAGCCCTGGCCCAGGCGAATGGTGAGGTGCTGGCCGTCCGGGCAGCTCACCTCGCAGCAGTCGGGCAGGCAGGCCTGTTCGATCATCTGCCGCATCTCAAGCATCGATACGCCAATCAACGACATGGTACGACCCTCTCTTGTACTGGATGGCCTGTTTGGTGTGGTACGCCCGCGACGGGCAGGATGCCAATTGAAATTGCCCATGATGGGACGCAGGTCCATTCGCGCCGACGATGACAACAGCTCAATGCCTCTAGCACCTTAGTGGAAGAAACCACTGGCCGGGCAACGTTCGGTCTTCTTCGTCCTACAGGCGACGGGCGGTCAGCACCTACATCCGTGCCAGTTCCTCACGGCAGAATTCCACGAACAGTTGCGCCGGCTTGGTCAGTTGCACACGCTTGAGGTGCGCCGCCGCCAGCCCCGACAGCGTCACCGGCTCGGCGATTGCGAGCGTCACCAGTCGCTGCCCGTCGTAGGTGAACTCCGAGTGCGGCCGGGTGACCAGCAGCGAGAAACCGAAGCCCTGCCCCACCATGCCCCGGACCATCTCGATCGACGGCGAACTGAAGACGATGTTCGGCGTCAGCCCCAGTTCGTTGAACAGGCTGACGAAGTAGGTGCGGCTGGGCGCCACGTCGAGCAGGATCATCGGCTCGGGACACAGGTCACGCAACGACACCTGGGCCTGGCCGGCGAAGCGGTGCTTTTCCGGCAGCAGCACATAGGGTTTCTGTGGCGGCATCAGCGGCTCGGTCTCGATGGTGCCGTCCAGGTCATGGTCATAGAGAAACGCCAGGTCGAAGGTACCGGCCGTCAGCCCCTGGATCAGGTCCTGTTGCTCGCCGTCGCGCAGGCGGATGTCCACCCCTGGGTAGCGCTCGCGAAAGCCAGCGATCAGCCGCGGCAAATACAGCGGCGCCACGGTCTCGAAGCAGCCGATGTCGATCTGCCCGGCCACCGTGTCGTTGTCGGCCAGGGCGTTCTGCTCGAACTCGTGGGCCATCTGCAACAGGGACCGGGTCTTGGCGTAGAAACGCTTGCCGCTGGGCGTCAGCGACACGCCCTGGGCGTGATGGCGTATGAACAGCTGCACGCCGAAGCTCTCTTCCAGGCTCTTGATCGCCGTAGAGATCGAAGGCTGGGCGATGTACAACTGGCGCGAGGCTTCGGCGACGCTGCCGGCCTCCACGGTGGTGACGAAGTACTTCAGTTGGCGCAAGGTATAGGAAGCCACGCTGACCTCTCTGGCGCCGTGGGCGGCGCACGGGATTTTCCTGTCAGCTTACCGCGCCTTGAGGCGCGCGGGCGGATCACCCAGGCAAGGATTTACCTGGGGGTTGAGCAGCATTTTCCGTGGTGGTCCAGGCGGTCAGACCGCCTGCAACGGAATATCGCCAGCGCTGCCCTTGCCGTCGCGTCGCTCGCTCATCCAGTCATTGACCTTCTGCCCGAACTCGGCCGGCGCCTTGCGCCCGAACCGCCGCGCCAGGTCGAGGATGGTCTGTTGGGCCAGCGCCTCCTCCATGCGTTTCTGCGCCCCCAGCATCACCGCGTGGATCGCACAGGTGCCCTCGGTCGCCCAGCCCGGCGCCGAACCCTCGAACACCGCGCAGCGCTCGCGGATTTCCCGGCAATCGAAGAGCTTCTTCGGCCCATCGATGGCCGTGACGATATCCAGCACGGTGATTTCGTCGGAAGGCCGCGCCAGGCGGAACCCGCCGCGCACGCCTTCGGTCGCGGCCACCAGCCCGGCCCGGGCGAGCTTGGTAAAGACCTTGGCCAGGTACTCCTGGGGCACCCCCTGCAGCTCGGCCAGGTCGCGCACGCTGGACTCGCGGCTGTCGCCACGCTCGTCCACCAGGAACAGCAGGCAGTGGATGCCGTACTCGACGCCTGCACTGTAGAGGGACATATGAATCTCCGACTGACTTTGTCGCAAATAGTACGCCCTTCAGCGCTGGCAAGCAAAGCCGGGCGTAGCCGCCCGTCGTCGGACTGGCCTATCAAGACCCCGCTTTACGCCAGTAAACACAAGGTATCTGCGCGTTTCATGGCGGTTGGCGAACAACCCGATGCGTAAAAAACACTTGCCGGATTAAACTACGACCAATACAGTCGTGGTTATTCGACAAGCAGCACATGCTTCGTCGAAGCCCTTTCCTACCTTGCGGAGCACCTTCATGACCTCTCGTATCCTGATCATCGGTGCCGGCTTTGCCGGTGTCTGGAGCGCCCTGAGCGCCGCCCGCCTGCTCGACCAGGCCCAGCGCGGTGACGTGCGCATCAGTGTGCTGGCCCCGCAGCCGCAATTGCGGATTCGCCCACGCTTCTACGAAGCCGACGTGCACAGCTTGCAGGCGCCATTGGAGGCGCTGTTCGACGTGGTGGGCGTGGAGTTCATCCACGGCATCGCCGACACCATCGACAGCGACGCCCGCCAGGTCAGCTATCGCGACACCGACGGCCGCCAGCACCAGCTCGCCTACGATCGCCTGATCCTCGCCGCCGGCAGCCAAGTGGCCCGCCCTGCCGTCCCAGGCCTGGCCGAGCACACCTTCGATGTCGACCAGATCGAGTCGGCCACTCGCCTGGAGCAGCACTTGCACAGTTTGGCCACCCTGCCCGCCTCCCCGGCGCGCAACACCGTGGTGGTGTGCGGCGGCGGCTTCACCGGTATCGAAACGGCCACCGAGCTGCCATCCCGGCTGGGCGCCATCCTCGGCGCAGGCCAGGCCCGCGTGGTGCTGATCGACCGTGGTCCCAGCATCGGCGCCGCACTCGGCGCCGGGATCACCCCGGCCATCGTCAGCGCCAGCGAGCAGGCCGGGGTGCAATGGCTGACCGGCACCTCGGTGGTGGCGGTGGATGCGGGAGGCGTGACCCTGGACAACGGCGAGTACATCGCCAGCAAGACCGTGATCTGGACCGTGGGGGTCAAGGCCAGCCCGCTGACCGTCCAGATCGCAGGCGAGCGTGACAGCCTGGGCCGCCTGAAAGTCGACGGTCACCTGAAAGTCATTGGCCAGGACTACATCTACGCCACCGGCGATGTCGCCTGCGCCGCCGTCGATGACAAGGGCAACCACGCGCTGATGACCTGCCAGCACGCCATTCCCATGGGCCGCCATTCGGGCAACAACGCCATGGCCGACCTGCTCGGTGTGGAGCCGGTGATCTATCGCCAGCCCAAGTACGTCACCTGCCTGGACCTGGGCGAATGGGGCGCGGCCTACAGCGAAGGCTGGGAACGCGAACTGCACCTGCAGGGCCAGGACGGCAAGAACCTCAAGCGCCAGATCAACACGGTGTGGATCTACCCCCCGGCAGCGGATCGCGCCCAGGCGCTGGCGGCTGCCGACCCATTGATCCCGATCGTTGCATGATCATAAAAGGGCCGCTCTGCGGCCCTTTTTACGACGGAATGGAGGCACGCAGTCAGCAAGTGACGACATACCAATGGGGCCGGGCTTTCATTGAACGACTGGTCAATAATAGTGGCACTGTGTCATCATTCAGAAAAAACAACATGAACCGTGAGGATATAACCCCTTTCGCAGTGCATCGAGAGCCCTACCAGCCGAGCCCGGTCCGTCCGCGCTCTTGACGCCTGCAGCCACCGTCAAGGAGCGTCGCATGCAGTTACGGAACGTTAAGATCGGCATTCGGGCAGCAGGAATGTTCACCCTGCTCGGGATCCTGGTCCTGGCCATGGGCCTGGTCGCCCTCTACGAAACCCGCAGGATGGACAGCGCCACCGACGAAATCCGCATCACCTGGATGCCTGCGGTACTCGCCCTGGGCGAGGTCAGCAGCAACCTGGGCCGGGCCCGTGCCCTCACCTTGCGCAGTGTCCTGGAGGACAGCAGCAGCGCCCGCCACGCCACCCTGGACAAGATCGTCCAGGTCAACCAGCAACTTGAAAGCGATCTCAAGGCCTACGAGCAGACCATCATCGAAGCCGACGATCGCGCCCTGTTCGATACCTTCATTGGCCTGAGCGAGCGTTACCACGGCCTGCAGAAAGCCATTCGCAACGCCGCCGGCAACGACCAGCTGGATGAGGCCCGACGCCTGGTCAACGGCCCGCTGGCCGAATACGCCGATAGCATGATGAAGGCCCTCGCCGAGCTGATCGCCTACAACACCCAGGGCGCCGAGCAGGCCTCGCAGCGCAGCAGCGCGGCGTCCGACGAAGCCTTTACCCTGATCATCACCGCCATCGCCATGATTCTGCTCGCGCTGGTCGGCATCGCCACCCTGCTCACCCGCAGCATCATCGTCCCGCTGGCCGACGCCGTCGCCGTGGCCGAGCGCGTCGCCACCGGCGACCTGACCCGCGAGATAACTGTGCTCGGCCGCGACGAGCCGGCCTTGCTGCTGCGCGCCCTGAGCCGCATGCAGCACAGCCTGCGCGACACCTTGCGGCGGATCGCCGCCTCCTCCGACCAGTTGGCCTCGGCCTCCGAGGAACTGCACACGGTCACCGAGGACACCAGCCGCGGCCTGCACCAGCAAAGTGCCGAGATCGACCAGGCCGCCACCGCGGTCAACCAGATGACCGCCGCCGTCGAAGAAGTGGCCAGCAACGCCGTGAGCACCGCCGATGCCTCCCAGGGCGCCGACCGCACCACCCGCGATGGTCGCGACCAGGTCAACCAGGCGCTCGTGTCGATCCAGCACCTGGTCGATGACGTGACCGGCACCGCCGAAGAAATCGAGCAGCTGGCAAGCCACGCCAACCAGATCAGCCAGGTGCTCGACGTGATCGGCTCGATCGCCGGGCAGACCAACCTCCTGGCCCTCAACGCCGCCATCGAGGCCGCCCGTGCCGGCGAGGCGGGCCGCGGCTTCGCCGTGGTCGCCGACGAAGTGCGCGCCCTGGCCCACCGCACCCAGCAGTCCACGGCGGAAATCGAGCAGATGATCGACGGCATCCAGACCGGCACCGAGCGCGCGGTCAACGCCATGCACAGCAGCCAGGGCCGCGCCGGCGGCACCCTGGAAGTGGCGCAATCGGCCGGCCAGGCCCTGGAGCTGATCGCCGAGGCAATCGCCACCATCAATCAGCGCAACCTGGTGATCGCCACGGCCTCTGAGCAGCAGGCCCAGGTGGCGCGGGAAGTGGACCGCAACCTGGTGAACATCCGCGACCTGGCAATGCAGACCTCGGCGGGCGCCAACCAGACCAGCGCGGCGGCCCAGGACCTGTCACGCCTGGCGGTGGAGCTCAATGGGATGGTGGCGCAGTTCAAGGTCTGAACCGTCCAGAGTAGTGTGGGGCGCAGCCGTGCGCCCCCGTCACATCACAATTCACGCGGACAAAAAGTCGGAAAAACTCGCAGTACCTTGTGGTATCGGGCGACTACTCCGTAAGTCGCCGCTCCACCATGCTCTTGACGTACAAATTTTTCTCACGTCAAGGAATATCCATGCTGCTTAGAAACATGAAAATCGGCAAAAGGGCTGGCTGTTTTTTCACCACCCTGGCTGTTCTCATTTTGTCCATGGGCGGGGTCGTCGTGTACGAAACGCAACGTATGGACAGTGCCACGGATGAAATCCGTGTCAACTGGCTACCGGCCATGATCGCGCTCAACGGAATCAGTGCCAGCCTTGCCCAGGAGCGTGCGGCCACACTGCGTGCCGCCCTCGAGGACAATAGCGGCGAGGGGGCGAGCATCCACTTGCTCAACAGCATTGAAGATGCGTTGCGCAACAGCCTGGACGCCTACGAGCTGACCATCGATGGCCCGCAGGATCGCAACCTGTTCAATACCTTCATCGTGGCGCGCAAGCAATACACCGACCTGCAGCTCCAGGTACTCGCGAGCATCAGTGAAGGCCGCATGACGCAAGCCAAGCAACTGATCAGCGGCCCGCTGGTCCAGCGCGCGGACCATATGATGGAAGCGCTGACGACACTGGTCGACTTCAACTACAAAGGTGCGCACGCCGCCTCGCAGCACAGCAGCGATGTTGGAGACGATGCCTTGCGCGTCATCGTCATTGCGCTGTTGCTGATCACGCTGGTGCTGGTCACCATCGCCTTGTTGTTCACCCGCAGTGTCGTTACGCCTCTGGCGGAGGCCGTTATGGTGGCCGAGCGCGTTGCCCTTGGCGACCTTACCCACGAGATCGTGGTCGTCGGCCAGGACGAACCGGCGTTGCTGCTGCACGCCCTGCGCCGCATGCAGCAAAGCCTGCGCGACACTATTGGCAAGATCGCCGCGTCCTCCAACCGCCTGGCCTCGGCCTCGGAGGAGCTGCACAGCGTCACCGAGGACACCAGCCGTGGCTTGCTGCAGCAGAGCACCGAGATTGACCAGGCCGCCACTGCGGTCAACCAGATGACCAGCGCCGTCGAGGAGGTGGCCAGCAACGCCGTGAGCACTGCCGAAGCCTCCCAGGGCGCGGACCAGACCACCCGTGACGGCAGAGACCAGGTCAACCAGGCACTCACCTCGATTCAGCACCTGGTCGACGACGTCACCGGCACCGCCGCGGAGATCGAACAGCTGGCCAACAGCGCCAACGACATTACCCGCGTGCTGGATGTGATCGGCGCCATCGCCGGCCAGACCAACCTGCTGGCACTCAATGCCGCCATCGAGGCTGCCCGCGCCGGCGAGGCAGGCCGTGGCTTTGCCGTGGTCGCCGACGAAGTGCGCGCCCTGGCCCACCGTACCCAGCAGTCCACCGCGGAGATCGAGCAGATGATCGGCGGCATACAGATCGGCACCGAACGGGCGGTCAGCGCCATGCACAGCAGCCAGGGCCGCGCCAGCGGCACCTTGGAGGTGGCGCAGTCGGCCGGTCAGGCTCTGGAGGTCATCTCGCGGACTATCACCTCGATCAACCAGCGTAACCTGGTGATCGCCAGCGCCACCGAGGAGCAGGCGCAGGTGGCCCGGGAAGTGGACCGCAACCTGGTGAATATCCGCGAGCTGGCAATGCAGACGACCACCGGGGCCAACCAGACCAGCGCATCGGCCCAGGACCTGTCGCAGCTGGCGCTGGAGCTCAATGGGCTGGTCGCGCAGTTCAAAGTCTGAACGGCCTGACGAACATCGCGGGGCTCACCCGTTCCTGCAAGGGTTGCGCAGGATCTGGCATGCCCCGCGATCAGTTTGGCGCGGATCTCAGGATTTGACGCCGACCACCCGCTGCGCCTTTTCCGGCTGAGCCCGCGTCGCCAGGCAGTAATACAGCGGCACTGTCACCAACAGCCCGAACAGCCACGACAGATCCGCCCCTTCTACGATGTTCGAGTACGGCCCGACATACAGCGACGTATTGGCGAACGGCAGCTGCACGAGGATGCCGCAGGCATAGGCGATGATCGCGTGGTGGTTGAAACGCCCGTAGATGCCGCCGTCGGCACGGAAGATCGAAGCAATGTCGTACTCGCCGCGCTTGATCAGGTAGAAGTCCACCAGGTTGATCGACGCCCACGGCACCAGCACCAGCAACAGCGCCAGGATCAGCCCGATGAACTGGCCGATGAAGTCCGCCGAGGCGTTCAACGCCACCAGACCGCAGCCCACCAGGATCACCCCCGCCAGCAGCACCCGCAGCTTGATGCTCGGCGTCCAATGGGCGGCGAAGGTCTGGATCGCGGTGACGATCGACAGCACCGCGCCATACAGGTTGAGGGCGTTGTGGCTGATGATGTTGAGCAGGAACAGCACCATCAGGATCGGCCCCAGCCAACCGGTGGCCTGCTTGACCGCCACCATGGCATCGGTGCCTTGCGGCACGCACAGCACCGCCACCGCACCGAAGCTGAAGCACAGGATGGTGCCCAGGGTGGCACCGAGGTAGGTGGCCCAGAATGGCTTGGCGATGCCGACTTCACGGGGCAGGTAGCGCGAGTAGTCCGAGGTATAGGGCGAAAAACTGATTTGCCAGATGATGCCCAGCGACACCGTGGCGACGAAACCGGACAGGTTGAACGCGCCGCGGCTGAAGAAGTCGCCCGGCAGTTCCTGGGCGAACATCATGATGAAACCCGCCAGCAACGCCGAGCCCATCACCCAGGTGCCGACGCGGTTCAGCGTATGGATGAAGCGGTAGCCGATCACCCCGATGGCGGTGGCGCTCAGGGCACCGATGACGATGGCGCCAGGCATCGGCACGCCGGGGGCGATGCCGTGGATCGACTTGCCGGCCAGGACGATGTTGGAAATGAAGAAACCGACGTAGATCAACGCGGTGAAAAACACGATCAGCAGCGCGCCGTAGCGCCCGAACTGGCCGCGGCTCTGCACCATCTGCGGAATGCCCAGCTGTGGCCCCTGCGCCGAGGCCAGGGCGATCACCACCCCGCCCAGCAGGTGCCCCAGCACGATGGCCAACAGCCCCCACAGCAAGTTCAGGTGGAACACCTGGACCACCATGGCCCCGGTGACGATCGGCAGCGGCGCAATGTTGGTGCTGAACCACAGGGTGAAAAGGTCGCGCGCCTTCCCATGGCGCTCGGACGGTGGCACGTAATCGACCGTGTGTTGCTCGACGAGATGGTGTTGCGACGACGGTTGGGACATAGGATTCAGCTCGAAAGGTCGTTTTTATCGTTGTATGGAAACCGCTCCGGGCGGCCTCTCAGCTGAAGACCATATTATGGTATTCCAAGAGTTTGACAACACTGCACCGCTCATTTTCCCCACAACTGATCCGCTCCATGCACTGACTTGCAGCCCGAAGGTTTACACCAAGACCAGTGATTACGGGGGCTTGCGCCGTTTATCGCGAACTCCAGCGCACGGAAAATTCCGCTTGCAATATAGGTATTACGGTATACCATCATACGAATCAACGATAAAAACCGCGGACCACCGCAGCCTTTTCAGAGGTACACGAGATGATCGACGCAACCGTCTACAAGCACGTCCTGGGCTCCTTCCCCTCCGGCGTGACCGTCATCACCACCCTGGACGACGACGGCTCGATCGTCGGCCTCACCGCCAGCGCCTTCTCCTCCCTGTCGATGGACCCGCCACTGGTGCTGTTCTGCCCCAACTACAGCGCCGACTCCTACCCTGTACTGATGAAGAACAAGCGCTTCGCCATTCACCTGCTCTCCGGTGAACAGCAGGCCGAGGCGTATGCGTTCGCGAAAAAAGGCAAGGACAAGGCCGTCGGCATCGAGTGGACCCTGAGCGAACTGGGCAACCCGATCCTGGCTGGCGCCACCGCCGTGATCGAATGCGAACTGTGGCGTGAATACGAAGGCGGCGACCACGCCATCATGGTCGGCAAGGTACACAACCTGATCGTCCCGCAGGAGGCGCCCCGCCCGATGGTCTATTGCCGCGGCAAGATGGCCAGCCTGCCGGCCTTCGCCTGAGACTCTGACGACTGATTCCACTTAGAGCGCCTGCCACGGCGGGCGAAAACAACAAAGCTCCGAGGAAAAGCCCCATGAAATTTTCGCTGTTCGTGCACATGGAACGTTGGGATGAGCAGGTCAGCCACCGCCAGCTGTTCGAAGACCTCACCGAACTGACCCTGATGGCCGAAGACGGCGGTTTCAGCACCGTGTGGATCGGCGAACACCACGCCATGGAGTACACCATCTCGCCGAGCCCGATGCCGCTGCTGGCCTACCTGGCCGCACGCACCGAGAAGATCCGCCTGGGCGCCGGCACCATCATCGCGCCCTTCTGGAACCCGATCCGCGTCGCCGGCGAATGCGCCCTGCTCGACGTGATCAGCAATGGTCGCATGGAAGTGGGCCTGGCCCGTGGCGCCTACCAGTTCGAGTTCGACCGCATGGCCGGCGGCATGCCGGCCACCGATGGCGGCAAGGCCCTGCGCGAGATGGTCCCGGCGGTGCGCCAGCTGTGGCAAGGCGACTATGCCCATGAAGGCGAGATCTACAACTTCCCCACCTCCACCAGCGTGCCCAAGCCGGTACAGCCGGGCATGCCGCCGATGTGGATCGCCGCCCGCGACCCTGACTCGCACAACTTCGCCGTGGCCAACGGCTGCAACGTCATGGTCACCCCGCTGATGAAGGGCGACGAGGAAGTGCTGGACCTGAAGAACAAGTTCCAGGCCGCGCTGGACAACAACCCGGACGTGCCGCGCCCACAACTGATGGTGCTGCGCCACACCCACGTGCACAGCCCGGCCGAGCCGGATGGCTGGAGGGTCGGTGCCCAGGCCATCTCGCGCTTCTACCGCACCTTCGATGCCTGGTTCGGCAACAAGACCGTGCCGGTCAATGGCTTCCTCGAGCCGAGCCCGGAATCGAAGTTCGCCGAGGTGCCAGCGTTCGCGCTGGAGAACATTCGCAAGAACACCATGATCGGCACACCGGAAGAAATCATTGCGCGCATCAAGTACTACCAGGCGCTCGGCGTCGACGAGTTCAGCTTCTGGTGCGACAACAGCCTGCCCCATGCCGAGAAACGCAAGTCGCTGGAGCTGTTCATCAAGGAAGTGGTGCCGGCCTTCGCCTGAATTCCCTCTGCCTGATCGATTGCGGGAACCAGCCCGCTCGCGCCTGCCCTCGTGGCCGGCGTGAGCGGGCTTTTTTCGAGCTGCAAGGCTCAAGCGTCAAGCAGCAAGCGGGAGCGGGGCCGCGCTCGGCTTGCGACTCAGAGCCTCTCGTCCGCCGGTGAGAGAAATTTTCAGCCGGCCCTTGCACATCAAATATTATGGTATACCATCAGACAACAACAATTGATAACCCCTCACCAGGAGCCCCTCATGAGTTTCGAAATCCGCAAGATCGTCACCTACTCCGAAGAGACCCGCATCGAAGGCGGCAAAGCCACCGACAAGCCGGTGACCATGGTCGGCCTGGCCGTGGTGGTCAAGAACCCATGGGCTGGTCGCGGCTTCGTCGAAGACCTCAAGCCGGAAATCCGCGCCAACTGCTCCGCGCTGGGCGCGCTGATGGTCGAGCGCCTGACCGCCGCCATTGGCGGAGCCGACAAGATCGAGGCCTACGGCAAGGCCGCCGTGGTCGGCGCCGACGGCGAGATCGAGCACGCCTCGGCGGTGATCCACACCCTGCGCTTCGGCAACCACTACCGCGAAGCGGTGCAGGCCAAGAGCTACCTGAGCTTCACCAACAAGCGCGGCGGCCCCGGCACCTCGATCCAGATCCCGATGATGCAGAAGGACGACGAAGGCCTGCGCTCGCACTACATCACCCTGGAAATGCAGATCGAAGATGCTCCACGCGCCGACGAGATCGTCGTGGTGCTGGGCGCCGCCGACGGTGGCCGCCTGCACCCACGCATCGGCAACCGCTACATCGACCTGGAAGAACTGGCTGCCGAAAAGGCCAACGCTCAATAACAACAACCAAGACGGGCCTGGGCGTGGCGTGCATACCCGCCGCGCCCGACCTTCAAGGAGCGCCCTCCATGATTCAGCCTGTCGCTGAACGTACACCGGCCGGGACCAGTTACCTGGACCTGGGCCAGGGCCAGCCCGTGGTACTGATCCACGGCGTGGGCCTGAACAAGGAAATGTGGGGCGGGCAGATCGTCGGCCTGGCCAACGACTACCGCGTCATCGCCTACGACA
Organism: Pseudomonas sp. FW305-96; assembly: GCF_058783825.1. NCBI lineage: Bacteria > Pseudomonadati > Pseudomonadota > Gammaproteobacteria > Pseudomonadales > Pseudomonadaceae > Pseudomonas > Pseudomonas sp. FW305-96. The sequence goes on from NZ_JBYSYW010000013.1 coordinate 123,819, forward strand.
TGCTCGGCCATGGCCAGAGCCGCGTGCCCAGCGCCGATACGCCGCTGGAGGGCTATGCCGAGCAGCTCGCCGAACTGCTCGACCACCTGCAGGTCACCCAGGCCTGCGTGATCGGCTTTTCCATGGGCGGCCTGGTGGCCCGCGCCTTCGCGCTCAACTACCCGCAACGCCTGGCCGCGCTGGTGATACTCAACAGCGTGTTCAACCGCACCCCCGAGCAGAGCGCCGGGGTGATCGCACGCGCCGCGCAAGCCTTTGAACAGGGCCCCGACGCCAACGTCGACGCCGCGCTCGAGCGCTGGTTCAGCCGCGAGTACAAGGCCGCCAACCCGGCCCAGGTCGCCGCCATCCGCCAGATCCTGGCGAGCAACGACCCCCAGGGCTACCACACCACCTACTCGCTGTTCGCCACCCAGGACATGTACCGCGAAGCCGACCTGGGCAACATCCAGGTACCGACGCTGATCGCCACGGGCGAGCTCGACAGCGGTTCCACTCCGGCCATGACCCGCCAACTCGCCGCGCGGATTCCCGGCGCGCAGAGCGTGGTCCTCGCCGAGCAAAGGCATATGATGCCGGTGGAAGCACCGCGCGAAGTCAACAAGATGCTGCTGGACTTCCTCAGGCAGGCCCGCACCCTCTCCGAATCCGCCAAGGGGATAGTCGCATGACCCTCGTTCGTTTCCAGATGTGCATCGACGGCCAATGGCGCGATGCCCAGAGCGGCAAGACCTTCGACAGCCTCGACCCGGCCACCGCCAAGGCCTGGGCGCAACTGCCCGATGCCGGCGAAGCCGATGTCGAGCTTGCCGTGCAGGCCGCCCAGCGCGCCTTCGAAGGCAAGGCCTGGCGCGGCCTCACCGCCACCGCCCGAGGCAAGCTGCTGCGCCGCCTCGGCGACCTGATTGCCGAGAGCAAGGAACACCTGGCCCAGCTGGAAAGCCGCGACAACGGCAAGCTGATCCGCGAAACCCGCGGCCAGGTCGGCTACCTGCCGGAGTTCTTCCACTACACCGCAGGCCTGGCCGACAAGCTCGAAGGCGGCACCCTGCCGCTGGACAAGCCGGACCTGTTTGCCTACACCGTGCACGAGCCGATCGGCGTGGTAGCCGGGATCATCCCGTGGAACAGCCCGCTGTACCTCACCGCGATCAAGCTGGCCCCGGCCCTGGCCGCCGGCAACACCATCGTGCTCAAGCCCTCGGAGCACGCCTCGGCGACCCTGCTCGAGCTGGCCCGCCTGGCCCTGGAAGCCGGCTTCCCGGCTGGCGTGGTCAACGTGGTCACAGGTTACGGCCCAAGCACCGGCGCGGCGTTGACCCGCCACCCGCTGGTGCGCAAGATCGCCTTCACCGGCGGCGCTGCCACCGCCCGCCACGTGGTGCGCAGCAGCGCCGAGAACTTCGCCAAGCTGTCGCTGGAGCTGGGCGGCAAGTCACCGAACATCATCTTCGCCGACGCCGACCTGGACAGCGCCATCAACGGCGCCGTGGCCGGCATCTATGCCGCCTCCGGACAAAGCTGCGTGGCCGGTTCGCGCCTGCTGGTGCAGGACGAGATCTTCGACGAGTTCGTCGAACGCCTGATCGCCCGCGCCAAAAGCATCCGCATCGGCAACCCGCAAGACGACAGCAGCGAGATGGGCCCGATCGCCACCGCCCAGCAACTGGCGGTGATCGAAGGCCTGGTGGCTGCGGCCAAGGCCGAAGGCGCCACCCTGCGCATGGGCGGCAAACGTGCAGAGGTCGAAGGTGACGGCTGGTTCTACGAGCCGACCCTGTTCGAATGCGACAGCAACTCGATGACCATCATGCAGGAAGAAGTGTTCGGCCCGGTCGCCGCGGTGATCCGCTTCAAGACCGAGGAGCAGGCCCTGGCGATGGCCAACGACTCGCAGTTCGGCCTGGCCGCCGGTATCTGGACCCGCGACCTGGGCCGCGCCCATCGCCTGGCCCGTGACGTGCGCTCGGGGATCATCTGGGTCAACACCTACCGCGCCGTCTCGGCAATGGCCCCCATTGGCGGCTTCAAGAACAGCGGTTATGGCCGCGAGAGCGGCATCGACTCGGTGCTGGCCTATACCGAGCTGAAGACGGTGTGGATCAACCTGTCCACCGCGCCCATGCCCGACCCCTTTGTGATGCGCTAGGAGAACCCACCATGATCGAACCCGGCATCTACAAAGACGTGATGGGCTCGTTCCCGTCCGGCGTCACCGTGGTCACCACCCTGGACGCCGACGGCGGCATCGTCGGCATCACCGCCAGCGCGTTCAGCGCGCTGTCGATCGAGCCGGCACTGGTGCTTTTCTGCCCCAACTACGCCTCCGACACCTACCCGATCCTGCGCGACAGCAAGCGGTTCGCCATCCACCTGCTGTCCGCCGACCAGACCGCCGAGGCCTATGCCTTCGCCGGCAAGGGCAAGGACAAGGCCAAGGGCATCGACTGGCAGTTGAGCGAACTGGGCAACCCGCTGCTGACCAAGGCCACGGCGATCATCGAGTGCGAACTGTGGCGCGAATACGATGGCGGCGACCACGCGATCATCGTTGGCCAGGTGAAGAACCTGGTGCTGCCCGAGCAGCCGGTAACGCCCATGGTGTACCACAAGGGCAAGCTCGGCGCGCTGCCGCCGCTGGGCTGAGATCCGCTGGGGCCGCTTTGCGGCCCCCAGCCCCCATTTTCCATTCAGTCACACAGGACCCTGGCCATGAACAACGAAAAGTACGAGAAAGGCCTGCAGATCCGCACCCAGGTGCTCGGCGAGGAATACGTCAAGCGCTCGATCGAGAACGCCGACGCCTTCACCCAGCCACTCCAGGAGCTGGTCACCGAATACTGCTGGGGCCACGTGTGGGGCCGCGAAGGCTTGTCGCTCAAAGAGCGCAGCATGATAAACTTGGCAATGATTTCCGCGCTCAACCGGCCCCACGAACTCAAGCTGCACATCCGCGGCGCCTTGCGTAATGGCCTGAGCCGCGAACAGATTCGCGAGATCCTGCTTCAAGTCGGCATTTACTGCGGCGTACCTGCGGCGGTGGACAGTTTCCGCCTGGCCCGCGAGGCGTTCGCCGAAGCCGACGCGCAGGCAACCCGTTAACAGCGGGCTGTGTGAACCACCGCAAGGAATGCCCGGGTTCGAGGCATTCCGCGATGTTGGCGCAACAGCCGCATTAAGAGCGCCCCTGATGAAACGCCAGCCCCTCGACGACAGCTTCAAGGTCAACCGCAACCCCGTCACCCTGCGTGAAATCGTGCTCGACAAACTGCGCGGCGCGATCATGAACTTCCACCTGCTGCCGGGCGACCGTCTGGTCGAACGCGACCTTTGCGAGCGCCTTGGCGTCAGCCGCACCTCGGTGCGCGAAGCCCTGCGTCACCTGGAGTCCGAAGGCCTGGTGGAGTTCGCCGACGCCAAGGGACCACGGGTGGCCATCATCACACTAGAGGACGCCCGCGACATCTATGAGCTGCGCTGCGTGCTCGAAGGCCTTATCGTGCAACTGTTCACCCTCAACGCCAAGGCCAAGGACATCCGTGCCCTGGAGCGCGCCCTGGAGGTCAACCGCGAGGCCCTGGAGGACGGTGAGCTGCAACAGGTGCTCGACTCGGTGCAAGGCTTCTACGACGTGCTGCTCGAAGGCTCGGGCAACCAGGTCGCCGCCCAGCAGCTGCGCCAGCTGCAGGCGCGCATCAGCTACCTGCGCGCCACCTCGGTGTCCCAGGAAAACCGCCGGGGCGCCAGCAACCTCGAGATGGAAAAGATCGTCGAGGCGATCAAGGGCGGCGACCCCCAGGCCGCCCACCAGGCCTCGGTCGACCATGTGCGCGCCGCTGCCAAGGTCGCCCTCGACTACCTGCGCCAGAAGCAGGACGACAACGCCAAGGTCCGCGATATCGTCGCCCCCCTGCCCCTCAAGGACCCTCGCATAGGCCGCTGACCATGCCCACCGCCCCGCGCTACTGCCCGCACTGCACCACGGAACTGGCCCGGGGCGTCCCCAACGGCGACACCCACGAACGTCTTCACTGCGCCGGTTGCGGCTACATCCACTACATCAACCCGAAGATCATCGCCGGCTGCATCATCGAGCGCGACGGCAAGTACCTGCTGTGCCAGCGCGCCATTCCGCCGCGCCCCGGCACCTGGACCCTGCCGGCCGGGTTCATGGAAGCTGGCGAGACCACCGAACAGGCGGCGCTGCGCGAGGTGTGGGAAGAGAGCGGCGTGCGCGCCGACATCATCTCGCCCTACTCGATCTTCAGCGTGCCGCGGATCAGCGAGGTGTACATCATCTTCCGCGCCGTGGTCACCGAGGAAACCGGCGAATACGGGCCCGAGACCCTGGACTATCGTTTCTTCGAACCGGACCAGATCCCCTGGGACGAAATCTACTACCCGGCGATCCGGCAGATCCTCGAGCGCTACATCCTCGAGCGCCAGGCCGGCGTGTACGGCATCTACATGGGCAACGACGATACCGGCAAGGTGCACTTCATCCGCTGACGATGGCGCACACAAATCCCTCGCCAAGCGTCGCGTCTCGGTGCACCCTGATGGTCCCACGCAAAAGGACCGGCAAACGTTCATGGCGAAATGGCTAGACGGCGGCGGGCTGATGGCCGCGCGCATCCGCAACCACGACTGGGCATCCACGCCCCTCGGCCCGCTGGATAGCTGGCCCGACGTACTCAAGACCAGCGTCGCCCTGTGCCTGGCCTCGCGCTTTCCCCAGGCCGTGCTCTGGGGCGATGCCTTGATCACCCTGCACAACGACGCCTTCAGCGAGATCCTGGGCGGCAAGCCGACCGCCCTGGGCCGGCCCTTCAGCGATGTCTGGCAGGAAGCCTGGAGCAATATTCGCCACCTGGCCCAGCGCGCGCTCGCCGGCGAGGCGGTGTACATCGAGGACTTCCCGCTGATGATCGAGCGTCATGGCAGCCCGGAGCGCGCCTATTTCACCTTCTGTTACAGCCCGGTGCGCGACCACGACGGCAAGGTAGTGGGCATGCTCGACACGGTCACCGAAACCACCGCGAGCGTGGTCGCCAACCGCCGTCTGAACTTCCTCGACAGCCTCGGCCGGGCTGCCGCCAATGCCACCGATCCGGAACGGATCATGGCCACCACCACTCACCTGCTTGGCGAGCACCTGCAGTTGTCCAGCTGCGCCTATGCGGTGATGGCGCCCGACGAGGACGGCTTCACCATTTGCGGCGACTGGGTCGCACCGGGCTCGCCACGGCTGATCGGCCAGTACCGCCTGGCCGACTTCGGCGCGCTGGCCGTCAGCCGCCTGCGCGCAGGCCTGGCGCTGGTGATCGATGACAATCTCAGCCAGTTGCCGGCACCCGAGTCGGCGACCTTCCAGGCCATCGGCATCACCGCGACCATCTGCATGCCGTTGATCAAGGAGGGCCGCCTGACCGCGCTGATGGCCATCCACGACAAGCAGCCCAGGGCCTGGACCGATTACGAACAGACCTTGATCGGCGAAGTGACCGAACGCTGCTGGGCGCATATCCAGCGGGTCCAGGCCAACGCCGAGGTGCGCGAGGCACTGACCGCCCTGGAGGCCCTCAATACCACCCTCGAACAACGCGTGGAAGAGCGCACCAGCCAGTTGCTGCATACCGAGGCTGTCCTGCGCCAGACCCAGAAGCTCGAGGCCATCGGCCAGCTCACGGGGGGCGTGGCCCATGACTTCAACAACCTGCTGACCATCATCCGCTCCTCCATCCACTTCCTGCAGCGCCCGGACCTCGACGAGAACCGGCGCAGCCGCTATCTCAAGACCGTGTCCGACACCGTCGACCGCGGCGCCAAGCTGACCGGGCAACTGCTCGCCTTCGCCCGCCGCCAGGCGCTCAGCCCACAGGTATTCGACGCCGGCCCCAGGCTCGAGGCGATGGCCGAAATGCTCGATACCGCCACCGGCGCGCGCATCCAGGTGAGCCTGGAACTGCCCGACACGCCCTGCCACGTGCACGCAGACCTCGGCCAACTGGAAACCGCGGTGATCAACCTGATGATCAACGGCCGCGACGCCATGGCCGGCGCGGGCACCTTGCGCCTGCGCCTGGAAGCCAACCAGCAGCTGCCGGCGCTGCGTGGCCAGGCCCCCCAGGCCGGGCCATTCGCTGCCATCTCGGTGGTCGACAGCGGCGTGGGCATTGCCCCGCACCTGCTGGAGCGCATCTTCGACCCGTTCTTCACCACGAAGGCCGCCGGCCAGGGCACCGGGCTCGGCTTGTCGCAGGTGTTCGGCTTCGTCAAACAGTCGGGGGGCGATGTCCAGGTCAGCAGCCGCGAAGGCCTGGGCACCACCTTCACCCTGTACCTGCCCCAGGTGGCCCAGGCCGATGCCGAAGTCAGCACCGCTTTGCCGACGCTGGCGCCCAATGGCGAGCGCCGACATATCCTGGTGGTCGAGGACAACCCCGATGTCGGCAGTTTTACCGCGCAGATCCTGCGCGATCATGGCTACCGAATCAGTTGGGCGATCTCGGCAGAGGATGCGCTGAAGCAGATCGCTTCGACACAAGGCGGATTCGACGCGGTGTTTTCCGACGTGGTGATGCCTGGCATGGGCGGCCTGGCCCTGGCCAGGGAGCTGCGGCGCAGCCAACCCCATCTGCCGGTGATCCTGACCTCCGGCTACAGCGAGGCGATTGCCGAAGGTGGCCACCAGGGCTTCGCCTTCCTGGCCAAGCCCTATTCGGCCGAGCAGGTGTGCCGGATGCTGGGGGACGTGCTGGGAAGGCAGTGAGCGGCGCGTTGGGCAGGCGATTGGCAAAACGCCCTGCCCAGTCGAATCACCCCCGCGCCGCCAGCAAGCGTGTCAGGCTGCGCCCCAGCTCATCCTGGCGGAACGGCTTGCGCAACACGCCGAACCCATGCAGTTCACGCGGTGTGAGGTTGGTGTAGCCGGTGATGATCAGCACCGGCAGCTGGGTCAGTTGCTCGCGCACCTGCTGGGCGAAGCGCACGCCGGTCATCTCGGCCATCACATGGTCGGTCAGCAACACGTCGGGCACCAGGCCCTTTTCCAGCAGCGCCAGGGCCTGGACAGGCCCGCTGGCCTCTGTCACCTCATACCCCAGCGCCTGTAGCTGCATCAGCGTTGCCTGGCGCACCAGGGGTTCGTCATCCACCAGCAACACCCGGGTCGGCCGTTGCGCACGGACCGCCTCGACAGGCTCGGTCATGCGCGCCGCCACGCTGCTCTCACTGGCCGGCAGCCACAAGGTCGCCTCGGTCCCCTGGCCCGGCCGGGAATGAATACCGAAGCCACCACCGGACTGCAACGCCAGCCCCTGCACCATCGGCAGGCCCAGGCCAGTGCCCCGGCCCACCCCTTTGGTCGAGTAGAATGGCTCGACGCAATGCGCCAATACCTCTTCACTCATGCCACAACCGGTGTCGCTGACCTGCAGCCATAGCTGCTGCCCGCCCTGCAACCCAGGCGGCCTGGGCATGCCGGCTTCCTCGGCGCCAGCGCGGATGGTCAGCTGGCCGCCTTCGCTCATTGCGTCACGGGCATTGACCACCAGGTTCAGCAGGGCCAGCTCCAACTGGTGCGGGTCCACCAGAACCCCTGGCAAAGCCTTGTCGATATTGACCTGCAGCGCGATGGTCGGCCCCAGGGAGCGCGCCATCAGTTCGTGCATGTCCTCCACCAGCACTGCCAGTGACACCGTAACCGGCTTGAGGGTCTGGCGCCGGGCGAAGCTGAGCAGGCGCCCGACCAGGTTGCGCGCCCGCTCCGCCGCCTGCAGGCCGCCGTCGATCAGGCGTTCGGCCCGTTCCGGCTGGGGGTGGCGGCGCAGCAATTCCAGGGAAGCAATGATCGGCGTGAGCATATTGTTGAGGTCATGGGCGATGCCACCGGTCAGCTGGCCGATCATCTCCATCTTGCGTGCCTCGTGCAGCTGCACCAACGAGGCTTCGCGATGGGTCAGCATGTTCGCCACCCGCTCCTCGAGGTTTTCATTGAGCACATGCAAGGCGCGCTCGGAACGGGCATGGGTGATCGCCGCCCACACTTGGCCGGCGGCCTCTTCGACCAGCAGGCATTCGCTGGTGGTCCACGCGTGGGGCGTGTGGAAATGCACCGCGAGCATCGCCTCCAGGCGCTCGGCACGCAGCACCGGGGCATGCAGCGTGGCGCACAGGCCCTTGAAGCCCGCCGGCGCCATGTTGTTCGCCGCATAGTTACGCTGCACCACCTGGCCGGCGAGCAGCGCCTCGCGCAGTGCCGGGTCCAAGGCCGCGTACTGGTTGAGGCCGGTGATCGGCGGCACCTGCGCGGCGCACTCCTGGGCGACCCGATAACGGCGCCCATCGCCCAAGTCCTCACCAAAGCAGACCCGCGCCGCGCCCAATTCCTTGGCCAGGCGGCGCACCGCGTGGGCTTCGATGCGCTCGGCCTGGCCCAGGCCGGGCAAGGCCTGGCGCAGTTCCTGGAGAAATGCCTGGCGCTGCTGGAAATGCACCCGCTCCGAGGTTTCGGTGACAATGCACAGCACGCCCCCCACGGAACCGTCAACTTCACGCACCGCGGAATAGGAGACATCGAAGTACGCCGTTTCGCCTGGCCCGTGGCGCACGATGTAGAACGGCCGATCCCTGGCAGAGAATGTCACGCCGGTTTCACGCACCCCGCGCAGCAAAGGCTCGAGGTCGTCCCAGAGCTCGCTCCAGTGCGCCTTGGCGGGTTGCCCCAGCGCGCCGGGATGCTTGTCACCGATGGTCGGCCAATACGCATCGTTGTACAGCGCGATGTATAGCGGGCCCCAGAACAACACGATCTGCGCCTGGGCAGGCAGGAGCATGGCCACCATCGCCTGCAATGCCGGCGACCATTGGTCCGGCGCACCCAGCGGCGAGTGCCGCCAGTCCATCGCCTGCAACAGGCAGCTGACCTCGCCACCGCCGCCCATGAATGCCGGCAATGGTTGCAGGTTGGCCTTCTTGCTCTCCTGGCGAGCTTTCATGTCTCGGTAGTCCCGGGCACGTGATCTTTCCTATGAGGGTAGGAAACCGCCCGTTGGCAAAACGTTCCATCGGATCGCCGGACGTGATCAACGGCGCCCTTCGGCCAGCATGCGCACGGCCAGGGCGGCCAGCACCATGCTCAGGCTGATCAGGGCGAAGGCCAACAGGTTGGAGGGTTCGGGCATATCAAATCCTTTTGGGGGTAGCGCCATACCTGGCATTTTTGCCAGTTTCACTGGCCAGGGGCGCACGTTAACGTGGAACGATCATGTCTGAACAGTACGCGCACCCATGAGCAAATCCTCGACCGCTTTGTTGGCGAGCGACCTGGCACGCTCGGTGTTACGAGGATCAAGCCGTGAGTTTGCCTATTCGGCCTATGGATACGATCCAACTCGCGACGCAACTGGTTCACAACTGGGATTCAATGGCGTGATTCGAGACCCGTGGACAGGCTGCTACCCGCTGGGCAACGGATATCGCACCTATAGCCCGGTACTGATGAGGTTCTGCTCACCGGACAGACTGAGTCCTTTTGCTGACGGGGGCATCAATAGCTACGGATATTGTTCCGCAGACCCAATAAATCATGCCGATCCTCGAGGAACCTTTAAACAGGTTCACCAACGCCGCGCTGTTGACTTAGGTCAGCTCAGTGACCTGCCCAAGAGAATTCAAGCCGAGCGTATCGGGTCCGTTCATCACATTGATATGGACACACTTAAATTACGTTACCCAGGCCATTCGGACCTCATCAGCGAGGTCACCACGCAGAACGCACTGTTCGCCGCCCTTACCCTACCCAATCCTGATCGCATCGCAGGTAACAGCGCCAGTTTCACTCTGCCTGATTTTGGTATCACTTTTGATAATCGTGATCTCTTGGAAGACATCGTCCGTCAGGGCCAAAGAGCAGTCGATGCGAGCCTTAGCTATGGCGCCGCTCCTGTTGCGGCAAACGCAGCGGCTATGCGAGAACATGTCGACGACTACTCCAAAGGCAAGGAAGCACTCGTAAACTATCTTGCACAAAAGATGGATCAACTTCGAGATACCAGTTGGCCAGATTAAACGACGTCAGTAAATCTATCACTTGCTTACATTTCCATCCTTGAAACCCCCGACCTGCCCCGGTAACCTTTGCGCGCTGCTGTAAGTCCAGCAGCCGGGTTTGGTAGCCCGCGATCAATCAAGGCGCACAAGCGCCCCCATTGCGATAGAGTCGGCGCTTTTTTGTGCCCGCTGTTTCGTTTTATGGCGGCTGTGCGTAGGGCGCACTCGTGCGCGCCGGTTTCCTTGATTCCCGGTCTACCAACCTGCGTACAGCCGTCACCACTTCGTTTGGTAGCGATCTGTGGCGGCTCCATTGAATCAAGGAGCGACACAATGACAAAAGGCTTACCTGATCCCCCGTCCCGCGCCACCACGGCGCACTCCAGCTTCGGCAACTGCGAATGCAGCCACCCTTCCCTGTTCGCCGTGCGCGAAGGCGTGGACTTCGAAGATGCGCTGGTGCACCTGTCCACCCTGCTAAAGGGCGCGTTCGCCACCAACCTCAAGGCGATGGAACTGGCGACCGGCACCTGCCATGACCTGTTGCTGGGCAATGATCATGGGCTGGATGCGGCCAAGGCGGTGGTCGAGGCATTGCTCGATGGGGTGGAGATGCAACAGGTGGAGAAGGCGCGCTTGCGCACGGTTTGATGGGCAGCAATGCCGGGACCACAGTGCGGTCCCGGCTTGCTGCAACAGCAACCCTTACGCCTTGTCGACAAGCCGCTGCAACAGCCCGTCGGTGAACTCGACGGCGTTGATCACACCCTCATGCCCATCGGCGATCACCGTCGAACTGGCCAGGCCATTGACCGAAGCCTGGGCCAGCAGCCCCGCCTCGCCCAGGCGTACCCGCTCGGCACTGCGGCTTTCACTGGCCCACCAGCAGTCCACCTGGACCGCCAGCGGGCGCAGGCGGAATGCCTGGCTCAGTTCGGCGTTGCGGTCGAGCACGGCGAAACCATCGACGATCTCCCGCTGCAAGTGCACATCCTCGTGGATGCTGCGCAGGCGTTCGGCGCTGACATTACCGGCGGCGGCCACCTGCTCGATGACCCACTCGGTCCTGTCGACCTCGGCCGGCAGACGCTCGGCCTCGTCGATGAAGCCAGCGATCCGCGCCTCGCCGACGCCCGGCGCAAAGGCCAGCAGGCCACGCAGCAGGCTTTCGTCCGCCCGCGCCACCTGCACCACCTCGACGGGCTCGGCGTCGAGACCGGATACCTCCTGCGGCAGCAGGGTGTCGACCAGGCCGACGAAACCGACCTGCTGGCCGGCCTGCTCCAGGGCGTAAGCCACCTCCAGCGCCAGCGCGCCACCCATGGACCAACCCAGCAGATGGTACGGGCCGCTGGCCTGGGTACGGCGGATCTGCTCGACGTAATAGCCGACCATCGCCGCCCAGGATTCGTCCACCCAGCCCGGCTCGGCATAGCAGCGGTTGACCAGGCCATACACCGGGCGCTCATCGGCCAGGCGGCTGGCCAGCGGGTAGTAGGCGTAGGCACCGCCGCCACCTGGCGGCAGGCAGAACAGCGCCGGGCGCTGGCGCTGGCAGCCGTTGAGGTTGATCACCGGCGATTTCAGGCGATCCTTGCCGCCACCGATGAAGTTGGCCAGTTCCTCGAAGCTGGCCATCAGCATGAACTCATGCAGGCTGATGTTGATGGCGAAGGCTTCGCGCACCTTGTTCACCAGGGTGATCACCAGCAACGAGTGGCCGCCGAGTTCGAAGAAGTTGTCGTGCAGGCCGACTTGCTCGACATTGAGCACCTCGGCCCAGATCGCCGCCAGTTGCTGTTCCAGCGCCGTGCGTGGGGCCACGTAGCCCTGTTGCAGCTGACTGGCGTCCGGTTTGGGCAGGGCCTTACGATCCAGCTTGCCGTTGGCGGTCAGTGGCCACTGGTCCAGCACCAGGAAGTGCGTCGGCACCATGTAGTCCGGCAGGTTGGCTTTCAGGTGCTGTTTCAGCGTGTCGCGCAGGGTTGCGTGGTCTGCATTCGCATCCTGGGCGATCAGGTAGGCGGCCAGTTGCTTGCCCCCTGCCCCGTCGATATCCAGCACCAGCACTTCACGCACCGCCGCATGTTCTTGCAGGCGTGCTTCGATCTCGCCCAGTTCGATACGGAAGCCGCGGATCTTCACCTGGTGGTCGATCCGGCCCACGTACTCGATCACGCCCTGTTCGCGGTAACGCGCCAGGTCGCCGGTGCGGTACAGGCGCCCGCCTTCACTGGAGAACGGGTCCGGCACGAAGCGCTCGGCGGTCAGCGAGGCGCGGTTGTGGTAACCCCGCGCCAGGCCGGCGTGGCCGACATGCAGCTCACCCGTGCAGCCTTTGGCCACCGGATTGAAGTCGGCGTCCAGCACGTACATCGACAGGTCCGGAATCGCTGTACCGATCGGGCTGCCCGACTGCTGCGTGTCGGCGAAGCGGATTGGCCGGTAGGTCACATGCACCGTGGTCTCGGTGATGCCGTACATGTTGATCAGGTTGTCGCAATCCTCGCCGAAGCGCTCGAACCACGGTTGCAGTGCAGCCACATCCAGGGCTTCGCCGCCGAAGATCACGTAGCGCAGCGAAAGGTCGGATGCACTGTCACAGGCCACGCGCATCAGCGGTTTGAACGCCGATGGGGTCTGGTTCAGCACGGTCACGCCCTGCTCCACCAGCAACTGGTGGAAGTCTTCCGGCGAACGGGTGGTTTCACGCGGGACGATCACCAGGCGGCCGCCATGCAGCAGCGCACCGAAGATCTCCCACACCGAGAAGTCGAAGGCGTACGAGTGGAACAGCGTCCACACATCCTGCGGGCCGAAGCCGAACCAGGCATCGGTGGCCTTGAACAGGCGCAGCAGGTTGTGGTGCGGCAGCAAGGTGCCTTTCGGCTTGCCGGTCGAGCCCGAGGTGTAGATCACATAGGCCAGGTTATCCGGCTGGGTCAGGTGCTCCGGATTCTCGTCACTGTAGCCAGTCAGATCATCTTCGAGAGACAGACTGCTCACCTGCGCTGGCACCGGCAGCCCGGCCAGCAAATGGCCTTGAGTCAGCAGCAACTGAATGCCGCTGTCTTCCATCATGTAGCTCAGGCGATCCTGCGGGTATTCCGGGTCCAGCGGCACATAGGCGCCCCCGGCCTTGAGAATCGCCAGCAAGCCGACGATCATTTCGAAACCACGCTCCACCGCGATGCCCACCAGCACATCCGGCCCCACACCCTGCGCGCGCAGCTTGTGCGCCAGGCGGTTGGCGCGGCGGTTGAGCTGGTCATAGCTCAACGCCTGCCCGGCGAAGGTCACAGCGATCGCTTCAGGCGTGCGCGCCGCCTGCTGCTCGATCAGCGCGTGAGCGCACTCGGAGCTTGGGTAGCGCTGCACATCGGCCGTCCACGCCCCCAGCTCAGCCGCATCGAGCAACGGCAACTGTGCCACGCGCTGGGCGTGATCCGCGCAGATGCCCTGCAGCAGGTTGCGCCAATGCCGGCCGATGCGCTCGACCGTGGCCGCATCGAACAGCGAGGTGGCGTAGGTGAACGCCGCAATCAGCCCACCCTCGTGCTCGGCCGTGTTGAGGATCAGGTCGAACTGGGTGGTCTGCCCTTCCCAGCTCAATCCCTCGACCTGCAACCCGCCCAGCTCACGGACCATGCCCGGGCTTTCGGCCTGGTGGTTGAACAACACCTGGAACAACGGGTTGTGGCTCATGCTGCGTTCGGGTTGCAGCGCCTCGACCAGTTGCTCGAACGGCAGGTCCTGATGCGCCTGGGCCTGCAGCGAGGTTTCACGCACCTGCTGCAGCAACGCGGCGAAGGTGGTCTGCGGCGCGAACTCGGCCTTGAGCACCTGGGTGTTGACGAAGAAGCCGATCAGCCCCTGGGTTTCGGCGCGGGTACGGTTGGCCACCGGCACGCCGACACGGATGTCGGCTTGCCCGCTGTAGCGGTGCAGCAGGGTCTGGAAGGAGGCCAGCAACAGCATGAACAGGGTCACCCCCTGCTGGCGCGCCAGGGCCTTGAGCCCCTGCGCCAGGGAGGCATCGATATCGATGGCCAGGCGTGCGCCCTGGAAGTTCTGCACCGACGGCCGCGGGCGGTCGACAGGCAGCTCCAGCAGCGGCTGCTCGCCCGCCAGTTGCTCGCGCCAATAACCGAGCTGGCGTTCCTGCTCGCCCGCCTCCATCCAGTCGCGCTGCCACAGGGCGTAGTCGGCGTACTGGATCGGCAGCTCGGCCAGGGTCACCGGCGAACCCAGGCGCAAGCCCTCGTACAGGCGGATCAGCTCGTCCACCAGGATCGGCGTGGACCAGCCATCGGAAACGATATGGTGCACAGTCAGGATCAGCACATGCTCTTCAGGCCCCAGCACCAGCAGCCTGACCCGCAGCAACGGACCATGCTCCAGGTCGAACGGCTGCTGCACCTCGGCCTCCACGCGCGCGCGGATGGCTGCCTGCAAATCCGTCGAGTCCTCAGGCACGAAGGGCTCCTCCGCCAGCGCCACAGGCATTGGCGGATGGACGATCTGCAGCGCGCCGTCACCTTCCTGGCGGAAGGTGGTGCGCAGGGTTTCGTGGCGCGCCACCAGGCTGTCGAAGCTGTGCTGCAACGCCTCGACATCCAGCGCGCCCTTGAGCCGCAGCGCCGCCGGGATGTTGTAGGCGGCGCTGTGCGGGTCGAGCTGCCAGAGGAACCACTGGCGCTGCTGTGCATAGGAAAGCGCTGCCCCGTCCGCCGAGTCCCTTCTGAAGATCGGGGTGACCCCGTAGAGGTTGACACCCTGGCGCTTGAGCAAGGCTGCCAATGCCTTGCGCTCCCTGGTGGACAGCGACTTTACGGAGTCGAGCAGCTCTTGCACTTTGAATGTCTCCCGCTAAGCGATCAGATTATCTATTTCCTGTGCAGTAAGACGTTTCAAGGCCTCCAAGGATTTAGTCAGCTCGTCATGGGCGTTGGCGACCTGCCCCGACTTGCGCTCCACCACCTGGCTGAAGTCGGCCAGCGTGGCCTGCTCGAACAGCTCGTTGAGGCTCAGGTCGACGCCCAGTTGCTCGCGCACCCGGCCGATCACCTGGACGATCAGCAGCGAGTGCCCGCCGAGGTCGAAGAAGTTGTCCTGCAGGCCCACCCGCTCGACCTGCAGCACCTCGGCCCAGATCGCCGCCAGCTTGCGCTCCAGCTCCGTGACCGGTGCCACGTGGGCTGCCTGCAACTGGCTGGCATCTGGCAGCGGCAGGGCCTTGCGGTCGAGCTTGCCGTTGGGGGTCTGCGGCATGCGCGTCAGGCCGACCAGATGGCTCGGCACCATGTAGTCCGGCAGGCCGGCCTTCAGGTGCGCACGTAGCTCGCCGCGCAGCGCTTCCACGCTTTGCTGCGCATCGTGCAGCACCAGGTAGGCGGCCAGCTGCTTGCCGGCCGGGCCATCGATATCGATCACCGCGGCCTCGCGGATCGCCGGGTGCAACAACAGGCGCTCCTCGATTTCGCCCAGTTCGATACGGAAGCCACGGATCTTCACCTGGTGGTCCAGACGCCCGACGTACTCGATCACCCCGTCCTCGCGGTAGCGGGTCAGGTCGCCGGTGCGGTACAGGCGCGCGCCCGGCTCGCTGGCGAACGGGTCCGGGACGAAACGCTCGGCGGTCAGGCCCGGGCGGTTGTGGTAGCCCCGCGCCAGGCCGTCGCCGCCGATCAGCAACTCGCCACGCGCGCCTTGCGGCAGCACGTCGAGCTCGTCGCTGACCACGTGCAGGCGGGTGTTGGCCAACGGCCGCCCCAGCCACACGTCGTCGCTGTCGGTCAGGTAATGACAGGCCGACCAGATGGTGGTCTCGGTCGGGCCATAGACGTTCCACACATGCCCGGCCTGGGCGATCAGGCGCTGGGCCAGCTCGGCGCTCAGCGCCTCGCCGCCGCACAGTACCTTCTTGCCGGCGAAGGCTCCGGGCGCGGCGGCGTCCAGCAGCATGCGCCAGGTCGACGGGGTGGCCTGGACGACGCTGACTGCCTGGGCCTGGATCACCGCCAGCAACGCCTGCGGGTCCTTGTTCACCTGCTCGCCCAGCAACACCACGCAGGCACCGCGCAACAACGGCAGGTACAGCTCGAGGCCCGCGATATCGAACGACAGCGAGGTCAGCGACAGCACCTTGTCATGAGCATCGATACCCGGCTGGCGCGCCATGCTGCAGAGGAAGTTGACCAGCGCATCGTGGCGGATGGTCACGCCCTTGGGCTTGCCGGTGGAACCGGAGGTGTAGATCACATAGGCAAGGTTTTCCGGGTGTGCCAGCGGGCGCGGATTGTCCTGGCTGTACTCGCCCGGCAGCGCCTGGTCGAGGCACAGGCTGCGCACCTGCGGCGGGATCGGCAGGCGTTGCACCAGGCTGGACTGGGTCAGCAGCAGCGCGATGCCGCTGTCCTCCATCATGTAGGCCAGGCGGTCCTCGGGGAACTGCGGATCCAGCGGCACATAGGCGCCGCCGGCCTTGAGCACCGCCAGCAGGCCGACGAGCATGTCCAGGCTGCGCTCCACCGCGATCCCCACCAGCACATCGGGGCCGACGCCCAGGCTGCGCAGGTGGTGGGCCAGGGCGTTGGCGCGCTGGTTCAGTTGCGCGTAGCTCAGCGACTGCTCGCCCAGCACTGCGGCGACGGCCTGCGGCGTGCGGGCAGCCTGTGCCTCGATCAGCTGCTGGACGGTCTGCCCGCGCGGGTAGTCGGCGGCGCTGTCGTTCCAGGCGTACAGGGTGCGCTCGCGCTCCTCGCGGCTCAGCAACGGCAGTTCGGCGACGCGCTGCCCGGCGTCCTGGCAGATGCCCTGCAACAGGTTGCGCCAGTGCTCGGCCATGCGCGCCACGGTCGCCGGCTCGAACAGGCTGGTAGCGTAGGTCAGGGTCGCGCTCAGGCCGCCTTCGTGTTCGGCAGTGTCCAGGGTCAGGTCGAACTGTGCGGTCTGCTTGTCCGACACCAGCCCCTGCAGGCTGAGGCCCGCAAGTACGCGGGATTCACCCAGCACCTGGGTCTGGTGGTTGAACATCACCTGGAACAGCGGGCTGTGGCTCAGGCTGCGCTCGGGCTGCAAGGCTTCGACCAATTGCTCGAAGGGCAGCTCCTGATGCGCCTGGGCACCCAGGGCGGTGTGCTTGACCTGTTGCAGCAGTTCGTCGAAACGAATCTGCGGCTGGAAGCGCGCATCCAGCACCTGGGTGTTGACGAAGAAGCCGATCAGGCCTTCGGTCTCGGCCCGGGTGCGGTTGGCCACCGGCACGCCGACACGGATGTCCGACTGGCCGCTGTGGCGATGCAGCAAGGCCTGGAACGAGGCCAGCAGGAGCATGAACAGGGTCACGTCATGCTGCCCGGCCAGCGTCTTGAGCTGGGCAACCAGGCTTGGCTCGAGGTACACCGGCAGGCGCGCACCCTCATACTGCTGCACCACAGGGCGCGGGCGATCGGTGGCCAGTTCGAGGATCGGCTGGGTGCTGCCCAGGCGCGCCTGCCAATAGTCGAGCTGGCGCTGTTGTTCGCCGGCTTCCATCCACTGACGCTGCCAGGCCGCGTAGTCGGCGTACTGGAAGGCCAGCGCCGGCAGTTGCGGGGCCTGGCCTTGCAGGTGGCTTTCATAGCCGCGCACCAGTTCGTCGACCAGGATCGGCATCGACCAGCCGTCAGCAACGATATGGTGCAGCACCAGTACCAGCACATGCTCGTCGGCGCCCAGGCGCAGCAGGCGGGCGCGCAGCAACGGGCCGTGTTCCAGGTCGAACGGCTGGCGCACCTGGGTCTCGACCCAGGCCTGCACGCCGGCTTCGTCCAGGGCCGCCGTGGTGATGTCCAGCGGCGTTTGCAGACGCGCATGCACCACCTGCTCGGCACTGTCGCCCTGCTGGCGGAAGGTGGTGCGCAGGGTTTCGTGGCGGGCGACCAGCGCGGTGAAGCTGCTGCGCAGTGCCTCGATATCCAGCTCGCCCTTCAAGCGCAGGGCCGACGGGATGTTGTAGGCGGCACTGCCCGGTTCCAGCTGCCAGAGGAACCACTGGCGTTGCTGGGCGTAGGACAAGGCCAGCGGCTGGTTGCGGTCCACGACGCTGAACGCCGGCGCCTGGCTGGCCGCACCTTGGCCGGCGGCCTGGGCGAAGGCTTGCAGGTCGGCGGATTCGAACAGGCTGCGCAGCGACACTTCCACATTCAGGCGCT
>NZ_JBYSYW010000014.1:0-141378 GCF_058783825.1 Pseudomonas sp. FW305-96
GCGTCTGCGTAGCGACAGGCAGGGGCATCGCCCGTACGCGGCACGATGGCATAGCGCACCGGCAGGATGGGCACGCGCGGGCTGCAGACGGGGCCGGAGGTGGCGCTGCCGGCGGCAGTATCAGTCATGGTTGGATTCCTTGATTTGGACCAGTGTGTGCAGCTCGCGAAGACGGGCCTGGGGCGACTCGTTGAGGTTGGTGTAGATCTTCGTAGCCTGGTCACTGCTCATCAGCCACATGTGCCCGGCCATCAGCCGAATGAACTGACCTGCAGTTTCCTCGTCGCGAAAGTTGAGGGACTTCAGCTGCGGCAACAGGGCTTCAATCCATTCCCTGATGGCGGCTAACGTTTGGGTGGCATGGGGTGGCATGGCCAAGACTTCGTGCGCCAGCGTGAGGATGAAGTGCTCGCGTATACCTGCGTGCAGCCGGCCCATTTCATGTACGCGAAGGCGCAGCGGTGCTTGCGATATCAGGCGGGCAGTAGTCGGGGGGCGTTCGAGTGTTTTCCATTCATGGGCCGGCCCCCAGTTGACTCGCCAGGCCAGTGACGACACAGGCCCAAGCCAGGTGGCGCGATGATCGCCGTCCAATGCATCGAGCCAGGCTCCAAGATGATCCGGCTTGAAATAAAAATTGGCTGTTCCCTGATCCGGGAGCGTGACCTGAGTAAGGCTGGTGAAATGGTCCGCTAGCACTGCGAGACAAGCTTCGCTATCCAGTGCTATGGCCCCGCCAACGGGCATCCAGGTGGTGATTGCATGGGCAAGCAGTTCGGGCGCTTCTGAAACGTCGACCAGCAAAGGGCCAAATTCGTGGCGGTCGTCCAGCGCGCTGCGCTTCCATAGCCATGCATGTTGAGTATTTCGGCTGACGTTATGGATGAGGTCGAGTACTGATGGGGCATAGGCCGGCACCAATTCGCCTTCTTGCGGTATGGGCCGGTAGGCCCAGTACTCGAGCTCGCGGGTCATGAGCAGGATGAAGCGATAAGGATGTCCGAGAGGTTCGCCGGCCAGCTGCGAGGGTGTTGTATTCATTTGACTGGCCCTTTGATACAGCGGCAGTCGGGCAACGGGCAGGTGCCATCGGGGCGTCGCCCGCATAGGCGCTCCAGAGGTTTGCCAGTGATGGGTGCGCTGCTGATGGAAAAGTGATTGGCGCTACCGCTTGGAGATTGGAGCAGGACGCCGTTGATGTGTATGTTCGGGCTGTCCAGGGTGATGCCCTTGTCATCAATCCGGATGGAGCCTCCAGGCCCTTGGATGATCACAGCTTCCGCTGTTCGAAGGTCGTAACGCCGGGTGCGCCTGCGGATTTCCAGTCCCGCCTCCAGCTCTGCATGGCCCTCGACCTGCTGCTCAAGATTGCCGCCGACGCTGATGTGGTGATTGGCTGTGATCCGGTCGTGGCGATGATTGCCGACGGCCTCTATACGGTCTTTGGCGATGTTTATTTTCTGATTTCGGCCTATATCGACAAACGTATCCTGGCCAATCCGGACCCGTTCATCATTGCCCACCGTTTGGCTGCGGTCATGCCCGATACTGAGCGTCTCGTCATGATCGACCTGTTCACTGCGGTCATTGCCGACGAAAGTGGTTTCGTTGTGTTTGACGACGTTGTTCTGGTCCTTCTGCGCATGGATAAACACCTCCTGCCGGCCCAGCTCATCCTCGAACCGCAGCTCGTTGAAGCCATCGCCCTTGTGGGTCTGGCTCTTGATGGTCATGCGGGTCTTGTGGTCGGGCAGGTCGTAGGGCGGTAACTGGTTACCGCAATAGGTGCGCCCGGTGATCATCGGCTGGTCGGGGTCACCGTTGACGTACTGGATGATCACGTCCTGGCCGATACGCGGGATGGCCATCGAGCCCCAGCTGCCACCTGCCCAGCCTTGGGATACCCGGACCCAGCAGGAGCTGAACTCGTTGTTGTTGCTCTCCCGGTCCCAGGGAAAGCTGACCTTGACCCGGCCCCATTCGTCGCAATAGATCTCCTCACCGGACGGCCCGACCACGGTGGCCATGTGAGGACCGTCGACGCGGGGCTTTTTGAGCGGAGCAGGGCGCCACTCGGTTCTGCCGGGTACCAGCTGAGCGGTTTGCTCGTAGTGCGTGCTCTGGTCGAGGCCAGCGGCTTCTTCCTGCAGACTGGTGAACTGGCTGCCCTTGTGAACCACGCTGTTCACGCGCCAATGCGCATTTAGATCATCACGTGGGTGGCCTGTGAGCGTGAAGCTGAGCCCAGGCTGCAGCCTTACGTCATCGCCCTGAACTTCCGCAATGCGCACATCATGGCGCAGGGCAGTGATCCGGTTTTCGGTGAACGGTTTGCCCACGGCATCGCGTTTGTAGCGGCCGGGATAGTCGAAGCGCTCGTACTCGGTGGACTGGTGTTCCAGAAAAGGGCCGCAAGCACGGTGTTCCTGGCGATACGCTGGGTGAGTGAAGGTGTAGTCGCGCTGGACCTGTCGCGAAGTTCGTACCTGCTCGCTGTAGCGCAAGCGCCGAAGGCAAGGTGTGGCCTGATCGCCGCCACTTTTGGATTGATAGAGGACGGTGTTGGGGTCGATAACGTCCTCGCCTTCGAAGAAGCCTTCGTCATCGTTCTCGGTGTTGAGCGCGCCATGACTGATCTGTCCAAGGGATTGCAGCTGATCCGTGATGATCAACTTGTGCAGTTTTCCGCTGTGCTCAAAGCGATAGACGAAGCCCTCTTCAGCCACCAAGCGGGCGATGAAGTCGAGGTCGGTCTCGCCCGCTTGCACACAGAACTCGCGCACTTGGTGGTCCAGGCTCGCGCGAAGCTCGTATTGATCAATGCCCTGGCGCTGAAGCATCAGCTCGAGAATCTGCGGGACGGTCTTTTGTTGGAAGGTGCGCCAGTTCGAGCGCAAACCAGCGCGGGCCAAAATGGGTTCGATCAGTGCGTGGTAGTAAGTGCGATAGAAGCCACTTTCGCCTTGGCTAAAACCACTGACCAAGCCATGTACGTACCGTACGGGTCGTTCACCGTCCCAGATCGTGAACAGCACCGGCTTGTCAAGCAGTTGGCCGAAATCGATGTCGGGTTCGAAGCTGATCAATTCCAGCTCGAGAGTGAAAGGCGCGCTGATTTCTTCCTTGAGTTCAAACGACACCACTTCGAACTCGGCATTGCCAACGAGTGGCTCGAAGGTGTACCGCAAATCAGATTGGCTGGGCATCAAAAGTCCTTCCGCCGTCCGAGAGTTCAAACGCCCCCGGCAGGGCCTGCCTGCCAGGGATGTTCAGCCGGGTTAGACGACGGGTTTACGCCAGTCGTCGGAGCCTTCGGTGCCTGCGGTGACGTGTGTCCAGGAGATCTTGCGGTATGACATCGATACCTCGATCAACTGGGTGAAGTCAGCGTTCTCCTTGTTTTGTGCATGAGGCAAGGTGGTGTTGATGTCGACGATGGTGGCGTCCTCCAGCTTGGTGGTGAAGAAGTGCTCCTGCTTGCCCTCTACCGAAGTGCGGTACCAGTTGACTTCAACAGTCGGCAGCATTTCGCCGCTGGACAGGGCCTGATACATCAGCGGTGTCGCCTTGTTCAGGGCGCTGGTGAAGATGAAGGGTTTGTGGACCCGTTGGCCTGCAGGTTGGCCGCTTTGCGGGTCGGTAGGTACGGTCACCTGGTGCTTGATCTCCTGCACCAGAATCTCGTCTTCGTGGCCCTCGACAAACACGTTGCCGACCGAATCGGAGGTGAAGGCGCCCGCGGTGATGTTGCCTTGGGTCTGGCCTTCGATCTTGATGTAAGCGGGTGTTGGCATGACAGTTTCTCCTGCGTCCATGTGGATAAACACGCGCATAAGCGGCAGCGTGGCCATCGGAATCGATGGGCTTTTTCATCGCGGCAAACGCCGCGTCAAATCGTTGAATACGTTTGTGCCGACTGTCGGCGGTTTACTGCTGCAAGATGCCGTTGAGCGACTCCAGCACTTCTGTGGTTATCAGGTGCAGGCGGTAGCTATAGATGCCGTAGGCCGTGGCCATGGCAATGGCGGAAATCACCAGCGGGCTCCACCAGGGCCATTGCCGATTCATGCGGAAGTTGCGTGGGGCAACGTTGGTGTAGGGGTCACAGACCGTTGTCGGCGTGGGTCCTCGTAGTTCACGGATGATTCCGTGGAGTTGGTGAATGAGGGTGTTCAGCGTCTCTGCGCCTTTGGGCGCGAGGGCGTACTTGCCTTTGAGCCCCAGGCACAGGGTGAAGTACATGAACTCCAGCACGTCCTTGTAGCGCTGGGGCTCTTGCATCAGGCGCGAGATAACGGTGAAGATCTTTTCGCCGCCAAACGTTTCGCTGTGAAAAATGCTGAGCAGGGGCTCCTGGCTCCAGAGGCTGGCCTGGCCCCATGGCCGTTCCATCACGGCTTCATCGATGAACAGGCACAAACCATAGGAATACGCCAGAAGTTGCGTGGTCTCGTAGCCATGCTGACGCATCTCTTGCTGGATGTTTTCAATCTGGTTGCGTACCTGTTGGTGCACTTCCTTGATGTTGGGCAAGGTATCGAGCGTGCGTAGGCGCATGACCAGTCCAAGCAGTGGTGTGGCTGCGTCCAGCATCAGGTTGTCGTAGCCGCCCCGTAGCTGAAAGTCGGGATCGGCGGGGTAGCCCTTGTAGACAGGGGCGGGCTTTGGTGTGGTTGCCTCGGAGGCCACGGCGCCAGTGGGTAAAGGCTTTGCAAGCATTGATGGCATCTGCTCAGCTTGAGCTGGTGGGGTTTCATTGTGTGGGAGGTGGTTCTCTTGCATCTCATTCACTCCTGATCGCCCAGAACTGCAACTCAAGCCCAGGGAACTCCCCCGCGATATGAATCCCGAAACCGTTGGCCGTCTTCATGCAGACCCAGGCCGGGTCGCGGCGGTCGAGCTCGAAGTAACTGAAGCCCGCATGGAAGGGCAGATCGCGTGGGGCCACAGGCAGCGGATGTAGCGCGATGCCGGGCAACTGCTTATGCACTAGGTCATTCAAGGTCTCCAGGGATGTGACCTTGGCTTTCTGCAGGAACAGCCGGCGCAATGTTGGCGGCGGCAGGTCCGCGCGCACGGCAAGGACGAAGTACGCCTCATCGATCAGGCGGCGGTCTTCGAGCGTTGTCGTCATCACGCCGTAATCCAGCGCGTCCAGCGGCAGCGAGATGGCACGCGGTTGCAGGACCGTACCCAGGGCGCGGCGTAAGGTGTCCTGCAGTGGCTTGAATGACGTGCGCAGAGCCGTGTGCTGATAGGCGGGGAATTCTGGAGGTAGCCGGCTTTCGTCGGTGAAGGTCACGAATTCGCCACAGGCCTGGCTCATATGCAGGTACAACTGCTCGGGGTGTGTCTGCACCTGCCTGGCCAAGTGCTGGAAGCACGGCCACCAGCGGTTGATGGCCTGCAGCAGGTTGAAGTCGCGGATGTCGGCAATACCGGACTGGCCCGATGCGCCTATCCGGCTAGCCAGGTTGCGCGAGCGCTCGCGCAGGGTATTGGTGATCTCCTCGAGGTAACGCTGGAGTGCCGGTACCGCCCGTACCGAGACGCTCGTCGGGTAGAACCCTTCATCCAGTTGCAGGCTGCCATCGGGCCGGCGCTCCAGAATGCGTGCCATGGCAAGGCGGGTGTAAGCGCTGCTGTCATCGGCCTTGCGTTTGAGCTGAAGGTTGGGCACTGCCAGATCGACCTGCGCCAAGTCGCCGTCGGCGCTATGGGTGTCCTTGATTTCCTGAGCCTGTGCGCTGTAGCGGAAGTTGGCGGCATTGTCGGGCCAGCTCACCTCTCGGCCACCCTCGGTGCGCAGTGGCAGGCAGAGGTAGATCTCGCTGTCTTTCGCGCCGTTGTCCTCGATTTCCAGCGGCGGCGGCGGTGGCAGGTCAGCCGGGATATCGAACACCGTGCCGTCCGGCATGATGCCGCGTGCGCGGGTGATGGCGATCTTGCCCAGGCTCAAATATTCGTCGTTCAGTTGCAGTTCGCTGAATCCATAGAAGGCTGCGTTCAGGCTGCCAAGGCGTTGATGCAGGGCCGCTTCAGCGGCACGGACAGCCTGCTGGAAGTGCTGCGGTTTGACGAACAGACCTTCAGGCCACAGGACGGGATTACGTGAACTCATGAGCGCTCCATGTCAGCGTGAGTAAGTGAGAAGGGCAGGGTTGCAGGCGCCATCAGTCCTCCTCCTTGAGCAGGATCTGCGTGTCGTTGAGCAAGACCGACAAGATGATGTGTTGGCCGCGCGGTGGAATGCGCAGTACCTGGCTCCAGGTCGCGTTTTCCTGGTGGCGGTAGTCGGCGATCACCGCGATGAACCGGGTCTCGGCCTCGATAGCGGCAAACGGAATGAACTTGAATTGTCCGGGGCGTAGCAGGTAGTCGTCATCACGAATGTAGGTACTGCGCAGCACCTTGGCGGGGTCCTTGTCCAACAGCTCATAAATGCTGTTGCGCAGCAGCGAGTCGTCGCGCAGTTGCAGGATCTTGATGGCCATTGGAGTGGCGGCCGACTCGGGGGCCACTGTGGTTGCACGCGGTAAGGTCAGCACCACATTCGAGTCTTCGTAGTGGCCCGGCGTGCTTTCCTCCAAGGGAGAGCGAGCCGGCTCATCGGCCTCGTCCTCTGGCAGTTCGACGGGCGAAAAGGCCGGGAATTGCTCGTGAAGAAACTCGAGCAGGGTCCCGACTTTCTCGGTCAGGGCATAGGGGTCGCCCGCGCTCAAGCTGACCGCGTAGGGGCTGGGCTCCAGGCTGCTTTCTTGCTCAGTCGCTGCTTGCAGGCTGTTGGGGTTGCTGTTGAGCGTGGGGCTGGCATTGATGCTGAACGCGATTTCGGTGGGCTGATCCTTGGTCGCGCCGACGGGGATCGAGGGGTCCATCGCCACTTGGCCCATTTTGCTCAGTGCGGTGCAGCCCGAGAACCCGATCAGTGTTGCCAGAAGGCCGGCCATGAGTGAATGACGCGTCATGAGCGCTCTCCTGAGATCAGTTGATCCAGCGGGCTCTCTTGCACCGGCCGTGTCACTGCTTCCAGGGCAGCCAAGGGATCGTTGCCCATGCCCGGATCGAAGACCGAGCAGATCTCAGCGACGACTGGGGCAGCCGTGGGCTTGTGTAGCCAACGCTGCGCGGGTGCATCCAGGATGAGTCGGTCGAGCACCCGCAAGTCAGAGTTGAACAACTCTTCCATCGAACGGGCATCAGCTTGTGAAAGCTGAACCAACAGTCGATAAGCGCCAACACGTAGCCGGTCACCCTCGAGCAAACGCCTGGCCGATAGCGGCCCCAGGCTATCGAGGTTGTCGTTCAGGTAGGTGCGCTCGCAGCGGTCGATCACGCAGAAGCCGTCTTCGATCCAGCGGATCTCGCAATGGACCGGCGCCACGCCCTGCTCACGATCATTGATCAGCCACGTGGTTCCCGCGCTGCCGACGGTACCACCTGCACGATCGAATTCGTGCCGGGCGGTGACGTTGTGCTGCAACTGGTCGAGGTTGGTGATGCTCAAGATCAACGTGCTCATGAACGCCCCCGGAACCGCACGATGGGGCTGATCTGGCCGTGGCGGTCATCGACGAAGCTGGTCCAGCCCAATTGGGCGCCACGGCTGGGGTGCAGGCAGAAGGGCGACAGCGCGTGCTGCCTCAGCCGCAGCTCCAGGTCGTAGGCCAAACCGTCGCGCAACAGGAAGTCGATCAGCGCACGCAAGCGGTTGAAGTTGATGCCGCTGGGCAACAGGTCACGCAGCTGTGCCTGGTCGAGCTCGCTGATCACGATGGTGAACTTGCTGCTGCGAGTCCGCGTGCGGCTGCCGACCATGAAGGAATTGCCGAGCTCACCATTGTTGCGGCCAAGGCTTACCTGTTGCTGGACTGTCGTAGGTACCAAGCGGGTTTCGAACTCGCGAATCTGCACCTGCTTCAGGTCGAAGCAGTGCGCGATGATGCCGGAGACGGTGCCCGGTGCGCGGCTGCGACTGGCGATGACGCCGGCGAAGCTGAGCAGCCGGCTCCAGGGCAACGCCGTGTCGCCGCGCAGCTGTTTGTCATTCAACCCGAGCAGGGCAAAGATGTACTGGGAGAATCCATCGCTGGCACCCGGCTGGAAACGAATGTAGTAGCGGTACTTGCGCCAGATGCGGTGTAGCAGGCTGAGCAGGTAGTGATTGAAGAAGTCGAAGAACGCCGGGCGCACGCCGATACCCTGTGCATGCTCGTATGCCACCTGCTCCAGGTAATAGGAGGGCAAAGGCGAATCAGTGCCGTGCAGGCCCATGAACGTGGTGCACACGCGATAGCGATCTTGTGCCTCGGGCATGCGTTCGGCCTTGCAGATGTCCGAAACGGGAAAGCTCAGGCGCGGGTCGCTGCCAAGCCGCACGCGCAGGCGGGCTTCTTCGCTGGGCCAACGGGGTTCAAGATCGTCTCCGTGAAGCCCGTGAAGGCGCTCCAGCAACTGGTAGAAGTTGTACCGGTGCGCCCCCGCGAGCAACTTGTCGGCTAGATCAGCGGTTGCTTGCCGGTCTGGATGGGCCATGTGTAGTGCTCGTTGTTGGTGATGTTGATCACTTCCAGCTGATGGAAGGAATTGATGCTGGCGTACAAGGCGAAGAAGTGCGCGAGCACACAGCCGAACAGGTACAGGTCGCCTTCGCAGAGGAATGCGGCCTGGTCGAGCTTCAGTTGCGTGCGCAGGCCGCGAATGGGCTGCCCTTTGATCAGCCAATCCAGAGGCGCCGTTTGGATATCCCGGATGCCGTCGAGGCGTTTGCGGGTGGTGCGTGTCTGCTGGATGTCGTGCAAGGCCGCGAAGTCATAAGCGCGAATAACCGCCTTCAATGTCGCGGCTGAGAGCAACGACAAGTAGTTGAGCGACATGTTGGATATCAAGGCCCATTGCAACTGGCCGTCCAGCACCGGCCGATAGGGGCGGGTCGGTGCACAGATATTGGTGTAGGTGGTCAGCGGCGGGGTGACTTCGGAGAGCACATTGATGTCGTCGATGCCCAGAGCCAGGGGCAGATCGCGGTTGGTGCAGGTCAGGTCGATGGACGCCGTTTCCAGCTCACCGACATAGGTATTGGCGTCGGCACGCACGAAGGCGATGCGATGCGTGACGCCATCACCCCGCAGTGAGTCTTCGAGGGTGTAGCGGTAGTACAGCGCCGTGCGCCCTTGAACATGCTCGATCTCATGGGCGAACGATTCGAAGGGGCGGAAGGTTCGCAGGTGTTTACCTGTACTTCCGTCGCCTGTCGTACGGGTGCTGATCACCTGATCGACACTGAAGATTTCGTAGGCGTGGCGCTCGGCGCCTTTGGGTGTGAGCTCGACTTGGGCGGCCTCGTTGGAGAGGTCAATGGGCTCGGCACTGTGCTTGAACAGGTTTACCGCAGGGGCGCAGAACAGGTTGAAATCCGCTTTGCCAATGCGCAGCGAGTCCGGTAGCTGACGGGTGAAGTGGAATTCCAGACCCACTTGCTGAGTCGTCTGACCAGGCCAGATCTTCTCCAGCCCCGTCATGGTGAAGAAGTGAAAGCGCTCAGGGAAAATGAAGTATTCCTGCAGGATCCGGTAACCGTCGAAGACGTTCTGCGGATAAGGCAACAACGCGTCGTCCGGGCTGAAACCTGGGAAGACGATGCTGCTGGCCGGCAGCCGGCGAGCCTGACCATTGATGGTCACGCTGACATGGCTGAGATAGTGAGCGATCCATAGGTACAGTGTGCGCGCTGTTCGGGTGGTACCGCTCAGGTGAAAGTCAAGGCTGGTGCATTCGAGCGTGTTCAATGGGCGTTCGACCAAGGTGTGTAGGTCGATGCGAACCACTGAACTGTCGAGCGTTTGGGTTGAGCCCACCGCGTCGATCTCGAACGGGTGAATGTCCACGGCGGTACAGGTGCGGAACTCACAGGGAATTCCGTCGACAGGCTTGGAGAGCAGGCGTGCCCCCCTTGGCACGTGTTGCGACTGGCTGAGCGCCTGTTTACGCGGTGTGAATTGGATGATCGTGGCGCTCGGCAGCGGGCGAAGGTAGTTGGGCCACAGCAGTTGCAACATGGGGTGCGTCAGCTCTGGGAGGTCGTCCTCCAACTTGAGGCGCAGCTTGGCCGTCAGGAAGGCGAAGGCTTCCATCAAGCGCTCCACGTCGGGGTCGCTACCACCCTTGCCCAGCAGCCGGGCAAGTTGTGGATTGTCCTGGGCGAAGTCGTTCCCCAGTTCATGGAGGTAGCGCAGCTCTTCGCTGAATCGATCTTTGAGCGACATCGATCACCTCACTCGGGTATGGCGGTTATGGCCGTTGACCAGCAGCTCCAGTTGCAACTGCTCCGTGTGGTTATTCACCTGCACCTGGCAGTCCAGCCTGAAATGCAGCTCCTGGGGGGCGTGACAATCGGGCACGGCTTTGAGTGAACGTACCTGCACGCGAGGCTCGAAACGCTGGATGGTGCGGCGTATGTCGGCGCTCACTTGTTTCAGGAGGTCGCCACTGCTCACGTCATGCCCATTGAAATCGCGCAGGCCCAGCTCAGGGCTGCTCTGTGAGCAACCCTGGCGAGCGTTGAGCAGCGTTTCCAAGTGGCGCTTGATGGCGGCAAACTTGTGGTACGCGTTCTCTTGCCTGGACGGCTCCCGGATCAGGGACTGATCGGCAACCAAACGGTCGAAAAATCCGCTCATTGGGTATCGAGCCGGCCTACGAGCGAGATCTCGAAATTCGCGCCCATGTATTTGAAGTGCGGGCGCACTGCGAGCGAAACCTGATACCAACCCGGATCGCCGGCAACGTCTGAAACTTCGACCTTCGCAGCACGTAGGGGACGGCGGCTGCGCACATCGGCAGAGGGATTTTCCTGGTCGGCGACGTACTGCTTGATCCATTTGTTCAGCTCGGACTCAAGGTCGCGGCGCTCCTTCCAGCTGCCGATCTGCTCGCGTTGCAGCACCTTGATGTAATGGGCCAGCCGGTTGACGATGAACAGGTAAGGCAACTGTGTGCCCAGCTTGTAGTTGGTTTGAGCCTGCAAGCCTTCCGGGGTCTTGGGGAAGTTCTTCGGTTTCTGTACCGAATTGGCCGAGAAGAACGCGGCGTTGTCGCTGTCCTTGCGCATGGTCAGTGCAATGAAGCCTTCTTCGGCCAGCTCGAATTCCTTGCGGTCGGAAATCAGCACCTCGGTTGGGATCTTCGCTTGCAACTGCCCAAGCGCCTCGTAGAGATGCACTGGCAGATCCTCCACGGCGCCACCGGACTGCGGGCCGATGATGTTCGGGCACCAGCGGTAGCGGGCAAAGCTGTCGTTGATGCAGCTGGCCAGCAGGAAGGCGGAATTGCCCCACAGGTAATTGTCGTGTCGCCCGTCGATACTTTCTTCGTAGTTGAAGCTTTTGATCGGCTGTTCCTGGGGGTGGTAGGCCGAGCGAAGCATGAAACGTGGCCCGGTCAGCGCTGTGTGGCGGGCATCTTCGCTTTCGCGGAAGGCGCGCCATTTGGCATGTCGCGGCCCTGCGAAAATGTCTTTGATTTCCTTCAGGTTGGGCAGCTCTTCAAAGCTGCTCAGATTGAAGAAATCGGGGGAGGGGGCGGCCAAGAACGGGGCATGCGACATGGCGCCGACAGAGGCCATGTAGCTTAGTAACTTGATGTCTGGCGAAGAGGGGCCGAAGTTGTAGTTCCCCAGCATGGCCGCCACCGGCTCACCACCGAACTGCCCATAGCCTGCGGTGTAAACGTGTTTGTATATACCGCTGCAGGTGATATCAGCGGCATTGTCGAAATCGTCGAGCAAGTCTTCTTTGCTGACATGCAGGAATTCAAGCTTGATGTTCTCGCGGAAGTCTGTGCGGTCCACCAGAAGTTTGAGGCTGCGCCACGAGGATTCGAGCGCCTGGAATTTCGGCTGATGAAGAATGGCATCCATTTGCTCGCTGAGCACTCGGTCCAGCTCTGCAATCATCTGGTCGACACGGTGTTTATTGATTAGTTGATCTGGATCATCACTTTTGAGTACTTCTGCAATAAGGGCCGATACGCCTTGACGAGCGACTTGATAGCCCTCTTGAGCGGGCACTAGTTTCGTTTCTGCCATGATCTGATCGAGCAAGGTGGCATTGCTCATTGTCTCGCCAGATAGTTCAACGGCGAGGGATGTGCTGGTTGGCTTTGGCATGGGACGCTCCGTTGTCTCAGTCTTCTTTTGGCGCCTCAAGCACCAGGTCCAATTCTTTGGCGAGTTGTTTGCGGGCCTGCTCGTTGCTCAGCAGGTGTTGCAATTGCTTGCGGAAAGCGGGCACGTTGCCCAGCGGGCCTTTCAGTGCCACCAGCGCCTCACGCAGCTCCAGAAGCTTGCTGAGCTCTGGTACTTGGCGGGCAATGCCGTCTGGCCCGAAGTCATTGATCGATCTGAACTGCAGGTTGACCGCCAGCTCCGCGTCGGCGGCCGTGCTGAGCATGGAAGGTACCGACATGACCAAGCTGACATCGGCGTCGTTCAACACGTTGTTGAAGGTGTGTTTATCGATACGCATGACCGATCGGTCTTCCAGCGCACGGGTGTCATCCACGCCGAAGTCGCCCATTACCAACATCTTGTGCGGCAGCTCTACTTCGGCCTGTTCATCGCCGGTGGCGGGTACATATTTGATGTTGATGCGTTCTTTGGGGGCAACCGATCCTGTGGATTTTGCCATTGCAGAATCTCTCCGTGTTCTTAAGAGTTGTCCGTATTGGATTTTAGTTACAAATTAGTGTGTAGGAAGATTCCTGGTTACTTGTCTGTGGCATAAACAAAGTTCGGGGTTGGTTGTGCGTCGCGTAAAAACATTGCGCTTGATTTTGTCATGTCGTCGAGCATGAAAATGTAAGAAAATATTTTTTTGTTAGTTGCTGGTCCGGTGGGCTAGGCTCTTGCCGTTTGCGGGAATTTGAGTGCCTGAGAGGGCTGTTTCAGATCCGCTAGTTTGAGTAGATCATATGCACTATATGAAAGGTATTTACTTGCGATGCTTGGTAATAAAACTTGTGGCGTAAGTCTTTGGCTGGTGCTCGGGTGTATGCCACTGCCCGTGTACTCCGATCAGGATTGCTCGCGGATCGTGTCCAACCTTGAGCGTTTGGCGTGTTTTGATGAAGCCGCCGGAACGCCTGCACACTTGGTGCCCATGCAGTGGTCGTCGCCAGAACAGGACTCACCCACGGTTCGCCGGGTGCTGACTCACGAAGCAGGACGCCATCCCGACGACCTAACGTTTCGACTCACGCCTGAAGACGAAGGGCTGACGATCTCTGCACCTGCAATCGGTTCGGCCGCATCGCATCCCTACCTGGTGATCAGTTGTTTGCAGAACATCTCCAGACTGCAACTGGTCGCCGCGCAACCCGTTGATGCTGGTCGGGTGACGGTGCGATTGCAGGGGGAGCGGAGCACCACCGTCGCAACCCCTTGGCAGGTGACGGAGAACGGTCAGGTACTCGATGCGGGCCGGGGCTTGCCCGGAATCGAGCAGATCAAGCAACTGATTGGGGCCCATCGCATTGAGGTCCAAAGCGACAACCCCTCCATTGATGGATTGGTCTTCGATGCTCAAGGCCTGGACCCACTCATCGACGAGGCGCGCAAAACATGTCGCTGGTAGCAGAGGTCAACGCACAGGAAATTGCCCGGCTGCTCGCACCCATCGATGCGCAGGCACCGGTCGGTCTGTTCGATGTGGAGGACGAAACCTATCAGGCCATTGACCAGGAAATGGTCAAGCTGGGCGGGCTGCAGGCATCCACCATCGACTGGGCCTATATCGAGGAAGCGTCACGACAGTATCTGGCGCAGCAGTGCAAGCACTTGCGTATCGTAGCGCACCTGAGTGCTGCGTGGCTTCGCAGTGGATGTTGGGAGCGATGGGGTTTTACCTTGGCGTTGCTGGCCGGCATGGTCGAGCGCTATTGGGAGATTGCGCATCCAAAGCCTGGCCCCAAAGGTTTCCTGGGCAAGCGCAAGCTGGTTGGCCTTGTGCTCGATCGTTTGAACGAAGCGCTGCCGCGCCTGGACCGCTACACATTCACCCCTGCTCATGCGGCCATAGCTCAAGAGGCATTGCAGCGCCTGCAACAGCAGCAAGCCGTTGCTCAGTTGGATGGAGCCCTTCTGAATGATGTAGAGCGACTGCTGCGCAAGCAGGCGCAGCAGGCGGGCGGTGCTGGCGAGCCTGCTGCGGCAAAGTCGTCGGCGGCGGCCACCAGGTCTGCACCGCTGGCCGAGGTCATTGCCACTCCAATGCCTCGTGTGTCGTTAGGCAACGAGCGCGAATCACGACGGGCCGTGCTGGCCATGGCCGAGATGATCAATCAACAAGACCCCTACGACCCGACAGGCTACCAGTTGCGTCGATTCGGCCTGTGGGCCCATATCCCGGCGGCGCCTCAAGTCAAGCAGGGCAATCGCACGGAACTGATGGCGGTACCGCTGGATATCGCCAGTGACTATGAAGAGGCGATTGCTGGCACCGCGATCGACGCGGCGTTGCTTCAGCGGATCGAAAAGAGCGTGACGGCTTGCCCCTTTTGGGTACGCGGCAGTTTCCTCGCGGCCAGTGCTGCGACACGGCTGGCGATGGGGGAGGTAGCTGAGGCAATCCGCGCAGCGACTGCCCGATTCGTCCAACGCATGCCCGCGCTGCAGCAGTTGTGTTTCAGCGACGGCAGGTCGTTCGTGGACGAGCAAAGCATGGCTTGGCTCAGAGGCGCAGCTGGACAAACGCAAGCCGAATCTGCCCACGAGTTCGCAGGCCTGCGCGAAGAGTTGGCCGGTCAGTTGGACGCAGGTGGGGTAGAGCCGGTTTTGCTCAAGTTGCAGGCCATGCAGGCGGACCTTCGTGCTCCGCGTGAGCGCTGCCATACCACCGTCATTGCGGCCGATCTCTTGGCAGCGCGAGGCGTTTCCTGGCTGGCCCAGGACCTGTGCGCCAGCGTCGCACGGACCATGCAGCACACCACGGCCGCCGTTTGGGAGCCAGAGGTGTTTCAACGGCTGCAACAGTATGCCTCTGCTCATGTGTTGGCTGATCAGAACAAGGAATAGGCCCCCCATGAATCAACTATGGAAGCTATTGAAACGTTGGGGTTTGCCCCTGATGACTCGGATCGGCCTGGCCATGCCGCTGCTGCTTGTGCTGGGTACCGTGCTGATGCTGGGCGCCATCTGGTGGCTTGGGCCGCAGTGGATGTGGCGTGAACAGCACCCGCTGGCCAGCATGGCGCATCGCAGCTTGGCCAGCCTGGTACTCGTGCTGGTGCCGCTGTTGTGCTGGCTAGTGGTGCTGCGCAGGCGATACGGTCGCCTGCAGGCTGAGCGCAAGCAGGCGGTGGCCGCTGAGCTGGACAGCGTATTGCCGCTGGTTCAGGCGCAAGAGAAAGCCTTGGACCAAGGACTTTCGCGATTTCTCGATGGCGCAGGCGGGCGACGTGCGTTGTATCGATTGCCCTGGTACTTGGTGATAGGCGACCAACATGCTGGCAAGACCAGCTTCATCGATCGCACAGAACAAAGCTTTTCCCTGACCCGCATCGACAAGGCACAGGCACGGGGCAGGCAGGCCCAAGCGCTGGCCTTTCCGATAGGTTGGTGGCTCAGCAATGATGCGGTGATCATCGATCCGCCAGGGGCGTTCATCAGGCAGGAGTCGCTGGCAGGCTCGCCTGTCGACGAATCAGCCAGGCAGCAAGTGCCACCTGCAACCTCGGCCAGGCTGTGGCAGCACCTGCTGGACTGGTTGTTGCGCAGCCGCAGCCAGAGAGCCCTAAATGGCATATTACTGGTAGTCGACTTACCCGCGTTATTGCATGGCACACCCGAGCAGCGCATTGCCTTGGCGCATGTGTTGCGCACCCGTCTGTACGAGGTCAGTAGTCAATTGGGTTCGCGGCTGCCGCTGTATGTGGTGCTGACCAAGTTCGACCTGTTGGACGGGTTCGACCAGCTCTATGCCGGGCTTTCCGTTTCCATGCGGGAAAAAATGCTCGGTTTCACGTTCAAGCTGGATGCGATCGGCACGTTCGACGCTTGGCTGGAGGAGTATGGCGATCACTACGAACAGTTGATCAGCCAGCTGTTCGAGCAGGTGGTGGATCGGCTCGATGCGCTGGACAGTGCTCCGCAGCGCGCGCGCCTGTTCTCATTGCATGCCCAATTGATCGGCTTGCGCCCAATATTGCTGGAGTTCCTGAAAGAAGCGCTGGCCAGTGATCGCTACACCACGCCAGCCTTGGTGCGCGGAGTGTACTGGTCCTCGGTCATCCAGCAAGGTGACATGTTCAATGCGTTCGTGCGCGAGGCCGCGCAACCCTACAAGACGAAGCTCCCTCTGCTCGAGGGCAAGGCGCAAACCAAGGCGCTGCCATACTTCATCCAGCATGCGTTCGGGCGCGTCATCTATAAGGAAGCCGGACTTGCTGGGGATAACATCAAGGTGGCACGCAGCAAGCGCCAACTCCTATGGGTGGGCGCAGGGGTAGGCATGCTGGCTTTTTGTGTCGCCATCGCCGGCTGGCAGCGCTTTTTCGACATCAATGGCGACAAAGCCGCCAACGTGCTTGCCAAAAGCAGGGAGTACAGCCATCACGAGGTGGACCAGCGTCTGGATCCTACCGGACGCAATCTGCTGGAGCCGCTGGACCAGATTCGCGATGCGGTATCGGTTTTTGGCGACTACCGCACTGCATGGCCGGGTGTTTCCGATTTTGGCCTGTATCAGGGGCGCGCTATCGGCCCGCGTGTGGATGAGGCATATCTCAGCTTGCTCTCCAAGCGGTTCCTGCCGGCCTTGGCCAGTGGTGTGATCGATGCCATGGATGCGGCGCCGCCAGGCAGTGAGCAGCAAATGGCTGCCCTCAGGGTTTACCGCATGCTGGAAGACCGTCAGAACCGCCGCACCGAATGGGTCGAAGAGTGGATGACCCGACAATGGCAGCAGAAATTCCCTGGCCAGGGGCAACTGCAGCGCGACCTCATGCGGCACCTTAAGTACGCCTTGGCCTACGCCGATACCGACCTGCCGCAGTACAGCCAACGTGTCGCCGTGGCGCAGGCAGCGCTGCGCAAGGTGCCGCTACCCGAGCGGGTTTACGCCGGCCTGAAACAACAGGCCGGGGAACAGTTGCACATCGGACTGGACTTGCGTCATCAGGTTGGGCCTGCCTTCGACGTGGTGTATCAGCCGTCCATGAGCGCCAGGAAGGGTGATGATGTGCTGTTAGCGCCGATGCTCACTGCCAAAGGTTTCAAGGAGTACTTCGAACCACGCAGTCAGAGCTTCGCCGATTTGGCGATGATTGACCAATGGGCGCTGGGCGAGCGTAGCCAGCTCGATTATTCGGACGCCGACAGGGAGACACTGAGCGAACGGCTGCGCAATTTATACAGCGCCGATTACATTGACAGTTGGCGCCGTGCCCTCAACGCTTTCAGCGTGGCTGATTTCCGTGACCTGGACCATGGTGTCGCGATCCTGCAGCAGTTGACGGGGCCTGCGGCGCCGCTGCATCGATTGCTCGATACGGTAAGGGACAACACGTCGCTCTCATCGCTTGGCGTTGTTGAGGTGGCAGATGAAGCCAAGACAGTGCCACCGACAAGTAGTAAGCCTGACCATCAGCAGGCGTGGACGATTCAAAGGGCCTTTGCCGGGCTGAGCGCGATGCTGCAGGTAACGGCAGAGAAGCCTAGCTACTACGATGAAACCCTGGCTGCTATCGCAGCCGTGCACGACTACGCCAAGGCGGTGCAGGACAGCCCGGACCGAGGCAAGGCTGCACTGCAGGCCGTGCATCAGCGTTTCTCGATGACCGGGCATGACCCCATCGGCACCTTGCAACGGGTATCCACCGGCTTGCCTGAGCCGATCAACCACCAGGTCCGAAAGGTGGCTGATCAAACGGCACAGGTATTGAACGTTGAAGCCCTGCGCGAGTTGGAACGGCGCTGGGACGCCGAGGTGTACAGCTTCTTCCAGCAGCGCCTGGCAGGTCGATACCCCTTCGTGGCCAGGGCCCCCGACGCGTCCCTGGATGACTTCGAGGCGTTCTTCGGGCCGAAGGGCCGGCTGCAGCAGTTCAATGAGCAGTATCTGAAGGTGTTCCTGAAGGACAACCTCGAAGCCCTGCAAACCGGCCAGCAGGGGCAGTCCCTGATCCGCAGCGATGTGATCGAGCAGTTGGAACTGGCAGACCGCATTCGCGAAACGTTCTTCGATCAGCGCGGCAACTTGAGTGTGCAGTTCAGTATCGAGCCGTTAGGGCTGAGTGCGAACCAGCGCACCAGCCTGCTGGATCTGGACGGTCAGTTGATTTCCTACACCCATGGCACGAGCCAGATCACCGGCATCATCTGGCCCAATACGCTTGGGCAACATGTGCGTAGCAACCTGACGCTGCTCAGGCAGAACGGCAACAGCAGCAGCCTGGAGTACCGAGGGCCATGGTCCATGTTTCGCCTGCTCAGTCGCGGTTCGCTCAACGGGCGGACGGCGACCAGCGTGGATCTGAGTTTCAGGACTGGTGATGGTGTGATGCGCTACCGAATCAGCGCAGAGAAGGCCTTCAACCCAATTACTCAACAACCGTTCAAAGGTTTCCGCTTGCCGCGCGGGTTACTGCAACAGCCATCCAGGGAGACTCTAGTCGGACAGACGGTCGCACCTGTGATGTAAGGAGTGGGCGATACAAAAGGAAGAGCGAGTACAAGCTTTACATTACTGTACCCAGGCGATCGAGCAACTTGAGCCGACCCCAGTCCGCAAGAAACGGAGAGCATCCCCCCGCACCGCACCCGATAGTACCCGCGCACCCTGCAAATCACCTTCAGGACGAGGTACAGATCATGCAACTGGCAGGCAAAGTGGCAATCATCACCGGTGCCAGCTCCGGCATCGGCCGTGCGGCGGCGAAACTGTTCGCCCGGCACGGCGCCAATCTGGTGCTCACCGCGCGGCGTCAGGCCGAGCTCGAGCAGTTGGCGGCGGACCTCACGGCAGCCGGACACGGCCGGGTCTTTACGGTGGCCGGTGACATCACCGACGCGGCGCTGGCCAGGGAGCTGGTGAACACGGCGGTGTCGCGCTTCGGTGGCCTGGACATCGCCTTCAACAATGCAGGCACCCTCGGTGAGCTGGCTGCCGTTCCCGAGCTGACGCTGGACGCCTGGCAACATACCTTGCGCACCAACCTGACCAGCGCTTTCCTCGGCGCCCAGGTGCAGATTCCGGCGTTGCTGGCCCGTGGCGGTGGCTCGCTGATCTTCACCTCGACCTTCGTCGGCCACACGGTGGGCATGCCGGGCATGGCCGCTTACGCGGCCAGCAAGGCAGGCCTGGTCGGCCTGGTCCAGGTCATCGCGGCGGAGCAGGGCGCCCGGGGTATACGCGCCAATGCGTTGCTGCCGGGCGGTACCGACACACCGATGGGCCGCAGTGTGATGAGCAGCCCCGAGGCCCAGACCCATGTCGAAGGCTTGCACGCCCTCAAACGCCTGGCCAGGCCGGAGGAAATCGCCGAGGCGGCACTGTTCCTGGCCTCGGACGCATCAAGCTTCATGACCGGGTCGGCGATGGTGGTGGATGGCGGGGTATCGGTGGTGCGCGGCTGAGGCGGACGGTAGCGTGCCCTGGCTGGATCATTACGTCACCGCGGCGATCAGGTCGATTTCCACGGGGGCATTCTTCGGCAGCCTGAGCACGCCGACCGAAGTTCGTGTATGAGCGCCGGCTTCGCCAAACACACTGTACAAGACCTGCGAAGCACCGTTGGCCACCTCGCTCTGCCGGGTGAACGCTTCGGCCGACTGCACGAACACGGTCATGCGCAGGATGGCGCGGATGTTATCCAGTGAGCCAACCCGTTCACGCACCAATGCCAGGCAGCGCAGGGCGCTGACCATGGCCGCGGTGCGTGCATCCTTCAGGCTGACTTCGCTCCCCACCCGGCCGGGGTGGATCACCTCTTCGTCAATGCGCGGGATCTGCCCGCTGACGTACACAACGCCTTCATGGCGCACGGTGGCGGCGTAGTCGCCACCGAGTTTCAACCCTGCTTCGAAGGTGTAACCCAGCTGATCAAGTATCGCGGCAAACTGTGCTTCACGGGACATAGGGCGCTTCTCGGTCTCTTCATGGCCTCGGGGCGGTATGCGCTAGGCGCAAGCCGGATGCCGATGCATAGTAGATAGGCGCTGGCCGCAGGGGCAGGGCAACTTCGGATGGAAACCTCTGAACTTTACTGCCGGGACGACCAGTACAATGCAGCGACAGCGCGCCGTGATCGCCGCGATCGAACTCCAGTCGGGGCAACCGCTGGTGCAGCAGATTGCCGAGGGTTTTACCGAAGCCATCGGAAATGGGGCTTTGGCCCCAGGGGTGCGGTTGCCGCCCATTCGTGAGTTGACCGAGCTGTTGGGCGTGAGCAAGTCCACGGTGGTCGAGGCCCTGGACCGACTGCGCGCCAGCGGGCTGGTGGTATCGCGCCAGGGCGCTGGCCACTATGTGGCACGCGATGCCCAGGCCATGGGCACGGAGGCTGTGCGCAATCTGCTGCCCCAGGACCCGGTGAGCGTGCTCCGTCACGCACTGCTGACGGACAACGGCATGCTGCGTCCCGGCTGCGGCTTCCTGCCGCCCTCATGGATGCCCGTGGATACCCTGCTCAAGGCCATGCGCGGGTGCCTGCGGGCCAGCGAGTTGCGCATGGGAGAGTATGGCTCGGCGGCAGGCTACCTGCCGCTGCGTCAATGGCTGCGCCTCAAGCTCGGCACTTTGGGCATCGATGTTCCGGTCGAGCAGATCGTCACCACCGCCAACACCATGCAAGGCGTGGACATGCTGATGCGCCTGATCCTTCGCAGGGGGGACAGCGTCATGGTCGACGACCCGTGCTATTTCAACTTCCGCGCCAACCTGCATTACCACGGCGCCCGCCCGGTTTGCGTGGCGCGATCGGTGGAAGGCATCGATTTCGTGGCCTTCGAGCAACTGCTGATTGCCCATCGCCCGCGGGTCTACCTGACCAACAGTGCCTTGCACAATCCAACGGGGCATTCCTTTTCGGCAGCACAGGTCCACCGCCTGCTGGAGCTGTGCCAGCGCTATGGCGTGCACGTCATCGAAGATGATCTGTACTGCGATATCCAGCATAAACGAACGCCCCGGCTGGCGGGGGTGGGTGGGCTGGACAACGTCAGCTATGTCTGCGGCTACTCGAAGACCCTCACCGCCAATTGCCGCGTCAGTTACCTGGCCGTGGGCGCCGAATTGGCGGGGCAACTGACGCTGCTCAAGATGAAGTGCGGCGGCGTGACGTCCGAGCTGACCGAGCAGGTGATTCATCGCCTGCTGACCGAAGGGAGCTATGAGCGGCATACGCGCAGGGTCGTCGACCGGCTGCATGAGGCCAGCGGGCGGGTGGCTGGCTGGTTGCGCGAGGCAGGGTGCGAGGTGGCGTCGTGCCAAGGGGAGGGGCTGTTCCTGTGGACCCGGCTACCCGCCGGTGTCGATGGCGAGGCTATTGCCATGAGCGGCTTGCAACATGGTTTGGTGCTGTCACCCGGCACCTTGCTGAGCGCCCAGGCCGATGCCCGGGCGTTCATGCGTTTCAATGTCGGTCACAGTGACAATGTGAAGGTCCGCGACACCTTTCTGCGCCTGCTCGACAGCCACTGAGCTGTCGAGCAGGCGCGGGCCCCGGGGCTACTTCAATCGGCCTGCTTGGGCGCAAATCGCAGGATCAGGCAGGCAATCACTGCCGATAGCAGCGAGCCCAACAAGATGCCGATCTTGGCTGAATCGATCTTCTCGGCCTGGCCCGGGAAGGCCAGTTCGCCGATGAACAGGCTCATGGTGAAGCCGATACCGCAGAGCATCGCCACGCCGTAGATCTGTAGCCAGCTGGCGCCTTGGGGTTTGCTGGCCAAGCCGGTCTTGACCGCCAGCAGTACACCACCGAACACGCCGAGCTGCTTGCCCAGCAGCAGGCCCAGGGCAATGGCCAGCGGCAGCGGGGCAAAGATGTCGCCAAGGCCTAGATCGCCGAACGAGACGCCGGCGTTGGCAAAGCCGAAAGCAGGTACGATGAGGAAACCGACCCACGGCGCCAGGCCATGCTCCAGCCTGAGCAGCGGGCTGGCCTCGCGGGCCTCGCTGCTGCCTGTGCTGTAGGGGATCAGCAGGGCTCCGACCACGCCGGCGATGGTGGCGTGCACGCCCGACAGCAGGGTCACGTACCACAGCGCGGCCACGCCGATCAGGTAGGGCCACAGGCTGACCACGCGCAGGCGATTGCAGGCCAGCAGGATGGCGATGATGCCGGCGGCAGCGGCCAGTGCCAGCAGGTTCAGCGACGAGGTGTAGAACACCGCGATGATCGCCACCGCGCCCATGTCGTCGATGATCGCCACCGACACCAGCATCACCTTGAGCGACAGCGGTGCATGCCGCCCGAGCAGGGCCAGGGCGCCGACCGCGAAGGCAATGTCGGTGGCGGCGGGGATCGCCCAGCCGTTGGACAGCCCGGGTTCACCGCCAGCCACCGCGAGGTAGATGAGCGCCGGCACGGCCATGCCCATCAGTGCCGGCAGGGCCGGGAGGCGGCGCTGTTCCCAGCTGGCAAGGCGGCCGTCGACCAGCTCGCGCTTGATCTCCAGGCCCACCAGCAGGAAGAAGATCGCCATCAAACCATCGTTGATCCACATGTGCACGGTCATCGGGCCGAGTTTGTCGGTCAGTACCGGGCCGATGGGCAGGTGCAGCAGGTGCTGGTAGGCACTGGCCCAGGGGCTGTTGGCGATGACGATGGCCAGCGCGGCGGTGAACATCAGCAATACGCCGCCGGCCGCTTCGGTGGCCAGCAGGTGACGCAGCATCGAGCGCGGCTTGACGGTTGGAAGGGATGCAGTCATGTAACGGTCCTCGTTCATGGCATCACCCTCGCAATGGCAGTGGCGCGGCGGGCAACGGGCACGGCGAGACGCTGGCTCCGGACTGTACGGGCCACTGCGGCGAAGGGCGAGAAGAAGGATGGGGAATGCGGCGCAGCAACCCACGCCGTGAAGACACGGGGCAGGAAGGGCCATGGGGAATGGGGGCATGCGTGCAACATAGACGGATCTCACGGAAAACAAATGAATGTTCTCCGTATTCGGGAAGGCTCCCGGGCGCACGCAGCACACGCCAGGCGGCCATTCTAGCGATGCGGGCGGAGATGTGCGTCAACATTTTGCGTCCAAATGTTGCCAGGTCACGGTACGGCACCGCGGTATCGGCCATCATCAGATGACACTACTTTCTTGTACCACCGCTGTCCGGATGATGCCTGTGCACCTGTCCATCGAAATCCTGTCAGCGCACCCGCTCACGGCTTTTCAGCGCGAGGTCGAGGGCCTTTCGCATGTCCAGCCGCGCCGACCGCCCGACATCCTTGTCACCGAGCTGATAGTTGCGCTCCGACGGCAGGATGGGCGCGGTGAGGTCCTCGGCATCCATCCGTTCGAAGTCGTGCTGGTCACCGATGCTCATGGCACTGCGGCGCAACAGCATGCGCACCTGTTCGGGCTGCAGGTTCGGATTGATCGACAACATCGCCGCCACCAGGCCCGTGACCATCGGCGTGGCATAGGAGGTACCGCAATGCACTGCGCCGGGCTGCCCTGCTTCGAGGGTCGAGGCGTGGGTGCAGGCGGCTGCGGTGATGTCCACACGCATGTCCATGTTCGAGCTGCTGCGCCTGACGGCAAAGGCCGGGTCGTCCACGTCGCGCTCGACACCCTCGGCGCGCTGGTGGCCGCCGACCACCAGCAACTGCTCGGTGATGAACGAGGAGGGCAGGCGGTATTCGTCGGTGCCGGCAAAGGTCGAGCCATTGCCGGCGGAGTTCACCACCAGCACATCGGGGTGCGACTTGCGCAGCCAGAGGAAGAATTCTTCCAGCAATTCCTCATAGCCGCCCATGGCAAGGCCTGAGCGCAACAGAGAGTCGACTTCGTCACCCTCGGCGTTTCGAGTACCGACACGGTGGATGCCCCAGCTCCAGTTGAGCACGCGCACGCCGTCTTCGACGAGGTTGACCGAGGCCGC
This sequence comes from Pseudomonas sp. FW305-96, assembly GCF_058783825.1. Classification (NCBI taxonomy): domain Bacteria; kingdom Pseudomonadati; phylum Pseudomonadota; class Gammaproteobacteria; order Pseudomonadales; family Pseudomonadaceae; genus Pseudomonas; species Pseudomonas sp. FW305-96. Next base: position 24,105 of record NZ_JBYSYW010000014.1, read on the forward strand.
GATATTGGCGGTGATACCCGCATCGGAGTTGCGCTCGACGATGACCTCGAAACCGCCGCTGGCCGGTTCCAGGCCGCGCAGGAAACCGGTGTTGCCGCCATTGTCCCAGCCGGCGGCAAGAATGCCGGCGACCGTGCTGCCATGAGAGTCAGGTTGTTCGGCATCGCGGGCATACAGGCATGTGCGGGGAATGGCGCAGGCACCGAGGTAATCGACAAAGTCCGGGCTGTCGAAGTCGACATCGCGCTCGATCAGCCCAATGCGCAACGGCTGTGGCTGGAGGACAGTCTGCTGCCCAGGCAGGCGTCGGCGGTAGAAATCGACCGCGTCGAGGAAGCGGTTCGCCGCCCACTCGTCAGAGTCCCCGGTCGGGGCGTGCGTGCGTTCGTGTTCGGCCTGTTCCGGCGCCGACTCTTCGATCACCACCGCATCCACGCTGGCCTCGCTGCCCAGACGCAACACCAAGGCATCGCGTTGCTCCAGATTGCGTGCCGGCAGGCGCAACTGATAGAGGTTCAGCGGCGCAATGCTGCCGACGACGCTGGCCCCGTATTTGCCCGCCAGACGTGCGGCCTCCTGACGACCATCATGGTGCTCCTCGATCAACAGGCTCACCAGGTTCACATACGTGGTCAGACCGTCCATGTTCCTGGCCACCTCGTCTGGCCCTGCGGCCAGTACGTGACTGTTGCGCAGTGTCAGCCATACGGCGTTGCTGGTGCGCGTGCCATATTCAAGCCAGAGCGGACCGCTTTGCCGCTCGCTGCTGTCCAGCCGCAGGCGTAGCCGGTCGCCTTCGCGCGCCACCGCGCTGGAGGGGATCGTCTTGTTGCCGAGTTTCAGTGTCGGCAGCTGGGGGCTCAGCCCGTGGACGGTCAGGCACCAGTCCTGGCGCCGGGTGTCCAGCAGGTCACCGCAACGTTTCAGGCTTTCGATACGCAAGCCTTCCGACGCCTGTGCCATCGCGCCTGCGAGCAGCATGGACAGGGTGGTGAAGGCGGCAAGCGCTGCGGCCATGGGTGGTTTCCTTGTTGAGGGCCTCCAGTTCCGACTGCTGCGCAGGGCGCTTCGTTCAGCGGTCAGGGGTATGGCCCTGCCTTGAGGTCCACGCCACGGCGCACAGTGTCATGCCCGCCACGTTCAGCGAGACCGGGTTGAAGGCATCCACCAGCATCGACGGCTGCATCACCGCCACATCCACCAGCAGCCCAAGCAGCACGCCTGCGGCGACCAGCAACGGCCAGGCCAGGCTCGGCATCAGCAGCAGTGCGGCGAGCACCAGTTCGGCTATGCCGGCAACTTGTGACAACCAGGCTGCATGCCCGAGTCCGTGCGCCTGCAGCAGCAGTTGCTCACCGGGGCTGAGGAGCAACAGCTTGGGCACCAGCCCGTGGTAGGCGAAGATGAACGCCAGGCTGGCGCGCGCCAGCCAGTGCACCTGGCACAGGCGGTTCATGGCTGGCCCTGGAGAAAGCGTCGCTGGTGGTCTGGGCTCGGCAGCAGGCATTGGTCATGCTTGCCGAACAGGCGATAGCGATTGAGTGCCACGCGATCGTACAGCCAGTCCCGTAGTCCCTGCGGGCAGATGCGCATTACCCGCAACAGCGGCCAGGCGCCGGGCAGCTGCCGGACGATTTCGAAAAACGCCGCGGAGCGCACCCAGCAGTGCTGGTCACGGATCACCGCCATGGTGTCGAACGCCGTTATCGGCAGGCCCGCCCAGGCGAGCAGCGCCTGGCCTTGCGCTGATTGCACCGTGGCCAGGCGGATGCGTTGATGGCGATCATGGCGGATCACGAATTTCGCCCAGCCGTTGCACAGCTTGCATACACCGTCGAACAGCAAGACGGTTTCTCCTGGCGCAAGCAGTGGCGCAGGGGTAGGGCGTTTCAGGGCAGCGGGCATGGCTTGATTCCGTTCAGGCGGTGGGCGGTATTGTATAGCGGTCAGGTAGGAGAAGGGACATACACGCGCGGTGGGTGGATCACCTGCAAAGGCCCTGGCCTGCATCACGCAGGCCGAAGCCGGTATGATACGCGCCCGTCAACGGAGTGCCCCATGGCCAAAGACATCGACAATCCGTGCATCTCGCTTTGCCAGCTCAACAGCGAGCTGTGCGTCAGCTGTGGCCGGACCCGGGACGAGATCCGCAAATGGCGCGGCATGAAGCGCCCGGAGAAGATGGCGACCGTGCAGCGCGCGGCGGCGCGGATGAAGGCTATCGTCAAGAAGAACGCCAAGCGCCAGGTCATGGCGTCGTGAACGGGTAGTCCGAGGGTTCGAAGCGTTCGTGCGTGTCCATTTGGACGCCACGCAGATGCGCGGTTTCCTCAAATACGGCATACAGCGGGTCGGCGGCATAACCGATCAGCAGCGCGCGACGCGGTGCACCGCTGACGTTCAGGCTGCCGGCATGTACCAGGTCCACATCGAACACCAGGGCGTCGCCTGCTCGCCCGGCAAGCTGAACGCTGCGTGATTCATCACTGAAGTCGAAAGGTGGCGCGTGCGGGGCAGGTCGATGGCTGCCGGGGACGATACGGGTGGCACCGTTGTTCGGGCCGTAATCATCCAGGTAGACCATCACCCCCACCGTGTCGCCCGGGCGCTGCGCCGACAGGTCACGGTGCAGCCGCTGATGGCCACCCCCGGCAACCGGGGCGCGTCCCTCGACCTGGTAGAGGAAGAACCGTTCGCCGATCAACGCGCCAACCGCTGCCAGCACGTGCGGCAAGCGGCAAACGGCCTGCACCGCTGCTGCGCCATCCAGGTGCGCATGACGCCAGTCCCCGGCGCGGGGCACCGGCCAGTCCTCCGAGGGTTTCACCCCGGCCTCGAACACCCGACGCAGCTCGTCCAGCCATTGTGCCGGGATCGCTTGGCGGAGCAGGGCATAGCCCGCCTGGTGGAGCTGTTGGTGATGGGGCATGGCACTCCCGCTATCCCTGTCAGTCGTGTGTTGGCCAAGGGTAGTGAGCCTGGTCGGCTTTTGCGAGCGCCACGGTAGCGTGCACTTGGCCAATCACTTCTAGGGTCTGTACGAATGTGTCTGCGCGAAGGCCAGACAAGGCGAAACGGGGGGAGGAAGCGCAGTGTACTGGAGTACATGAGCATTCCGAGCCCCGTTTCAACGCAGTATGGGCGAGTGCAGATACATTTCGTACAGAGCCTAGACTTGCGTACATCACCTGTATCCGTGGGAGAGGCCCATGCGCAGACTCTGGCAAAAGTACCTGGCACTGCTCGACGCCGACCTCAGTGCCAAGGTGTTCGACAACTTGAAGAACCTGCTGGTGTGCGCGCTGCTGTTCGCCGCAGGCACCGAGGCGATTCACGGTGACCAGCAGATCCTGCTGGGCTTGTGGGTGTCGAGTTTTACCGGCTGGGGGCTGATCCTGGTATCGGCACTGTTGTTGCTGCTGAACGTCAGCGATACCTTGCACCGGCTGGCCAAGCTGCCTTATCACACGGCGCTGCAGGTGATCCTGTGTTTGCTTTACCTGGTGCTGGCTTCGCGGGTGGTCGAGATCGTGTGGAGCTTTCGGGCGGAGTAGGGGCTGGCGAAGCCATGAAAGAGGTCCGCGCGACCCGTTGCGGCTCGTCCGGCGGTATGCCAAGACATTCACCGGCGAATCCCGGATAATACCCGCCATTTTCCGCCCCGCTTCCTGGTACCCCCTCGCATGGAAATCAAGGTCAATTTTCTCGACAACCTCCGTCTCGAAGCCAAGTTCGACGACTTCACGGTGATCGCCGACCAGCCGATCCGCTACAAAGGCGACGGCTCGGCCCCGGGGCCGTTCGACTACTTCCTGGCCTCGTCGGCCCTGTGCGCGGCGTACTTCGTCAAGCTGTACTGCCAGACCCGCGATATTCCGACCGAGAATATCCGCCTGTCGCAGAACAACATCGTCGACCCCGAGAACCGCTACAACCAGATCTTCAAGATCCAGGTCGAGCTGCCCGAGGACATTTCCGAGAAGGACCGCCAGGGCATCCTGCGCTCCATCGACCGCTGCACCGTGAAGAAAGTGGTGCAGACCGGCCCCGAGTTCATCATCGAGGAGGTCGACAACCTCGACGCCGACGCCCAGGCATTGCTGATGCCGGTGTCGGACACCACCACCTACATCCCCGGCAAGGACCTGCCGCTGGAGCAGACCATCGCCAACATGTCTGCCCTGCTGGCGGAGCTGGGGATGAAGATCGAGATTGCCTCGTGGCGCAACATCGTGCCCAACGTCTGGTCGCTGCACGTGCGCGACGCGCAGTCGCCGATGTGCTTCACCAACGGCAAGGGCGCGACCAAGGAAGCGGCGCTGGCCTCGGCGCTGGGTGAGTTCATCGAGCGCTTGAACTGCAACTTCTTCTACAACGACCAGTTCTGGGGCGAGGACATCGCCAACGCCGCGTTCGTGCACTACCCCAACGAGCAGTGGTTCAAGCCTGGGCCCAAGGACGCGCTGCCGGCCGAGATCCTCGATGATTACTGCCTTGCGATCTTCAACCCCGACGGCGAGCTGCGCGGCTCGCACCTGTACGACACCAATTCGGGCAACAAGGAGCGCGGTATCTGCTCGCTGCCGTTCGTGCGCCAGTCGGACGGCGAGACGGTGTACTTCCCGTCCAACCTGATCGAAAACCTGTACCTGAGCAATGGCATGAGCGCCGGCAACACCCTGGCCGAGGCGCAGGTGCAGTGCCTGTCGGAGATCTTCGAGCGGGCAGTCAAGCGCGAGATCCTCGAAGGCGAGCTGTGCCTACCGGACGTGCCGCAGGAGGTACTGGCCAAGTACCCGGGCATCGTCGCCGGCATCCAGGGGCTGGAGGAGCAGGGCTTCCCGGTGCTGGTCAAGGACGCGTCGCTGGGCGGTGAGTTCCCGGTGATGTGCGTGACCCTGATGAACCCGCGCACCGGCGGCGTGTTCGCTTCGTTCGGTGCCCACCCCAGCTTCGAGGTGGCGCTGGAACGCAGCCTCACCGAACTGCTTCAGGGCCGCAGCTTCGAGGGCCTGAACGACCTGCCGCAGCCGACCTTCGACAGCCTCGCGCTGACCGAGCCGAACAACTTCGTCGAGCACTTCATCGACTCCAGCGGCGTGGTGTCGTGGCGCTTCTTCAGCGCCAAGGCCGACTTCGAGTTCGTCGAGTGGGACTTCTCGGGCCACGGCGAGGACTCCAACCAGCAGGAGGCGCAGACGCTGTTCGGCATCCTCGAGGACCTGGGCAAGGAGGTGTACATGGCCGTGTACGACGACCTCGGCGCCACCGCCTGCCGCATTCTGGTGCCGGGCTATTCGGAGATCTACCCGGTCGAGGACCTGATCTGGGACAACACCAACCGGGCGCTGGGTTTCCGTGCCGACATCCTCAACCTGCACAAGCTGGACAACCGTTCGCTGAAGCTGCTGCTCAAGCGTCTGGACAATGCCGAGGTGGACGACTACACCACCATCACCACGCTGATCGGCGTCGAGTTCGACGACAACACGGTGTGGGGCCAGTTGACCATCCTCGAGCTGAAACTGCTGATTCACCTGGTGCTGCAGCGCTTCGAGGACGCCAAGGAACTGGTCGAGATGTTCCTGCAGTTCAACGACAACACCGTCGAGCGCGGGCTGTTCTACCAGGCGCTGAACGTGGTGCTGGAGGTGGTGCTGGACGATGAGCTGGAGATGGCCGACTACGAGGCCAACTTCCGTCGCATGTTTGGCAACGAGCGGATGGACGCGGTGCTGGGCTCGGTGGATGGCAGCGTGCGTTTCCATGGTTTGACCCCGACCAGCATGAAGCTCGAGGGGCTGGACCGCCACCTGCGCCTGGTCGAGAGCTACAAGAAGCTGCATGCCGCACGGGCGAGGGCGGCTGGGTTGTACAACTGATCACGTCTTGAATGGCAAGGGCCGCGCAAAGCGGCCCTTTCTTTTTCGATCAGCGTCCTGCACGGTTCGCGTTTAGTCCTTGCCGCTTTACCGACCTTCAGCTGCGACGATGCACCACAGTTGCGCACTGAACAGGGTTGGTCTTAGCTGTTGCGGGCCCGGCGAGCGGTTGTCGCCCGTCGGGGAAGGATTGTCAGGGATAGACCCAAGGAGGGTTGGATGAACAGGAAAATGCTGGCAGGCGCGATACTGCTGTGGATGTGCTCGATGACGGCGCAGGCCGATTGCGCGGTGCTGGGGCCGTGGGAGGACCCTTGTGCCGGCCCGGTGCTGGGCCCGACGACCTGCGTGTGCGAGCGCTGATCACCGCGAAGGTGCAGGGAAGAATCAATCATTGACCAGGAGTTTACCCATGAAGAAAGTCATGTTGGCTGTACTGCTGCTGTGGGGCTTTTCCGTGACGGCTCAGGCGTCGTGCCCGGTGTTCGGCCCGGGCGAAGATCCTTGCGCGGGACCTGTGTTCGGGCCTTCCACCTGCGAGTGCCCTTGATCTCATGGCCGTCTGAGACGACAGGCGCGAGCTTGCGCTGCGGATAACGGCCGGGCTGGCTGCACAACGATCACTATGTATTCGAGGGGCGTGGAACCTCTCGATGGGCGTGCAGCCCGGCCAGCACCTCGGCGGCGGTGGTGACGTGACCGAAATGGTGCTTCCACAGGTCGATGCCCAACTGCCCGGAGCGGTCCAGCGAGGAACCCATGGTCAGGTCGGTGACCAGTGTCGGGGTAAGGCCTGCATCGAACAGGGCGAAGCCTGCGGCCAGCACGCAGGTCTCGGTCTGCAGCCCGCAGACCAGCACCCGTTCGACGCCGAGGCTTTTGATGTGGTCGAGGGTCTCGGCGGTCTGGCTGTAACCATGCTTGACGAACACCTTGTCCGCCTCGACCAGGGCCACGTCCTCGCTGGCCGGGTGCCAACCGAGCTGGCGCTGGAAAGGCGTGACCTGCTCGTCGTGCAGCTCGACCGAGGCGATGGTGGGGATATGCGCCGACAGCACGCGGATGCCATCCACCAGTTTCTCGGAGGGGCTGAAGGTGGATTGCACATCGACGATGAGCAGGACTTGCTGCATGGCGGTTTTCCGGGCGAGGTTCGAAGGCTGGCGAGTATACCGCCGCACGCCGGTTTTTTGCGGCAAGGGGCATTCTATGAACGTGTCGCGTTCACCGGACAAGCCGCTTCAGGGTCTCACCTGCAATTTCGCGGGTCAGTTTCTCTGCACCCAGGTGCCTTCCCAGGCGTAACGCCTGCCCGGCCCACAGGTTGCTGAAATCACTGTTGCCTTGCGGGTCGCTGATCGCGCGCAGCGGCATGAGCGCGCCGCCGGCCAACGGGAAGCGTGGGGCCAGGGCGCTCATCGGGCCTAGCTCGCGCATGAGGCGGTTGTTGATGCCGCGGGCCGGGCGGCCGGTGAACAGGTTGGTCAGCGCGGTATCGCTGGCGGAGGCGCTGTCCAGGGCGTGACGGTGGGCTGGGGACACCTTGGCCTCGGGGCAGAACAGGTAGGCGGTGCCGATCTGCACCGCTGAGGCGCCCAGGGCCAGGGCGGCAAGCAGGCCGCGGTGATCAGCCACGCCGCCTGCCGCGATCACCGGCAGGCTCACCGCGTCGACGATCTGCGGCACCAGGGCGAAGGTGCCGATCTGGCTGGTGATGTCGCTGCTGAGGAACATGCCGCGATGGCCGCCGGCTTCATAGCCCATGGCGATGATCGCGTCGCAGCCATGCTGTTCCAGCCAGATCGCTTCCTCCACCGTGGTGGCGCTGGACAGCACCTTGGCACCTGCCGCCTTGACCCGCTCCAGCAGCGCCGGCGCTGGCAGGCCGAAGTGGAAGCTGACCACTTCCGGGCGCAGTTCCTCCACCAGCTTGCAGCTTTGTTCGTCAAAGGGCGCGCGATTGGACACCGGCGTCGGCGCCTCGAAGTCCGCGCCGACTTCCTCGTAGAAGGGCTTTAGCGCCTGTTTCCAGCGAGCGTCTTGCTCGGGGTCTGGCGCCGGCGGTTGGTGGCAGAAGAAGTTCAGGTTGAGCGGACCCTGGCAGGCGCTGCGAAAGGCTTCGATCTCGCCACGCAGCTGCTCGCTGGAGAGCATGGCGCAGGGCAGGGCGCCCAGGCCTCCGGCATGACCGACGGCAATGGCCATGGCTGAGCCGGTGGCGCCGGCCATGGGCGCCTGGAGAATAGGCAGCTCGATGTTCAGCAGGTCGAGGATGCGGCGGTCTGGCCAGGTGCTCATGGGCGACTCCTTGAGTGCGGTGGGATCCAGAGTGGCTACAGGGCCTTGCTGACCTGGATGTCGCTGATCTTGTCGGCGTCGTCGCCATGGATCTTGCGCAGGGCTTCCTGCGCCTGCGCCATGGAAGCGTCGGTCATCAGGGCGAAATCCCAGCGGCGTTCGCCGTCGAGCTTGTACTTGATCACGTACTTGATGGTCTGGGTCATGCTGGTCTCATCCGAGTTTCGACGACGAGCGACGAATGATCTTGATCTTGTGGGTCAGGGTTGGCTTGCGCGTCACGGAGATTGGGCGGGTGGTCACGGTGTCGATGGTGATGTTCCAGAAACCGGTGCTGGGTACGGTGATCTTCGCCGGGAATTTCTCGAAGTGGCCGCCGTGGTAGGTATGCCGGCCGCCATTCTTGAAACTGCGGAAGTTGGCGTCGTTCATCAGGCGGATGTTGCAGCGCTGGGAACACTCGATGACGACGATGTCGTCCTCGTTCAGGTGTTCGCGCTGGTGTACGAATTTCATGGGGCGCTCCGCAAGGATTGTTTCTGCAAACGCGAAAGATATCACGATGTGAGGTTACACTTGCGCCCGGGCTGACCAAGCCAAGGAGATTTCCGCCAGACGTGGGAGCAAAAACGCCTGGACGTGGTCAGAGGATGACTTTGAAGTTGGAGAGTGTGTGCATGAAATGGGTAGTAGCGGCAGCGGTGCTGGCATTGGGAGGCTGTGTCAGCGTGACGGAACTCGAGCAGTCCCACGCCACCTTGGACGTGATCTCTGGCAAGACGCCACGTGAATACGCCGACTGCGTGAAGCGCAAGCTGGCTGAAACGCGCGATCCGTTGCAAGAGGAGGTGCGTGGTGAAAACCTGCGCCTGACCGTGCCGCAGAAGCTGACGGCTGGCGTGGGCCCGGCGGCGCTGCTCGATATCGACAAGCGCGGCAGCGGCAGCGCGATCAAGGTCTACGAGCGGTTGAACAACTTCCCGCTGCGCCTGGGCGATGTGCGCACGGCCGCCACCCAATGCATCTCTGGTTCTTGATCCAGCTCAGTTAATCGGCAATTAGCTGGCGTATTGCCATTTTCCTTCCCGGTGGCACGTTGTCGCAGGCCGGGGAATAGGCCTAGTATTTCTGGGCTTATATCGTTTGAGCCTAAGCTTATAACAAGGAAATGGAGCCTCCGTGATGAAACCCCTGAGCCATGTCGTGATCGGCAGCCTGCTGATCTTGGCCTGGCCCTCGGCGCACGCTGCCGACGGCCAGAAAATCTTCAACCAGGGCGGGCAGAATCCCGCCGCCATGGCCTGCCTTGGCTGCCATGGCGCGGACGGCAAAGGCATCGCCGCCGCCGGCTTTCCCCGCCTTGCCGGCCTGCCCGCCGGCTATCTGAGCAAGCAATTGCAGGACTTTCGCAGTGGCAGCCGCAAGCAGGCGGTGATGGAGCCGCTGGCCAAGGCCCTGGACGATACCGAAATCGAAGCGATCAGCGCCTATTTGGCCAAGCTGCCGGCCGATGCCGCACCTGACACGCGGCGTCAGCAGATCACCACCGATCCGGTGGCCCGCCTGGCCATCTACGGCGACTGGAGCCGCAAGATTCCCGGTTGCGTGCAGTGCCATGGCCCGGGTGGCAGCGGTGTCGGCGAGCACTTCCCGCCGTTGGCCGGGCAGCCGGCCAGCTACCTGGTGGCACAGCTCAACGCCTGGCGCGATGGTAGCCGCAGCAACGACCCCAACCAGCTGATGGTGGATGTCGCCAAAGCGATGACCGATGCCGAGGTCAAGGCAGTTGCCGACTACTTCGCACAGCCGGCAAGCCAGGAGGTCAAGCCATGAAGACCCTTATGCCAACCCTGTTGCTGCTGGCCATGGGCACTGCCCAGGCCGCCCCTATTGCCATGGAAGACCAGTCCCAGCTCAAGGTGCCGGGCGTGCAGGCCGCCCCGCAATTCGTGCCGCCCGCGGAAAGCGCCATTCCGGACAACGCCTTCGGCAAGATGGTCCGCGAAGGGCATGCGCTGTTCGTCGATACCCGCAGGCTGATGCCCGAAGCCGTCGGCAATGGCCTGAACTGCAGCAACTGCCACCTCGACCAGGGCCGCCTGTTTCATTCCGCGCCGCTTTGGGGCGCCTATCCGATGTACCCCGCGTACCGCAAGAAAAACGACAAGGTCAACACCTTCGCCGAACGCATCCAGGGCTGCTTCACCTTCAGCATGAACGGCAAGCCGCCGGCGGCCGAAAGCCCGCAGATGACCGCCCTGAGCGTGTATGCCTACTGGTTGTCGACCCAGGCGCCGACGGGAGTGGAGATCGCCGGTCGCGGCTACCCGGAAGTGCCGAAGCCCAAGGATGGCTACGACTTCAAGCGCGGCAAGCAGGTGTATGAAGAACAATGCGCGATCTGTCACGGCGGCAACGGCGAAGGGCAGAAGGTGGCGGGGGAGTACGTGATGCCGCCGCTGTGGGGCAAGGATTCGTACAACTGGGGGGCCGGCATGCACCGGATCAACACGGCGGCGTCGTTCATCAAGTACAACATGCCGTTGGGCAAGCCCGGCAGCCTGAGTGACCAGCAGGCCTGGGACGTGGCAGCCTGGATCAATCGCCATGAGCGGCCGCAGGATCCGCGCCTGGTCGAAGGCTCGATCGAGAAGACCCGGCTGAAGTTCCATGCCAATGACGGGGTCAACCTGTATGGGCAGAAAGTCGATGGCGTGTTGATCGGGCAGGGGATCGGCGGTTGAGCTGAAACCCTCGCGGGGCAAGCCCGTTCCCACGCCCGGCAAGGGATGATCGTGGGGGCGGGCCCGTCCCGCCATGACGCCGCCAGGCGCTTAAAATTCACGGCCTTCAGGAACTATCTACACTGGAATATCTCTATGATGGCATCGGCCAGCGCGGGGGGCATTGTAAGGTGACCGCCGCCTGATTAGACTGCGCCGAATTTCGTACGCAAAGCCCTTGTTAAGGACGTATATGATCAAGAAATGCTTGTTCCCGGCAGCCGGTTACGGCACCCGCTTCCTGCCTGCTACCAAAGCCATGCCCAAGGAAATGCTGCCGGTGGTCAACAAGCCACTGATCCAGTATGGCGTTGAAGAAGCGCTGGACGCTGGCCTCAGCGAGATCTCCATCGTCACCGGCCGTGGCAAGCGCGCCCTGGAAGACCACTTCGACATCAGCTACGAGCTGGAAAACCAGATCAAGGGCACCGACAAGGAGAAGTACCTGGTCGGCATTCGTCGCCTGCTCGACGAGTGCTCGTTCTCCTACACCCGCCAGACCGAAATGAAAGGCCTGGGCCACGCGATCCTGACCGGCCGCCCGCTGATCGGCGACGAGCCGTTCGCCGTGGTGCTGGCCGACGACCTGTGCGTCAACCCGGAAGGTGACGGCGTATTGACCCAGATGGTCAAGCTGTTCAAGCAGTACCGCTGCTCGATCGTTGCCATCCAGGAAGTCGACCCGCAGGAAACCAACAAGTACGGTGTGATCGCCGGCGAAATGATCCGTGACGACATCTACCGCGTGACCAACATGGTCGAGAAGCCCAAACCGGAAGACGCACCGTCGAACCTGGCGATCATCGGTCGCTACATCCTGACTCCGGACATCTTCGACATCATCGCCAACACCGAACCTGGCAAGGGCGGCGAGATCCAGATCACTGACGCCCTGCTGCAACAGGCCAAGGATGGCTGCGTGATCGCCTACAAGTTCAAGGGCAAGCGTTTCGACTGCGGTGGCGCCGAGGGTTACATCGACGCGACCAACTTCTGCTTCGAGAACTACTACAAGACTGGCAAGGCGTACTGAGTTCGCCCGGCAGGTCCAGAAGCCACCCCTCGGGGTGGCTTTTTTGTCTGTGGCAGGTAACGGCGCTATGCTGGGCGCCTGCCTAGGAGACTGAATGCATGGCCTATGATTTTGATCTGTTCGTGATTGGCGCCGGTTCCGGCGGTGTGCGCGCGGCGCGATTCGCCGCGGGCTTCGGTGCCAAGGTGGCGGTGGCCGAGAGCCGTTACCTGGGGGGCACCTGCGTCAACGTCGGCTGCGTGCCGAAGAAACTGCTGGTGTACGGCGCCCATGTGGCCGACGAGCTGGAACAGGCCGCCGGCTTCGGTTGGACCCTCGAGGAGGGGCATTTCGACTGGGGTACGTTGATCGCCAACAAGAACCGCGAGATCGAGCGCCTCAACGGCATCTATCGCAACTTGCTGGTCAACAGTGGCGTCACCCTGCTGCAGGGACATGCCCGGATCACCGGCGCCAATGAAGTGGAGGTCGAGGGCCAGCGCTACACGGCCGCCACCATCCTCATCGCCACCGGTGGCTGGCCACAGGTGCCCGACATCCCCGGCAAGGAGCTGGCGATCACCTCCAACGAAGCCTTCTACCTCAAGGCATTGCCACGTCGAGTACTGGTAGTGGGGGGCGGTTATATCGCCGTGGAGTTCGCCGGTATCTTCCAGGGTCTGGGCGCCGCTACCACGCTGCTGTATCGCGGCGACCTGTTCCTGCGCGGTTTCGACGGCTCGGTGCGCACGCACCTGAAGGAAGAACTGGAAAAGCGCGGCATGGACCTTCAGTTCAACGCCGATATCCAGCGCATCGACAAACTCGACGACGGCAGCCTCAAGGCTACCCTCAAGGATGGTCGCGAGCTGGTGGCCGATTGCATCTTCTACGCCACCGGGCGGCGGCCGATGCTGGACAACCTGGGCCTGGAAAACACCGGGGTGGAGCTGGATCCGCGTGGTTTCATCCGTGTCGATGAGCAGTTCCAGACCACCGAGCCATCGATCCTGGCCATCGGCGATGTGATCGGCCGGGTGCAACTGACGCCGGTGGCCCTGGCCGAAGGCATGGCTGTGGCCCGACGTCTGTTCAAGCCTGAGCAGTACCGGCCTGTCGATTACCAGAACATCCCGACAGCGGTGTTCAGCCAGCCGCCGATCGGTACTGTGGGCCTGACCGAGGAGCAGGCGCTGGCCGCCGGCCACAAGGTGCAGATCTTCGAGAGCCGCTTCCGGGCGATGAAGCTGACCCTCACCGACATCCAGGAGAAGACCTTGATGAAGCTGGTGGTCGACGCCGAGACCGACAAGGTCCTGGGCTGCCACATGGTCGGCCCGGATGCCGGTGAAATCATCCAGGGGCTGGGGATCGCCCTGAAGGCCGGCGCGACCAAGCAGCAGTTCGACGAGACCATCGGCGTGCACCCGACCGCCGCCGAAGAGTTCGTGACCATGCGTACCGTCACTCGCTGATACGCCTTCTCGCGGGGCAAGCCCGCTCCCACGCCAGTTATCGCCGGGCGCGGGAGCGGGCTTGCCCCGCGATGCTTTTGACCCCGCGCAATCCTTTGCTCAGCCCAATCCCTTCTATTAATAATCGCGCCTTATAGCCAAAACCAATCGCAAGCATGAGCTTTGCCAATGAGCCTTTAACGGGACCAGCGGTTAGGATTCTCTCCGTCAACTGATTTCAACCCATTGAAATTCAATCCATGAAGGAGCGTCTCTCATGCCTATCATCAACAGCCAGGTCAAACCGTTCAACGCCACCGCCTACCACAACGGCGAGTTCGTCCAGGTCAGCGAAGCCGACCTGAAAGGCAAGTGGTCCGTCGTATTCTTCTACCCAGCCGACTTCACCTTCGTCTGCCCGACCGAACTGGGCGACCTGGCCGACAACTACGCCGAGTTCCAGAAACTGGGCGTGGAAATCTACGGCGTGTCCACCGACACCCACTTCACCCACAAAGCCTGGCACGACACCTCGGACACCATCGGCAAGATCAAGTACCCGCTGATCGGTGACCCGACCCACGTCATCTCGCGCAACTTCGACGTGCTGATCGAGGAAGCCGGCCTGGCCGATCGCGGTACCTTCGTGATCAACCCGGAAGGCCAGATCAAGATCGTCGAACTGAACGACGGTGGTGTAGGCCGCGATGCTGCCGAGCTGCTGCGTAAAGTGAAGGCTGCCCAGTACGTCGCCGCGCACCCAGGCGAAGTCTGCCCGGCCAAGTGGAAAGAAGGCGAAGCCACTCTGGCACCGTCCCTGGACCTGGTCGGCAAGATCTAAAGCGAAGCCTTTGATCATGCGCCAATCGCGGGCGGTAGGCAGCCGCCAAAGCTGAAGCAGTTACCGCCCCGTAAAAACGCCCGGGCGATCTCGCCTGGGCGTTTTTGTATCCGAGTTTTGAAAAAGGAATCGCCCGTATGTTGGACGCCACGCTTAAATCGCAACTGAAAACCTACCTGGAGCGGGTCACCCAGCCGATCGAGATCGTTGCTTCCCTCGACGACGGCGCGAAGTCCCGCGAATTGCACGACCTGCTGGTGGAAATCGCCGGCCTGTCGAACCTGATTACCTTCGCCGCGGACGGCACCGACGCCCGTCGGCCTTCGTTCTCGCTGAACCGCCCGGGCGCCGACATCAGCCTGCGCTTTGCCGGCATCCCCATGGGCCACGAATTCACTTCCCTGGTGCTGGCGCTGCTGCAAGTCGGTGGCCACCCCTCCAAGGCCAGTGCCGAAGTGATCGAGCAGATCCAGGCGCTGGAAGGCGAGTTCACCTTCGAAACCTACTTCTCGCTGTCGTGCCAGAACTGCCCGGACGTAGTCCAGGCGCTGAACCTGATGGCGGTGCTCAACCCCAACGTGCGCCATGTGGCCATCGATGGTGCGCTGTTCCAGGATGAAGTGGAAAACCGCAAGATCATGGCGGTGCCGAGCGTCTACCTGAACGGCGAAGTGTTCGGCCAGGGGCGTATGGGCCTGGAAGAGATCCTCGGCAAGATCGACACCAATGCCGGTGTCCGCCAGGCCGAGAAGATCAATGCCAAGGACGCCTTCGACGTGCTGGTGGTCGGCGGTGGCCCGGCCGGTGCTGCCGCGGCCATCTACGCTGCGCGCAAGGGCATTCGTACCGGTGTTGCTGCCGAGCGTTTCGGTGGGCAGGTGCTCGACACCCTGGCCATCGAGAACTTCATCTCGGTGCAGGAGACCGAAGGGCCGAAGCTGGCCACGGCCCTGGAAGAGCACGTCAAGCAGTACGACGTCGACATCATGAACCTGCAGCGCGGCGAAGCACTGATCCCGGCCACCGGCGGCGGCCTGCACGAAGTGCGCCTGGCCGGGGGCGCCTCGCTCAAGGCCAAGACGGTGATCCTGGCCACCGGTGCCCGCTGGCGTGAAATGAACGTGCCGGGCGAGCAGCAATACCGCGCTCGCGGCGTGGCCTACTGCCCGCACTGTGATGGCCCGCTGTTCAAGGGCAAGCGCGTGGCGGTGATCGGTGGCGGCAACTCCGGCGTGGAAGCGGCCATCGACCTGGCCGGTGTCGTTGCCCAGGTGACCCTGATCGAGTTCGACAGCCAGCTGCGTGCCGATGCCGTGCTGCAGCGCAAGCTGCACAGCCTGCCGAACGTCAAGGTGATCACCAGCGCGCTGACCACCGAAGTGCTCGGCGATGGCGAGAAGGTCACCGGCCTGCGTTACAAGGACCGCGCCACCGATGCGTTGCACGACCTGGCACTGGAAGGCATCTTCGTGCAGATCGGCTTGCTGCCGAACACCGACTGGCTCAAGGGCACCGTGGAGCTGTCGCCGCGCGGCGAGATCATCGTCGACGCCAAGGGCCAGACCAGTATCCCGGGTGTGTTCGCCGCCGGTGACGTGACCACGGTGCCGTACAAGCAGATCGTCATCGCCGTGGGCGAGGGCGCCAAGGCTTCGCTGGCCGCCTTCGATCACCTGATCCGCACTTCGGCCCCGGCCTGACCGCCTGCGGGTGCAACGCAAAAACGCCGCCATCCCTCGGGGATGGCGGCGTTTTAGTGGGTGTCGCCTGTCTCAGGCCGGTTTGCCCAAGACCGCGTCGGTGGCCTTGCCACGCCCGCCCAGCCACACCAGCAGCAACCCGGCCGCCGCCAGCAGGCCGCCGGCCATCGGCACCGCCGCGTAGCCCAGATCCAGGCTGATCACCGCGCCGCCCAGGGCCGCGCCCACGGCATTGCCCAGGTTGAACGCGCCGACGTTGATCGACGACGCCAGCCCCGGCGCTTCGGCTGCGGCGATCATCACCCGCATCTGCAGCGGCGGAACCACGGCGAAGGTGAACATCCCCCAGACCAACAGCGCCAGCGCAGCGCCGACAGGGCTGCCCAGCACCAGCGGCATCAGCAACATGATCGCTGCCAGTGCACCGAGGAATATTTTGGCGGCGCCGTCCAGCGACCAGTCAGCCAGCTTGCCGCCCAGGCTATTGCCCAGGGTAAAGCCGACGCCGATCAGCACCAGGCCGAAGGTGACGAAGCTGGCGGAGGCGCCGGTCAGTTCGGCGAGCACCGGGGCGACATAGGTGTACAGGGTGAACATGGCGCCTGCGCCGAGCACGGTGGTGGCCATGGCCAGCAGCACGTTGGGGCGGCCGATTACCGCCAGCTCCTTGCGGACATGAGGCACGTTGCCGCGCTCGCCCTTGGGCAGCGCATACCACAGTGCGGCGATGGCCAGCAGGCCGAGCACCGCGGTGCCGGCAAAGGCCATGCGCCAGCCGACCTGCTGGCCGAGCCAGGTGGCGGCCGGCACGCCGCCGATGTTGGCGATGGTCAGGCCCATGAACATGGTGGCCACGGCGCTGGCCTGCTTGTCCCGGGGCACCACGCTGGCGGCCACCACCGCGCCCAGGCCGAAGAAGGCGCCATGGTTGAGGCTGGTGATCAGGCGCGAGACAAGCAGGGTGTAGTAGTCCGGCGACAGTGCCGACAGCAGATTGCCGAGGGTGAAGATGCCCATCAGCATCATCAGCGCGGCACGCTTGCCGAAGCGGCTGAACAGCAAGGTCATGATCGGCGCGCCGACCATCACGCCGATGGCATAGGCGGTGATCAGCATGCCGGCGCTGGGAATGCTGGCGCCGACGCCATCGGCGATCACCGGCAGCAGGCCCATGGGGGTGAACTCGGTGGTGCCGATGCCGAAGGCGCCGATGGCCAGGGCGAACAGCACCCGTTTGGGGGAAAGCGTGCTCATTGGGAGCTCCGAAAAAGCGTTTGAAGTCAGGGAGGTGGGCCTATATGCCCGAAGGATATCAGTCCCAGGCCGGCGCCAGGCCGTCCGGGCTGACTTCACGGCCGTCGCGCTCCAGGGTGGCGATGCGCGCCATGTCGTCGGCGTCCAGGCGCAGGCTCTGGGCGAGCAGGTTGCTGGCCAGGTTCTCGCGCTTGGTCGATGAAGGGATCACCGCGTAGCCCAGTTGCAATGCCCAGGCCAAGGCCACCTGGGCCACGGTGGCCTTGTGCTTGGCGGCGATTTGCGCCAGCAGCGGATCCTTCAGGACCTTGCCATAGGCCAGGGTCATGTAGGAGGTCGTGGTGATGCCTTGTTCCGCGAGGAAGGCGGTGAGCTTGCGGTTTTGCAGATACGGGCTGAGCTCGATCTGGTTGGTGGCGATCTCGCCCTGGCCGACCACGGGGATGGCCTGGCGGGTCAGCTCGATATTGAAGTTGGAGATGCCGATCTGGCGGGTGAGGCCCTGGCGCTTGGCCTCGGCCAGGGCCTGCATGTATTCGGGCAGTTCGACGCCGTTGCCGGGCGCCGGCCAGTGGATCAGCAGCAGGTCGACATGCTCGGTGCGCAGTTTGGTCAGGCTCTCGCGCAGGCTGGGGATCAGTTTGTCGGCGGCGTAGTTGTCGACCCAGATCTTGGTGGTGATGAACAGCTCGTCGCGCGGCACGCCGCTTGCGGCGATAGCCTGGCCGACCTCGGCCTCGTTCTTGTAGATCTGCGCGGTGTCGATGGCGCGGTAGCCCAGCTCCAGCGCCGCACTGACCGAGTCGATGACGGCCTGGCCGGTGAGGCGGAATGTGCCAAGGCCAAAGGATGGAATGCTCATGGATGTGCTCCTCTCGAGTGAATGAGTGCAGTGTGCAGGGTTCGGCGGAATTGATTAAGGCCTCGACAAACCAAGGTCCTTTGAGCTGGAGTCATGAATGGAGGGTTGGGTTGTGATCGGTGCGTGAAAATAATGGCGATCACCCGTGGAGGGATACGCTGGATAAGACCGGGCAGGCCGATAATCGCAGTCAGGCCAGCGTTACCGGAGGATGTTGTGATTGAGCAAGTGCGGCTAGGCGTGGCCATGGCTGGATCGACGAAGCTGTGGCCTGCCGTATTTCCAGGAGCAACCTGATTTGTCAGTCAATGCCCTTTACCAGCAGCGGTTCGAGACCGTACTTACCTATATCGAGGACAACCTCGAAGGTGACCTGTCGGTGGAAACCTTGAGCGCCGTGGCTCATTTTTCGGCGTTTCATTTTCACCGCCAGTTCAGTGCCTATGTGGGCGTCCCAGTTGCCCGTTATGTGCAGCTGATGCGCCTGCGCCGTGCCGCGCATCGGTTGGTCGGGCAGCCCGAACACTCGGTGCTGGACGCGGCGCTGGCGGCGGGCTTCGAAAGTCCGGAAGCGTTCAGCCGGGCGTTTCGACGGGCCTTCGGGCGTGCGCCCAGCGCGTTTCGCCGGCGGCCGGACTGGCAGGTATGGAATACGGTGTTTGCCATTCCTCATTTTTCCAGGAGCATCACCATGCAGGTACGAATCGTCGATTTCGCCGCCGTGCGCCTTGCCGCGCTCGAACATCGGGGGCCGCCGAGCCAGGTCAGCGAAACCGTGCGCCGGTTCATCGACTGGCGCATGAGCAGCGGGCAGTCGCCCGTGGCCAGCAGCCGCAGCTTCGGCATTCCCTACAACAATCCGGACACCACCGCGCCGGAAGACTTCCGCTTTGCCATCTGCGGGGAAATCCATGAGGCCGTGGCGCCGAACGCTCAAGGCGTCTGTGAGTCGAGCCTGCCCGCGGGGCGCTGCGCAGTGGTGCGCCATGTCGGCTCTCCGGACCACATCGGCGAGACGATCTACCCGATCTACCGCGACTGGCTACCCGGCAGTGGCGAGGAGCTGCGCGATCATCCGCTGTTCTTCCACTACCTGAGCATCTATCCGCAGACGCCGCTGGAACAATGGCAGACGGATATCTACGTGCCATTACGCTGAGCGCCAAGGCCGCGCGCAGATGAGCCCGCTTCCGCAGTCCTTGCAGGGGTGGGCTTGTCTGCGCGGCGGCGCCTCGGTCAGTCGTGGATCTTCGCCGGGTCGGTTTGC
The DNA here is from genome assembly GCF_058783825.1 of Pseudomonas sp. FW305-96. Taxonomy (NCBI): domain Bacteria; kingdom Pseudomonadati; phylum Pseudomonadota; class Gammaproteobacteria; order Pseudomonadales; family Pseudomonadaceae; genus Pseudomonas; species Pseudomonas sp. FW305-96. The sequence continues at coordinate 43,458 of NZ_JBYSYW010000014.1, forward strand.
AACTGCCACAGCCCGGCATGGGCCGCCAGTTGCGCGTCGAGGTCGTACTGGCTGCCGTTGCGCCGGGCCTTCTCATCGGTCTTGAACAGATCGTCGAGCAGGTTCAGCAGGTTGCGCGAGCGGCTCACCGACTCGGGCGTGCTGACATCGGACTCAAGCTTGCCACCCTCGTAGGTGAGCACGCGCTTGGTGCTGGTGGCCTCCTGGGTGGCCTTGGCTTCCTTGAGCACATTGTCGACGAACGACAGTTCGGTGGTGCTGCTCGCCGTTTCGCTGAGCGTGTGGTAACGGTAGTTCTTTTCGTCGAACGGATCCGCTTCGGTGAGCTTGGCAGCAGACGACAGGCTCGAATGCCAGGCGGCATCCAGCTTGGCCTCCTGGCGTTGCTGACGGGCGATGGTGGTGCCTTGGCCGCTGGTCGAGGTCGATTGCGACACCTGGTAGGCGAAGCGGTCTTCCTCATCCAGGCGTCGCGCGTTCGGGCGGCTGGACGGTTGCACGATCGAGGCCTTGAAGTCGGCCAGGCCGCTGAGCAACGCGCGGCTGTAGGTGTTCACCGCGTCGTTATGGCCCGCGGGGCGCGGGCTGTTGTCGTCGATGCTGTTCAGTTGGCTGAAGGCATCCTTGAGCAGCGAGGTCAGTTGGGCATCGCCCTTGCCGCGCTTCTGCGCCTCGTCGAACTGGGTCAGGTAGTTGTCCAGGGCGGCCTGGCGCTGGGCCTTGCCGCCGAGCAGCGCGCCACCCTGGGAGTCGAGGTCCAGCTGTACCTGGCCACTCGGGCCATCGAGTTTCAGGCTGCGGGTGGAGCCGTCCAGGCGCAGGTCGAAGGTCTGTTGCCCACCACTGGGCAAGTCCAGCTTGGCATTCATTTGCAGGCCGCTGAACAGGCTCGGATCGAGCTTGACCAGCGAGCCGAGCTGCAGGCTCGGCGGTTGCCGGGTCAAGCCATTGATCGCCGACTGGAAACCGTCGGCCAGGGCAGCCAGGCCCTTGAGCTCGTTGGCGTTGAGCTCACCGCCCTGGACTTCGGCGTCGACCGCCAGGCCCCGTTCACCGTTGAACAAACCCAGTTTCACCGTGGCGCCGGAGGCGGTGGTGAGGCTGAGGGTGACGGTATTGCTGGCGAACTCGCGCAGGCGTGTCTGCTGCAGGCTCAGCGGGGTGGTGTCGGTCTCGTTGACCTGCAAGGCCGACTGGGAGACGCGCTGGCCGCCGCTGGCCGCCAGCTGCTCCACCAGGGCGCTGCCCAGGCCCTGGAAGCGGGCAGCGGTGGAGGACGACTTGACCGCGCTGAACATGTACATGCTCAGCTTGTCCAGCCCGTCCTGTTCCCAGGTGTAGCTGGGCTGCGCGCTGTCCAGCGTGCCTCGCGAGGTGTAGGTCTCACTGTCGGGAATGCGGGTGTCCTGGCCCAGGATGACCTGGGTGCCTGGGGCGCTGGCGACGCTCGTGGGCTGGCGAACGATCAGGTTCGGCGCGGGAGCGGGTGGAGTTTGGATCGGCGTGAATCGCAGTGCCGAGGTGATTGGGCTCATCGTCGCTTTCCTTGCGGAGTGAAAAGGATATGCCCTGATATCGGCATGCCATTAGCAAACCTGAGTGAACGTTCGGATTTTTCCTCGGCCTATCCGGACTGGTCGTCTTGCCGGCGCAGAAACGAATCGGCCCGCCATAGGCGGGCCGGGAGTACTGCAAGCGACGATCAGCGGCGGCGGAACAGCGGCAGCGGTTCGTCGGTGGCGCCCTGGTAGGTCACCGAGAAGTCCTTCAGGCTCTGCAGCGCGTCTTCCGGGTCCTTGTCGGCACGGATGGCGAACGCGTCGAAACCGCAGCGGGCCATGTAGAACAGCTGGTCACGCAGTACGTCGCCAATGGCGCGCAGCTCGCCCTTGAACTTGTAGCGGTCACGCAGCAGGCGCGCGTTGGAATAGCTGCGCCCGTCGGTGAAGGCCGGGAAGTTCAGGGCGATCACCTGGAAGTGCTCGACGTGCTCGCCGATTTCCTCGGCTTCTTCGTCGCTGTCCAGCCAGATGCCCAGGCCGCCGTCGCGGGCCTTGAGCAGGCTCGGATGGTCGCGCCACAGCTGCAGCGGCACGATGTAGTCGTCGCAGTTGGTCAGTTCGTCGATCGAGACGTCCTTGGGCAGCAGGTGCCAGGTTTCGTCGACGATCTGGTTGTTCTTAATGATTCGCTGCATAGACGCGTTCCTTGAAGGGGTCGATGCCGATCCGCTGGTAGGTGTCGATGAAGCGCTCGTCTTCAGTGCGCCGCTCGACGTACACATTGATCAGCTTCTCGATCACGTCGGCCATGTCGTCCTGGGCGAAGGAAGGGCCGAGGATCTTGCCCAGGCTGGCGTCGCGCGCGGCATTGCCGCCCAGCGAGACCTGGTAGAACTCCTCGCCCTTCTTGTCCACGCCTAGGATGCCGATGTGGCCGACGTGGTGGTGGCCGCAGGCGTTCATGCAGCCGGAAATGTTCAGGTCGAGCTCGCCGATGTCGAACAGGTAGTCCAGGTCGTCGAAGCGGCGCTGGATGGACTCGGCGATCGGGATCGACTTGGCGTTGGCCAGCGAGCAGAAGTCACCGCCCGGGCAGCAGATGATGTCGGTCAGCAGGCCGATGTTCGGGGTGGCGAAGCCTTGCTCGCGCAGCTCCAGCCACAGCGCGTGCAACTGACGCTGCTCGACGTCGGCGAGGATGATGTTCTGCTCGTGGGAGGTGCGCAGGTAGCCGAAGCTGTAGCGCTCGGCCAGGTCGGCGACCGCGTCGAGCTGCTTGTCGGTCAGGTCGCCCGGGGCGACGCCGGTGGGCTTGAGCGACAGGGTCACGGCAACATAGCCCGGCTTCTTGTGCGCGCGGGTGTTGCGCGAGCGCCAGCGGGCGAAGCCCGGGTGCTCGGCGTCCAGCGCGCTGAAGTCGGTGTTGTTCAGGGCCAGGTACTCGGGATCGACGAAGTGGCGGGCGACGCGCTGTACTTCGGCCTCGGTCAAGGTGGTGTTGCCGCCACGCAGGTGGACCATCTCGGCCTCGACCTTCTCGGCGAACACTTCCGGGGTGAGGGCCTTGACCAGGATCTTGATCCGCGCCTTGTACTTGTTGTCACGACGACCGTAACGGTTGTACACGCGCAGGATGGCGTCCAGGTAGCTGAGCAGGTCCTGCCAGGGCAGGAACTCGTTGATGAACGCGCCGATCACCGGAGTGCGGCCCAGGCCGCCACCGACCAAGACGCGGAAGCCCAGTTCGCCTGCGGCGTTGCGCACCGGCTCCAGGCCGATGTCGTGCACTTCGATGGCGGCGCGGTCGTCGCTCGAACCGTTGACGGCGATCTTGAACTTGCGTGGCAGGTAGGCGAATTCCGGGTGGAAGGTGGTCCACTGGCGGACGATCTCGCACCACGGGCGCGGGTCGACCAGCTCGTCGGCGGCGACACCGGCGAACTGGTCGGTGGTGACGTTGCGCAGGCAGTTGCCGCTGGTCTGGATCGCGTGCATCTGCACGGTGGCCAGCTCAGCGAGAATTTCAGGGATGTCTTCCAGCGCCGGCCAGTTGTACTGCACGTTCTGGCGCGTGCTGATGTGCGCATAGCCCTTGTCGTAGTCGCGGGCGATCTTCGCCAGCATGCGGGTCTGACGTGCGTTCAGCTGGCCATACGGCACGGCGACTCGCAACATCGGCGCGAAACGTTGGATATACAGGCCGTTCTGCAGGCGCAGAGGGCGGAATTCTTCTTCGCTCAGCTCACCGGCCAGGTAGCGGCGGGTCTGATCACGGAACTGCTTGACGCGGTCCTCGATGATCCGCTGATCGTACTCGTCGTATACGTACATATAAGTCCTGTCTCAGGCTGCATGCAGCTAATCGCGCGCACGGCCGCGCACTCCGGGGCGGAGCGGAGGAACGATAGCAGAGTGGGTTTATGCGCTAAAGTGATGTTTTTGCATATGAAAAGAACCAATTGGACTAAGTGAGACTGACTGGCATTTGTCCGCTGCGGTACATCGCAGGGCTATAATCCGGGGTTTGCTTCGCAGGGAAGTAACAGCATGCTCAAGGCCTTGTGCCAGAGCCTGTGCCTGAGCCTGCCACTGGCAGCGAGCGCGCAGGCCGCTTCGGTGGTATTTCTCAACCCGGGCTACTCCGATGAAACGTTCTGGGTTGACTATTCACGTTTCATGGAGGCCGCCGCCAGCGACCTGGGCATGACCTTGCGCGTGCAGTACAGCGAGCGTCGCGCCGACCTTGCCCTTACCCAGGCTCGCGAGGTACTGCAAGGGCCGCAGCGCCCGGATTACCTGGTGCTGGTCAACGAGCTGTACGTCGCGCCGGAGATCATCCGCTTGTCGCGGGGCACCGGGGTCAAACTGTTCCTGGTCAACAACGGCCTCACCGACAGCCAGGCACACAGTGTCCAGGCGCAGCCGGACAAATATCCTGAAGTACTCGGCACGTTGGTCAGCAACGACGAGGAGGCCGGCTACCAGATGCTCAAGGCGCTGGTGGCGCAACTGCCTGCCGAAGCCGGGCCGGTCGACCTGCTGGCCTTCGCCGGGGTCAAGACCACGCCGGCTTCGCAGCTGCGCGTGCAGGGCATGCGCCGGGCACTGGCCGAGTTCCCCCGGGTGCGCCTGCGCCAAGTGGTATACGGCGGCTGGAGCCGCGAGCGCGCCTTTGAACAGGCGCAGATGCTGCTCGAACGATACCCCGACACCCGCCTGGTGTGGGCGGCCAACGACCAGATGGCGTTCGGTGCCATGCAGGCGTTCGAGGCGTTGGGCAAGGTGCCGGGGCGCGACACCCTGTTCAGTGCGGTCAATAGCTCGCCCGAGGCACTGCGCGCGCGAATCGAAGGGCGTTTGAGCGTGCTCATGGGCGGGCACTTCACCCTGGGTGGCTGGGCCATGGTCATGTTGCACGACGACGCCCAAGGGCTTGCAGTGGATCGCGACGGCCAGCGCGAGCACAGCGCGCCCGCCCTGCAACTGATCGACCCGGCCAAGGCGCGGCGCTGGCTCAAGCTGCTGGAGCAGGATGACCACGGCATCGACTTCCACCGTTTCAGTGCCGAAGGGCGGCCGGCGGATTTCCGCTACCCGTTTCTCACGTCACCCGTCGAGTATTGAAAGACCCTGCTTGAGCGAAGGGCATTGCTGAACTTAACTGCTGCTTGTGAAGTGCATTCCCATAACCACTACAAGAGGCAATGCAATGGGAAACTCTACCAAGGTCCGCAAAGCTGACAGCAGTGTCGATGCCTGGGCGATCCTGTGCCTGATCGTGCTGGTGGTGGTCACCGCGGTGTACTGGGTCAGCCATCAATAGCGGATAACTGCTCAAGACCGTGAGATACACCTGAACCGCCCGCGGAAGGGATATCCGCGGGCGGATTGCGTTTAGCCAAGCAGTATTGCCCGGCGCGACTAGCGCGCCGTCAGGTGCATCGCCAGCTGCACCAGACCGATCAGCACGAAGATGAAGATCAGCGTGAACACCGTCCCCATCACGATGAAATGGCTGGCCTTGCCATAGGTGAAGTCGCGGGCGCGGTTCTTGCCGCTTTGCACGCCAAACGCCGCGGCGAGGATGCTTTGCAGCATTTGCCAGAAGGTCGGTGGCTTGCCATGTTGGCTGTCGTCCATGAGTGGCTCCTGGGTTCAGAGGCAATCATCGACAGTGTAGGCGACTCAGGCCGATGCGATTGCCGGGCTTGCCTGTTCCTGCTCATCCTGGGCCACCACCCGCTCGCACAGCTCGATAATCTGCTCGCGCATCCAGCGGTTGGCCGGGTCCTGATCGGTGCTTTCGTGCCAGTACAGGTGAGTCTCCAGCGCCGGTACCTCCACCGGCAGGGGCTGGTGGCGCAACTGGTGGCGGCGGGCGAAACGCTCGGGCACGGTCATGACCATGTCGGTCTGCTGCAGTACCTGGGAGGCCATCAGGTAGTGCTGCGAACGCAGGGCGACACGGCGTTGCACGCCCATCTTGCCCAGGGCCAGGTCCACATAGCCCAGGCCGTTGCGGCGGCTGGAGATATGGATGTGGGTCATGGCCAGGTAGTTGTCCAGGCTCAGCTTGCTGTCGGCGTGTGGGTGGCCGGGGCGCATGGCGCAGACGTAGCGGTCCTGCATGAGCTTGACGTGACGCACCTGAGGGTCGGTGTTCAGCGGCGCGTCGACGGCGAAGTCCAGGCGCCCGGCGGCCAGTTCCTTGGTGGTCTCGCGGCGCTTGCACAGGAAACTCTCGATCACCAGTGCCGGGGCGAGCCGCCGCAGGCGCTGGAACAGCGGCGGCAGGATCACCGCCTCGGTGAGGTCGGTCATGCTGATGCGGAAGGTCTTGCTCGCCTGCAGCGGGGTGAAGATGCGGCTTTCCTGTACCGAGGTGCGCAGCAGCGACAGCGCATTGCGTACCGGGCCGATGATGTTCTGCGCCATGGGCGTGGGCACCATGCCCTGAGCGGTGCGCACGAACAGCGGGTCGTTGAACGTCTCGCGCAGCCGTGACAGGGCGTTGGACACTGCTGGCTGGGTGATGCCGACGATTTGCCCGGCGCGGGTCAGGTTGGCTTCGGTGTAGATCGCGTCGAAGACGATGAACAGGTTGAGGTCGACCTTGCTGAGGTTCATGGGCGCCGCTCTTTGTTGGAGTTATGGATCGATCATATATTGGTTATGAATGTTTATACACGAAGAAAATAGACTAGGTGGATGAAGGGTGGCTGTTCTAGGCTCAGGTCCATGTTCTTCATTGACGGAAGGTAGCCCCGATGGATTTCGCCTATTCGCCCAAAGTCCAGGCACTGCGCGAGCGCGTCAGCGCATTCATGGATGCATACGTCTACCCGGCCGAGCCGGTGTTCGAGCGCCAGGTCGCCGAGGGCGACCGCTGGCAGCCTACCGCGATCATGGAGGAGCTCAAGGCCAAGGCCCGCGAGGAAGGGCTGTGGAACCTGTTCCTGCCCGAATCCGAATATGGCGCAGGGCTGAGCAACCTTGAGTACGCGCCGTTGGCCGAGATCATGGGCCGCTCGCTGCTGGGGCCCGAGCCGTTCAACTGCTCGGCGCCGGACACCGGCAACATGGAAGTGTTGGTGCGCTACGGCAGCGAGGCGCAGAAGCGCCAGTGGCTCGAGCCGCTGCTGCGCGGCGAGATCCGCTCGGCGTTCGCCATGACCGAGCCGGACGTGGCCTCTTCGGATGCCACCAACATGGCCGCCACCGCCGTGCGCGACGGTGACGAGTGGGTAATCAACGGCCGCAAGTGGTGGACCTCCGGCGCCTGCGACCCGCGCTGCAAGGTGATGATCTTCATGGGCCTGTCCAACCCCGACGGCCAGCGTCATCAACAGCACTCGATGATCCTGGTGCCCACCGACGCAGCCGGCGTGAAGATCGTCCGCCCACTGCCGGTGTTCGGCTACGACGACGCGCCCCACGGCCATGCCGAAGTGTTGTTCGAGAACGTGCGAGTGCCTTACGAGAACGTGCTCCTCGGCGAGGGCCGTGGCTTCGAGATCGCCCAGGGCCGCCTCGGGCCTGGGCGCATCCACCATTGCATGCGTTCGATCGGCATGGCCGAACGCGCCCTGGAGCTGATGTGCAAGCGCTCGGTCGAACGCACTGCCTTCGGCCGGCCGCTGGCACGGCTGGGTGGCAACGTCGACAAGATCGCCGACTCGCGGATGGAGATCGACATGGCCCGGCTGCTGACCCTGAAGGCCGCGTACATGATGGACACCGTCGGCAACAAGGTGGCCCGCAGCGAGATCGCCCAGATCAAGGTGGTGGCGCCAAACGTGGCACTGAAGGTGATCGACCGGGCGATCCAGATCCATGGCGGGGCAGGGGTGAGCGGTGATTTCCCGCTGGCCTACATGTACGCGATGCAGCGCACCCTGCGCCTGGCCGACGGGCCGGATGAGGTGCACCGGGCGGCGATTGGCAAGTATGAGATTGGCAAGTATGTGCCGAAGGAAATGCTCCGTAGCGAGCGCTAGGGTTTGCCGCCTGAGTCGTGGTGGCTGGCATTGACGACAGAAGACCCGCCTAGGCGGGTCTTCTGATCGGCATTCGGCCTGGCAGGATCAAACCCCCGCCGCCAGCTTTGCACCCATCTGCCGACGGCGATACGCACTGTCGCGGCTGGCCAGCCACCAGTACAGCGGCGAGGTGATCGCCAGCCCCACCAGCCACGACAGGTCGGCGCCGTTGATGTGCTCGGACACCGGCCCGACGTACAGCGGCGTGTTCATGAACGGGATCTGCACCACTATACCCACCGCATAGGCGATCAGCGCCTGGGGGTTGTAGCGGCCGTAGATGCCGCCGTCGACCTTGAAGATCGAGTCGATGTCGTAGTCGCCCTTGTGGATGACATAGAAGTCGATCAGGTTGATCGCCGTCCACGGCACCAGCACCACCAGCAACACCAGCACCATGTCGACGAAGTGGCCGATGAAGTCCGCCGAGGCGAACACCGCCACCACGCAGCAGGCCGCCAGGACGAGCAGCGACAGCACGGCGCGGCTCTTGGCAGTGGGGATCCAGCGGTAGGCGAAGGTCTGCACCAGGGTGATGATCGACAGCACCGCGCCGTACAGGTTGAGGGCGTTGTGGCTGATCACGCTGAGCAGGAACAGCACCAGCATCAGTGGGCCGAGGGTGCCGGTGGCAAGCTTGACTGCGTCCATGGTGTCCATCCCGGCAGGAATCGCCAGCACCGCCACCGCGCCGAAGATGAACGACAGGCTCGAGCCCAGGGCCGAGCCCAGGTAGGTGGTCCAGAAGGTCGAGGAAACCTTCACGTCGGCCGGCAGGTAGCGCGAGTAGTCCGACACGTAGGGCGCGAAGGCGATCTGCCACAGCGCCGCCAGGGACACGGTGGCCAGCCAGCCGGCCAGGTTGAAGCCGCCACGGGTGAGGAAGTCGTCGCTCTGCACGTGGCTGAAGATGTAACCGAAGCCGACCACGATACCGATGCCCAGCACCCAGGTGCCGATGCGGTTGAGCACGTGGATGAAGCGGTAGCCGATGATGCCGATGATGCCGGAGCCCAATGCGCCGATGACGATGCCCACGGAAACCGGCACCGTCTCGACCACGCCATGCAGCGACTTGCCGGCCAGGACGATGTTGGAGGCGAAGAAGCCGATGTACATCACCCCGGCGATCACCACTACCAGCAGGGCGCCGAGCGAACCGAACTGGGCGCGGCTCTGGATCATCTGCGGGATGCCCATTTGCGGGCCCTGCGCCGAATGCAGGGCCATGAGCACGCCGCCGAGCAGATGGCCGACCAGGATGGCGACGATGCCCCACACCAGGTTGAGGTGGAACAACTGCACGCCCAGCGCGCCGGTGACGATGGGCAGCGGCGCGATGTTGCCGCCGAACCACAGTGTGAACAGATCCCTTACCTTTCCATGGCGGTCTTGCGGCGGCACGTAGCCGATCGTGTGTTTCTCGATGAGGGGTGCCGAATTGGCTGCACTGGTCATGACTGACTCCAAGGCAAGGTGGGGCATCGGGTGCTGCCCGGGTGCGTGCCGGCAAGGGGCGACGCGTTCTTGTTGGCGCGATGATGCGGCGCGGGCGGGGATCGAGAAATTAGTAAATTTGTGCTCATGAGCCTTAAAAAACCTAAGGCTGGCAAAAGCTTGGGCTGCGGCGGCGCAAGCCCGCCGGCATGACGCGCTGGCGCCGGGTGAACATGCCTGTGGCGCAGCGGCTATGCTGTCTAGTGCGCGGGTTGAGTGGGGGAGCGCCTCATGGCGACGCTGGAGCGGGCCATCGCGATGGCCATCAAGGCACACGAAGGGCAGTTCGACAAAGGCGGGGCGGCTTACATCCTTCACCCGCTGCGGGTGATGGGGCGGGTGATCACCCCCGAGCAGCGCATCGTCGCGGTGTTGCACGATGTGCTGGAAGACACGCCGCTGACCCTGGCCGACCTCGCCCGTGAAGGCTTCCCGCTGAAAATCCTCGCCGCGCTGCTGGCGCTGAGCCGGCGCGAGGGCGAAAGCTACGAGGCGTTCGTCATTCGCCTGGGTGTGGACCCCTTGGCGCGCCAGGTGAAGCTGGCGGACCTGGCCGACAACAGCGACCTTTCGCGCATCCCCTGCCCAGGCCCGGCAGATGTGGCCCGGCTCTGCCGTTACCAGCAGGCCAGCGCCTACCTGCAGACGCTGGCCTGAAGGCCTTCAGCCGCAGGCCTTGAGGTTGACCGGGCCGACGAAGGCGTTGCCGCGCCCCATCACGCATGCCACTTGCTGGTTGCGCTGCAGTTCCCAGGCCTGCGGCGGGTAGGTCTTGTTCCAGGCCTCGAACAACTGGCGGTCCTGTTTGGACAGGCGCAGGTCGTACTGTTTGCTCATGTAGAAGTAGGTGCGCGCGATCATCCCGCGGATCGACGGGCGTGGCATGACCTTCTTGGCCTTGAAGTCGACCTGGGTCAGGCAACTGCCGTACTGGCCATGCTGCTCGGGCAACCAGCCGAAGCTGAAGTTGCTGCGGTCGCCGTTGACCTCGCCGATGCTCGGCACCAGGTTGTGCAGGTCGGCCTCGGCCCGCTGGTAGACCTTGTCGTTGCGCGAGCAGTTCTTGCGCCCGCCGTCCTGCCAGCACTGGCGCTGGTGGCCGATCTGCCAGGCCGGGACAATGTGCTCCCACTCGATGCGCGAGGCACGGTTGAGGTTCTTGCGCGGCGCATAGCCGCAGGACGCCAGGTCGACCTTGTTGCCCTGGTACTTGCAGCCGCAATAGAACTCGGTGGACTGCGGCGCGTACAGCTTCCAGGCGACCTTCTTGGCTTCCTGGAAGGTGCGCGGGGCGTCGGCGTGGGCGAGGGGTGTAAGCAGCAGCAGGCAGGCAGCGAAAAGCGAAACTCTCATGTGCAATCAGTCTTCCTTCGGCACGGTCCAGAACACCTGCACGCCGCCATCGTCGCGGTGGGCGAGGGTGACGTTGTCGTTCTCGGCGATTTCCTCGAGCAGCGTGGCCCAGTCGTCGGGCGATTCTTGCTCCAGGCGGAAGATCAGGGCGGCGCGGCTGCGCTGGGCGGTGGGGCTGTTGATGATCTTCTGGATGCGCTGACCCAGTAGTTCATAACTGCTTGGCGACGCGGAGGGTTTGGCCACGGGGCTGTTCCTTGTTTTGCTGTATGTGCATACAGTATTTCACTGTAAGTCATTTCGCAACAGCAGGTAGGATGAAAGCCGTATAAGACCGTGGTAGAGGGATTGGTTCCATCGAAGGTATTGCGGGGCCAGCCCGCTCCCACAAAGTCACCGCAGACCTGTGGGGGCGGGCTGGCCCCGCGATGGGCCGGTATGTTCAACACGCCAGCCCGAGGTGCATGCCGATCAGTATTCCCAGAAGATCCGCTGCAGCTCTTTGCTGTCCTGGGTCTTGGTCATTGCGACCATTGCCAGGATCCGCGCCTTCTGCGGGTTCAGGTCATGGGCCACGACCCAGTCGTTCTTGTCGTCAGGCTGTTCGGCATTGCGCAGCACGAAGCCGCCCTGGTTGACGTGGGACGAACGGATGATCTGCACGCCTTCCTTGCGCAGCTCCTGCAGCGCCGGCACCACGCGCGACGACACCGAGCCGTTGCCGGTACCGGCGTGGATGATCGCCTTGGCGCCACCCTGGGCCAGCGCCTTGTAGGCGGTGTCGGTCACGTTGCCGTAGCCGTAGGCGATATCCACGGCCGGCAGCTTGCTGATGGTCTTGATGTCGAACTCGGAGTTGACGGTGTGGCGCTTGGCCGGCAGGCGGAAGAAGTACGACTTGCCCTCGACCACCATGCCCAGCGGGCCCCACTGGCTCTTGAAGGCTTCGGTCTTGATATTGACCGCCTTGCTCACGTCACGGCCGGACTGGATCTCGTCGTTCATGGTTACCAGCACGCCCTTGCCGCGGGCGTCCTTGCTGCTGGCCACGGCCACGGCGTTGTACAGGTTGAGCATGCCGTCGGCGGACATCGCGGTGCCCGGGCGCATCGAGCCGACCACGATGATCGGCTTGTCGGTCTTCTCCACCAGGTTGAGGAAGTAGGCGGTTTCTTCCAGGGTGTCGGTGCCGTGGGTGATGACGATGCCATCGACGTCCTTGCTGTCGGCCAGTTCGGCGACGCGCTTGCCCAGCTTGAGCAGGTCTTCGTTGCCGATGCTTTCCGAGGCGACCTGCATCACCTGCTCGCCGCGCACGTTGGCCAGGTCCTTCAGCTCTGGCACACCGGCGATCAGCTTGTCGATGCCTACCTTGGCGGCCTGGTAGGTGGCGCTGTTGGCGGGGGGGGGGGGGGCGGCGCGGGCCCCCCCCCCGGCGATGGTGCCGCCGGTGGCGAGGATGACCACGTTGGCGAGCTTCTGTTGTTGCGCGGCTTCCTTGGCGGAAACGCCGGTCGGCAGTACCAACAGCAGCGCCAGGGCGCTCGGTGCGAAGGTCTTGATAGCGGATTTCATCATTACTGCTTCTCTCTTCCTGGGTGAGATGTGCGTTATGTCGCACGGCTATAAGGCAGATTTCGTACCATCAACTACCGTTCGTCGTATTTCATCTTGAAACCCCTGTTCTGACTGGGAGTGCTCGATGAGACCGTTGGGTCAATTTGCTTCTGGTTGTTCGGTGGACCGAACAAGCGTAGGAAATATGTTCGGTTTTTCGGACTAATTGCGGATAATCCGGCCTGCGTAGATGCGGCTTCCTACGCAGTGCATTGACAAACCGACAGCCTGTTTACATAGTTAGTCACCGCAAACGTTTGCGATCCGATAAAAACCACAAGATTCGGAGTCATTTCCATGAAGCTGCCGTTTTCCGGCCGTCCGCTGGCCCTCGCCGTTCTGTCGTCGCTGATCTTCTCCCTGCCTACCGCCCACGCCGAGGAGGCGCCCAAGGTCGCCCTGGTGATGAAATCCCTGGCCAACGAGTTCTTCCGCACCATGGAAGATGGCGCCAAGGATTATCAGAAGACCCACGCCAGCGAATTCCAGCTGGTCGCCAACGGCATCAAGAACGAGACCGACACCGGCGAGCAGATCCGTATCGTCGAGCAGATGGTCAACGCGGGCGCCAAGGCGCTGGTCATCGCCCCGGCCGACTCCAAGGCGCTGGTATCGGCGGTGAAGAAGGCCATGGACAAAGGCGTGATCGTGATCAACATCGATAATCGCCTCGACCCAGAAACCCTCAAGAGCAAGGGTATCAGCGTGCCGTTCGTAGGCCCGGACAACCGCAAGGGCGCACGTATGGTCGGCGACTACCTGGCCCAGCAAAAGCTCAAGGCCGGTGACCAGGTCGGCATCATCGAAGGCGTGCCGACCACCACCAATGCCCAGCAGCGCACCGCCGGTTTCAAGGACGCCATGGAAGCCGCGCAGATGAAGATCGTCTCGGTGCAATCCGGCAACTGGGAGATCGACAAGGGCAACGCCGTTGCCGCCTCGATGCTCAACGAGTATCCCGATTTGAAGGCGCTGCTGGCCGGCAACGACAGCATGGCCCTGGGTGCTGTCTCGGCCGTGCGCGCCGCCGGCAAGACCGGCCAGGTGCAGGTGGTCGGCTACGACAACATCAAGGCCATCGAGCCGATGCTCAAGGATGGCCGTGTGCTCGCCACCCTCGACCAGGCGGCCAGCCAGCAGGCGGTGTATGGCATCCAGGCGGCGCTGAAGATGCTCAAGGGCGAGCAGCCCGGCGTGGATGCCGACAATGTCATCCAGACCCCGGTCAAGCTGATTACCAAGTGACAAAGTGATCTCTGTAGGAGCGGCTTTAGCCGCGATGCAGGCACTGCGGTGCCTGGCACCCGCTTCGCGGGTGATCGCTGCTGAAGCCGCTCCTGCAGGGGGGTATGTCTATCTAGGAGAATGGCCATGTCAGTACCGGCCAATGAAACCGTGCTAGCCGTCAGCGGCCTGGGCAAGACCTACGCCCAGCCCGTGCTCGGCGATGTCACCCTCGAGCTGCGCGGCGGCGAGGTGCTGGCCCTGACCGGCGAGAACGGCGCGGGCAAGTCGACCCTGTCCAAGCTGATCAGCGGTTTGGAGATCCCCACCACCGGGCAGATGCTCTACCGCGGCCAGCCCTACGCCCCCGGCAGCCGCGCCGAGGCCGAACGCCTCGGCGTGCGCATGGTGATGCAGGAACTCAACCTGCTGCCGACGCTGACCGTGGCCGAGAACCTGTTCCTTGACAACCTGCCCAGCCGCCTCGGCTGGATCAGCCAGAAGCGCCTGCGCCAGCTGGCCACCGCAGCCATGGCTCAGGTCGGCCTGGATGCCATCGACCCGGACACCCCTGTCGGCGAGCTGGGCATCGGCCACCAGCAGATGGTCGAGATCGCCCGCAACCTGATCGGCGACTGCCATGTGCTGATCTTCGACGAACCCACGGCCATGCTCACCGCCCGCGAGGTGGATCTGCTGTTCACCCAGATCGAACGCCTGCGCCAGCGCGGCGTGGCCATCGTGTATATCTCCCACCGCCTCGAAGAGCTGCAGCAAGTGGCCCAGCGTATCGCCGTGCTGCGCGATGGCAAGCTGGTGTGCGCCGAGCCGATCCAGCGCTACAACAGTGAGCAACTGGTCAACCTGATGGTCGGCCGCGAGCTGGGCGAGCATATCGACCTGGGCCAGCGCACGATCAGTGCGCCGCTGCTCAAGGTCGACGGGCTCAGCCGCGGCGACAAGGTACGCGAGGTGTCGTTCGAGGTCAGGGCAGGGGAGATCTTCGGTATCTCCGGCCTGATCGGTGCCGGGCGTACCGAGCTGCTGCGCCTGATCTACGGCGCCGACCGCGCCGACAGCGGCCAGGTCGCCCTCGGCCAGCCGCCAGTGCCGGTGACCATCGACTCGCCCAAGGCCGCGGTCAAGGCTGGCATTGCACTGATTACCGAGGACCGCAAGGGCGAAGGCCTGCTGCTGAGCCAGTCGATCAGTGCCAATATTGCCCTGGGCAACCTCGGCGCGGTGTCCCGTGCCGGCGTGCTCGACGCGGACGCCGAGCGCGAGCTGGCCGAGCGCCAGATCGGCGCCATGCGTATCCGCAGCGCCAGCCCCGCCCAGGCCGTGGGCGAGCTGTCCGGCGGCAACCAACAGAAGGTGGTGATTGGCCGCTGGCTGGAGCGCGATTGCCAGGTACTGCTTTTCGATGAGCCGACCCGCGGCATCGATGTCGGCGCCAAGTTCGACATCTACGGCCTGCTTGCCGAGCTCGCCCGCCAGGGCAAGGCCCTGGTGGTGGTGTCCAGCGACCTGCGCGAGCTGATGCTGATCTGCGACCGCATCGCCGTGCTCTCGGCGGGCCGCCTGATCGACACCTTCGACCGTGACCACTGGACCCAGGACCAACTCCTCGCCGCCGCCTTCGCCGGCTACCAGAAACGTGACGCCCTGCTGCACGACGCAGCCCCCAGGATGGATGCATGAAAACCACAACAAACACCTCGGACGCCGCGCCAGTGCGCCGCAGCGGCACCTATTTCGGCCTGGGCACCTACCTGGGGCTGGCCGGGGCCTTGCTGGCGATGATCGTGCTGTTCTCGTTGCTGAGCAGCCATTTCCTGTCCTACGCCACCTTCAGCACCCTGGCCAACCAGATCCCCGACCTGATGGTGCTGGCGGTGGGCATGACCTTCGTGCTGATCATCGGCGGCATCGACCTGTCGGTCGGCTCGGTACTGGCCCTGGCGGCTTCGACCGTCAGCGTGGCGATCCTCGGCTGGGGCTGGAGCGTGCTGCCCGCCGCCTTGCTCGGCATGGCCGTGGCGGCCTTGGCCGGCACCGTCACCGGCAGCATCACCGTGGCCTGGCGCATCCCTTCGTTCATCGTCTCGCTGGGCGTGCTGGAGATGGCCCGTGGCCTGGCCTACCAGTTCACCGATTCGCGCACCGCGTACATCGGCGATGCCTTCGCCTGGTTCTCCAACCCGATCGCCTTCGGTATTTCCCCGGCTTTCATCATCGCCTTGCTGGTGATCGTGCTGGCCCAACTGGTGCTGACCCGTACCGTGTTCGGTCGCTACCTGATCGGTATCGGCACCAACGAAGAGGCTGTGCGCCTGGCCGGCATCGACCCACGCCCCTTCAAGATCCTGGTGTTCGCCCTGATGGGCGTGCTCGCGGGCCTCGCCGCGCTGTTCCAGATCTCGCGCCTGGAGGCCGCCGACCCCAATGCCGGCTCGGGCATGGAGCTGCAGGTGATCGCCGCCGTGGTGATCGGCGGCACCAGCCTGATGGGTGGGCGCGGCTCGGTCATCAGCACCTTCTTCGGTGTGCTGATCATCTCGGTGCTGGCCGCCGGGCTGGCCCAGATCGGCGCCTCGGAACCGACCAAACGCATCATCACCGGGGCGGTCATAGTCATCGCCGTGGTACTCGACACTTACCGCAGCCGGCGTGCGAACCGGCGGAACTGAAACCATGGCAACCATCAAAGATGTCGCGGCACTGGCGGGTATTTCCTACACCACCGTGTCCCATGTACTGAACAAGACCCGTCCGGTCAGCGAGCACGTGCGGCTGAAGGTCGAGGCGGCGATCGCCGAACTCGACTACGTGCCCAGCGCCGTGGCCCGTTCGCTGAAGGCGCGCAGCACCGCCACCATCGGCCTGCTGGTGCCCAATAGCGTCAACCCCTACTTTGCCGAGTTGGCCCGGGGTATCGAGGATGCCTGCGAGCGCAACGGCTATTGCGTGATCCTGTGCAACTCCGATGACAACCCGCAGAAACAGCGCAGCTACCTGCGCGTGCTGCTGGAAAAGCGCATCGACGGCCTGATCGTCGCCTCGGTGGGCGAGGACCAGGACCTGCTCGACAGCCTCAGCGGCGTGCGCACGCCGATGGTCATCGTCGACCGGGCCCTGGAAGGCGTCGAGGCCGACCTGGTGCGGATCGACCACGAGCAGGGCGCCTACCTGGCCACCCGCCATCTGCTTGAACTCGGGCACCGCGAGATCGCCACCATCGGCGGGCCGGTGGACACTGGGGTCAGCCAGCTGCGCCTGGCCGGGTTCCGCCGGGCAATGGCCGAGGGCGGCGTGCGCGTTGCCCCGGGCCATGTGCTGCACAGCGATTTCACCAGCCTCGGCGGGCATGCCGCCGCGGCGCGCCTGCTCGATGGCGAGCGGCCCACGGCGATCTTCGCCGGCAACGACATGATCGGTTTCGGCGTGCTGCGTGCCGCCGCCGAACGCAATATCGACGTGCCGGGCGAGCTGTCGGTGATCGGCTTCGACGACATCGAACTGAGCCGCTATGTGTACCCGGCGCTGACCACGGTCGGCCAGTCGATCCGCGAGCTGGGTGAGAGCGCCGCCGGGCTGTTGCTGTCGCGCATCGTCACGCCACGCCGCGACGGCGCCGCCGAACAGCGCATCGTCGCCCCGCGCATCGTGCTGCGCGAATCCACCGGGCCACGCCCGGACCTGTTCAACGATTACCGTTAAGGAATACCCATGGATGCCAAGGTGGTAGTGGTCGGCAGCCTCAACATGGACCTGGTGGCCCGCGCCCAGCGCCTGCCCCGGGGAGGCGAGACCCTGACCGGCGACAGTTTCTTCACCGCGCCTGGCGGCAAGGGCGCCAACCAGGCCGTGGCTGTGGCCCGGCTGGGCGCCAGCGTGGCGATGGTCGGCAACGTCGGCGACGACGCCTATGGTCAGCAACTGCGCCAGGCGCTGCTCACCGAGGGCATCGATTGCCGGGGGGTGAGCGTGTGCCCGGGCGTGTCCAGCGGCGTGGCGCTGATCGTGGTGGATGCCGCCAGCCAGAACGCCATCGTCGTGATCCCCGGCGGCAATGGCCTGCTCAGCCCCGAGTCGGTAAGCCGTTTCGATGCACTGCTGCAGCGCGCCGAAGTGATCATCTGTCAGTTGGAGGTGCCCACGGCCACCGTGGCCTGGACCCTGGCCCGCGGCCGCGAGCTGGGCCGCACGGTGATCCTCAACCCAGCGCCGGCCAGCGGGCCACTGCCAGCGGAGTGGTACGCCTACATCGATTACCTGATCCCCAACGAGAGCGAAGCCGAGGCCCTGGCCGGGGTGCGGGTCAATGATCAGGAAAGTGCCCGCCGCGCGGCCGAGCGGCTACGCCAGTTGGGGGCAGGGAAGGTGATCGTCACCCTTGGCGGCGATGGTGCCTTGCTGGTCGACGCCACCGGCAGCCGGCACTTCCCGGCCCCACGGGTGCAGCCGGTGGATACCACGGCGGCCGGCGATACCTTTGTTGGCGGTTTTGCCGCCGGCCTGGCGCGGGGGTTGTCGGAAGATGAGGCGATCGGCTTCGGCCAGTGCGCCGCCGCATTGTCGGTAACCCGGGTCGGCGCGCAGCCGTCCATTCCCCTGTTGAAGGAGTTGGCGCCATGAAGAAGACGCCACTGCTGAACATCGCCCTGTCGCGGACCATTGCCGGGCTCGGCCATGGCGACATCCTGGTGATCGGCGACGCCGGCCTGCCAGTGCCGCCGGGGGTGGAGCTGATCGACCTGGCGCTGACGCCGGGTATCCCGGATTTTGCCAGCGTGTTGCGCGTGGTACTGAGCGAGATGCAGGTGGAGCGGCATGTGCTGGCTGATGAAGTGTTCCAGGCCCTGCCTCCGGGGTTGGCCGAGGTCGAGCGTTTGCATGCGGGCGGTGAGCTGGGCCAGCGCCAAGTGCTGGGCCATGCCGACTTCAAGACCCTGTGTCGCCAGGCCCGGGCCGTGGTGCGCACGGGGGAGTGCAAGCCCTACAGCAATATTGCCCTGGTGGCTGGCGTGACTTTCTAGACCGAATGCGAGGGCTTGCGCCCTTGATCGCCGGCAAGCCGGCTCCCACAGGTTGGGCGCAACCTCGGGCTGCCCCCGTGAATCCATCCCCCTAGCAACAAGGAGTGCTGAATGTCCCTCAAGAACCTGCTCCAAGGAGCCGTCCTCATGTCCGCGCTGGCCGCGACTTCCCTCATGGCCGCGCCCCGCGACCTGATCATCGATACCGACCCCGGCGCCGACGACGTCGTGGCCCTGCTGCTGGCCATGGCCTCGCCCGAGGAACTGAAGATCCGTGCCATCACCACCGTGGCCGGCAACGTGCGCCTGGAGAAGACCTCGCGCAACGCCCGCCTGGCCCGTGAGTGGGCTGGCCGCGAAGAGATCCCGGTATACGCCGGGGCAGGGCGGCCGATGGTGCGTACGCCGATCTACGCCGCCAACGTTCACGGCGAGGAAGGCCTGACCGGCGTCCAGGTGCACGAGCCGAAAAAGCCGCTGGCCCAGGGCAACGCGGTGCAGTACCTGATCGACACCCTGAGCGCCGCCGAGCCTCACAGCATCACTGTCGCCATGCTCGGTCCGCAGACCAACCTGGCCCTGGCGCTGATCCAGAAGCCGGAGATCGTCAACGGCATCAAGGAAGTGGTGGTGATGGGCGGTGCCCATTTCAACGGCGGCAACATCACGCCGGCGGCGGAATTCAACCTGTTCGCCGACCCGCACGCCGCCGAGGTGGTGCTGGCCAGTGGCGTGAAGCTCACCTACCTGCCGCTGGACGTCACCCACAAGGTGCTCACCAGCGACGCGCGCCTCAAGCAGCTCGCCGCGGTCAACAACAATGCCAGCAAGCTGGTGGTGGACATCCTCAACGCCTACATCAAGTTCGACATGGACAACTACGGCATGCCCGGCGGCCCGGTGCACGACGCCAGCGTCATCGCCTACCTGCTCAAGCCTGAGCTGTTCAAGGGCCGTCAGGTGCACATGGTGGTCGACAGTCGCGAAGGCCCGACCTTCGGCCAGACCGTCGCCGACTGGTACGGCGTGCTCAAGCAGCCGGCCAATGTGATGTGGATCGAGGAGGGCGATGCCCAGGGCTTCTTCGACCTGCTCAGCGCCCGCCTGGCCCGATTGAAATAGTGTCGTGGTGCGCGTAGCGTTCGAACACCTGGTCGATGAAGCTGCGCGCCGCCTCGCTGCCACGATCGCGTACCAGCAGGTCGATGGCGATCAGCAATAGCTCTTCGGGGGTTGCCGGGCTGTAGGCGCTCTGGCCCTCGTCCCACTTGACCTTGATATCGGCGTCGATGCTGTGGCTGCTCATGGGGCGGTTCTCGCTTGGGCCTGGGTGATAGGTCGAATACCGCGTCCTGGCGTTCGAAGGGGAGGTGTTTCATGCTCCACTTCTTGCAGTAAATCATGCCTTTGCGCAACGGGATCTGCGACTTAGGCATAAGCCTTGCGTTTGGCCGAACCTGCGGTTCGGTGCAAAATTCGGTGACGATTGCGTTTCGCATCCCCTGGCCGAGTCAGGCAGAATCTTGCGGTTTTGCAACAAACCGTTGGTGGAACTGTCGCATAAGGCAGTTCCCGGATCGATTTAGGAGGATTCATGTTCCGTACCCGCGCTTCCCTGGCGACCCTGCTGGTGGCTACCGTCCTGGCAGGTTGCAGCACCGGTGGCTCTTCGGGCGCCAGCGCCCCTGCCGCCCCGGCCGGCAATGACGGCCGCTGCGAAGCCAGTGGCGCCGATTTCACCGTCGGCAAGCCGGCCAGCGCCGAGCTGCTCGAGCAGGCGCGCAAGGCCAGCGGCTCGCAGATGGCACGCATCCTCAAGCCGCACGATGTGATCACCCTGGAATACCGCTCCGAGCGGTTGAACCTGAATGTCGATGACAAGGGTGTGGTGACCCGCGTCAACTGCGGCTGATTGCCCGCACGCGGTCACCTGGCGCGGGCTGGCCCGCGCCTTCCTGTGTTCACGCCACGGTCGCC
The DNA here is from genome assembly GCF_058783825.1 of Pseudomonas sp. FW305-96. Lineage (NCBI taxonomy): Bacteria > Pseudomonadati > Pseudomonadota > Gammaproteobacteria > Pseudomonadales > Pseudomonadaceae > Pseudomonas > Pseudomonas sp. FW305-96. Next base: position 64,206 of record NZ_JBYSYW010000014.1, read on the forward strand.
GGTTCGCGCCGTCCTTCGCTGGCGAACATCCTCTCTCCCAATGCGCGGGCGGTTCGCAGATGCCGTGCCGGATCCTGTCCTTCGCTGTCGTCCAGCAACGTCGAACTCAACACCCGAGCGCCGCAATAATCGAAGATGCCGTGCTCGATCTGCACGCGCATGGCCTCGCCGTAGCCGTGCCGCTCGAAAGTGCCGGCATCGGCCCCGGCAACGCCAATCAGGTGCGCAGTCAAACCGTGCAGGCGCTTTGTGGTACTACCGTCCGCAGCCTGGTAGAAGGCCCAGCCATTGCTGAACACACGCTCGACCCAGCCCTTGAGCAGGGCCGGGAGCGACCACCAGTAGATGGGATAGACCAGCACCACGGTGTCGGCGCGTTCGATGCGCGCCTGCTCGGCCAGCACATCGGCCGGCGGCGGCCCCAGGCGGCGGTGCACGGCGTGGTCGGCCAGGGTGAAACGGGGGTCGAATCCTTCACGGGCCAGGTCGGCGAACTCGCTGGTGTGGCCCGCCGTGCGCAGCCCTTCGGCGAGCTGCTCAGCAAGGGTATGAGTGAGGGAGGCGGGGTCGTGGTGACCGATGACGATCAGGGCATGCATGGTGGAGTCTCCAGAATCAGGATGCGAGTGCGTCGGGAGCGTTATATACTCTCGGTAAGTTACGATTGGTAAGTTACTTTTGGTAGGTAATCGATGTCAAGCGAGGAAAAGACCACGCCGCGCAAACGCCTGTCCCGCGAGGAGCGTCGCCGGCAACTGCTCGATGTGGCCTGGCAACTGGTACGCGAGGAAGGCACCGATGCCCTGAGCCTGGGGCGCTTGGCCGATCAGGCGGGGGTCACCAAGCCGGTGGTGTATGACCACTTCGAAACCCGCAACGGATTGTTGCTGGCGCTGTACCAGGAGTACGACGCGCGACAGACGGCGATGCTCGACACGGCCCTGGCCGGTTGTCCGACGGACCTGCCGGGGCGGGCCTGGGTGATCGCCGAGGCCTATGTCGACTGCGTGGCGACCCAAGGGCGCGAGATCCCCGGTGTCAGCGCCGCATTGGCAGGCTCGCCGGAGCTCGAGGCGCTCAAGCGGGGCTATGAAGGGCCCTTCATGGACAAATGCCGGGAAGCCTTGGCGCCCTTCGCGGCGGGCGGCGATATCGGCGTGGCCGGCCTGTGGGTGCTGGTGGGGGCGGCGGATGCGCTGTCCCTGGCGGCGGCGGCCGGCGAGTTGGCCGCCGAGGCCGCCAAGCGCGAGTTGCAGGCGACCATCGTGGCGATGGTCCTGCGTCAGTAGCTGGCAGTGCGAGGCGGACCAGCGATCAAGCCGGCAGGCTCTGGTACGTCTGCTCCTCGCCGGGGCTGCGGGCGAACTGGCGCTTGTACTCGCGGCTGAACTGCGAGGTGCTCTGGTAGCCCACCCGATGCGCCACCTGGGCCACGCCCAGGCCTTCGCCGATCAGCATCTGTTGCGCCTTGAGCAGGCGCAGGCGCTTGAGGTACTGCATCGGCGCCAGGTCGGTGCAGCGCTTGAAGTGCTCATGGAAGGTCGACACGCTCATGTTCGCCCGGCCGGCCAGTTCATCCACCCCCAGCGGCTCGGCGTAGTGCTCGCGCAGGTAGGCCAGGGCCGAGGCGATCCGGGCAAAATGCCCCTGTTGTTCGACCAGTGCCCGCAGCACCCCGGCCTGAGGGCCGCGCAGCGCGGTGTAGAGCACCTCGCGCACCCGCGCCGGCCCCAGCACCCTGGCGTCCAGCGGGTTCTGCAGGCACCGCAGCAGGCGCTCGACACTCTCGCGCATGGCCGTGTCCAGCGCCGCCGAGGTCATCGACTGCGGGGTCTGTACCTGAACCGCGGCATCCGGCCCCAGGTTCATGCTTTGCACCAGCTCGCCGAGCATGGCGCGGTCGATGTCCACCGCCACGCCCAGCAGCGGCGCCTGGGGTGTGGCGAAGGTTTCGCAGAGAAAGGGCACCGACAGCGCCTGCACCAGGTAATGCCCGGCGCCGTACTCCAGGGTGCGCGGGCCCAGGCGCGCAAGCTTGCTGCCCTGGGCGACGATGATCAGGCTGGGTTCGTAGATCTGCGGGCTGCTGGCCACGTAGTGGTCCCAGGTCAGGACCTGGACCTGGGGCAGGGCAGTGGGCACGAACCCCGGGCGCGTGGCGAGGGTGCGGATCAGTGAGCAGAGCGTGGCATTGGCATCCACGTGGCAAGTCAGGTGCATGGCGAAACCGGGCAGAGAATCGGACACTGTCATCTTCGCAGATTCGATGGCTTGCGCCAGAGGGTAGCAGGCAGGTCCGGAGAATCAGGCATGCATGCCGGAGAATCGGCCGTGGCCGGGGCGGGACAGGCTGCGCACAATGCGCCGCCTGAACCGTTTCACCTGAGAGAGGTCCGCATGTACACCGCCATCGGCTACGCCGCCCAGTCCCCCACCAGCGCCCTGGCGCCCATGACCTTCCAGCGTCGCAGCCCACGGGCCGACGATGTCGCCATCGAGATCCTCTACTGTGGCGTGTGTCACTCCGATATCCATCAGGCCCGCAACGAGTGGGGCATCGCCGTCTACCCGCTGATGCCGGGCCACGAGATCGTCGGTCGGGTCACCGCGGTTGGTGCGCAGGTCAGCCGCTACCAGGTGGGCGATCTGGTCGGGGTCGGCTGCATGGTCGATGCCTGCCGTCACTGCGAAGCCTGCCGCCAGGGCGTGGAGCAATACTGCCTGGAAGGCCCGACCATGACCTACGCCACCCCCGACCGGGTCGATGGCAGCAATACCATGGGTGGCTACTCCAGCAGCATCGTGGTCAGCGAGGATTTCGTCCTGCGCATTCCCCAAGGCCTCGACCTGGCCAGCGCGGCGCCGATCCTCTGCGCCGGCATCACCACCTACTCGCCGCTCAAGCACCATGGTGTTGGCCCGGGGCACAAGGTCGGCGTGCTGGGCATGGGCGGGCTGGGCCACATGGGCATCAAGCTCGCCAAGGCGCTGGGGGCGCATGTCACGCTGTTCACTCGTTCCGCGGCCAAGGCCGAGGAGGCGCGGCGCCAGGGGGCTGATGAAGTGATCGTGTCCACCGACGCCGAACAGATGCGCGCCGCGGCCGGCCGTTTCGACTTCCTGCTCGACACCATCCCGGTCCAGCACGACCTCAACCCCTACCTCGAGACGTTGAGGTTCGACGGTGTGCATATCCTGGTCGGCTTGATCGAGCCGGTCGACCCGCCACTGCATGCGGCCAACCTGGTGATGAAGCGCCGGGTCCTGGCAGGCTCGCTGATCGGCGGTATCGCCGAAACCCAGGAGGTGCTCGACTTCTGCGCCGAGCACGGGATCAGCTGCGATATCGAGATGCTCGACATCCGCAACATCAACCAGGCCTACGAGCGGATGATCGCGGGCGATGTGAAATACCGTTTCGTCATCGACATGGCCACGTTGAAGGCCTGAGCCGACAGGGCGCCGCTGACGCGGCGCATCGCTGGCAAGCCAGCTCCCACCTCGCCCGCGCAGTTCTTGAGTCTTGCGCTATCCCTGTGGGAGCTGGCTTGCCAGCGATGAGGTCTTTGAAGGCAGTCTGCCCACACACCGGCACGGCACACTATCTGAGGGGGGCCGCATAGGCCTGGCGCAGGTCGACGCCCCAACCATCGAGCACGGCCTTGACGTTGTCGGCCGTCATCACCTGGCGGTCGTTCTCCAGCGGCACGCCAGTGCCTGCGAGCATTGCCTCGCCCACCACTCGCCCGCTTGTGCCGGCTTCGAACGACAGTTCGGTGGCGATTTCGCTGTCCCGGTCGCGCATCCCCACGGCACTGCTTACTCCAGCCGCGACCAGGGTGATCGGCAGCCACTCGTAGTACCGCAGGCTTTGTGCGTCGGCGCTGATGCGGGTAATGGCCGGTCGGACCACCAGCGTGTTCGGGCCAGGGGTATCCACTACCTTCATCACCTTGCCTATTTCCTTGCGCAGTACCGCGTCGTAGTAGTGGCTGATCGAGGCGAGGGCAGCCTGGGGAATACGCGGGCTCGGTTCGGGAGTCGGGTAGAAGCGGCTGGGCGCCAGGTAGACCTCGATATAGCGCCCCCGTGGCCACTTCGGGTCGGCCCAGCTCAGTACGGTACCGCCAGACGGCGCCTGGTGCGGGGTGAGCAGGCCGTAATCCTTGAGAAACCCGGCCGGTGCCGGCTTGTTGCTGCTGCATGCCGAGAGGCTCAGGGTGCTGGTCAGCATGACCGTCAGCAGATGCCGCCGGCTCATGGGCGGCGCTCCTCTTGCGCGGCGGCCTGCCAGGCTTGAGTCGGGGGCGCGTCCTGCGAGGCCTGGATCTGCAACTTGCCATGCGCCATCAACCAGTGGACCAGTTCACGGATGGGCACGGTATGGCTGTATTCGACCCATTCGCCACAGCCTGGATCGTAGTGCTCGAAGTAGCGCCGCAGGGTGATGTAGCCCAGGTCGTCCGCCAGGCCCAGGCTCTCCTGCTGCACGATCAGGGAGCCCGTCTGGCCGCGGCTGGTGTGGCGCTGGCTGAGGATCAGGGGGGCGCAACCTTCTTGAACATCAGTGTTGTTGCGGCTGTCGGCTATCTTCATGGGGAGCCCTCGGCGAATGAAAGGCCCGCAGGGTGCAGGGTAATGTTTGCCAGGTGATGTCCGAATCGTGTCACTCGTGACGAAATGTTGCCCGATTGAAATAAATGACCCGGGCGGCGCAATGGTTTTAGATACGCCTTTTTTCCGGACCTGTACCACCGTGAGCAGACTGCTGATCGTCGATGACGATGTGGAAATCCTCGCCCTGCTGAAGCAGTTCTTCGTCCAGCAGGGTTACGAGGTGGACCTGGCCGCCGAAGGCCAGGCAATGTGGGCGGCCATCGAGCGCCAGCGCCCGGAGGCGATCATCCTTGACCTGATGCTGCCGGGCGAGGGCGGCCTGAGCCTGTGCCAGAAACTGCGTGCGCAGGTCGGGGTGCCGATCATCATGCTCACCGCCATGGCCGAGCTGAGCGATCGCATCATCGGCCTGGAGCTGGGCGCCGACGACTACCTGACCAAACCTTTCGACCCGCGCGAACTGCTGGCCCGCCTGCGCGCCGTGCAGCGCCGTGCCGGCGAGCAGGCCCCGCGCGGTGAGGCGGCCAGGCCGGTGATCGGCTTCGCTGGTTGGCACCTGGATGTCACTTGCCGCGAGCTGCGCTCGCCCAAGCAGGTGATGATCCCGCTGTCTGGCGCAGAGTTCGACCTGCTTGTGGTGTTCCTTGAACACCCGCAGCGCATCCTCACCCGTGAACAACTGATCGATCTGACCCGTGGCCATGGTCACGACGCCTACGACCGCAGCATCGATGTGCAGGTCAGCCGGCTGCGGCGCAAGATAGAGCCCGACAGCAAGCGCCCGGACCTCATCCGCACCGTGCGAAATGGCGGCTACCTGTTCAGCGCCAAGGTGACCCGCTCGTGATCCGTCGTCTGCTGGGCCGCGACACCCTGCGCAAGCGGATTGCCCTGACCATCTTCGTCGCGTTGCTGGCCTCGCTGGCGTTCAACGCCTTGTTCGTCCAGCTTGCCGGCAGCTGGGCGCGTCCGCCCATCGAGCGCACCGGCCTGCTCGATCAGATCGCCGTGACCGCCCATATGATCGAGACCGCGCCGCCAGCGTTGCGGGGGCAACTGGCCGAGGCGGCGAGCACGCCGACGTTGCGGGTAAGGTGGAGCACACGACGCGCAGACTTCGGCTTGCCGGGTCCGGGCGTGCCGCTCAATTCCGGGCAAGTGCCGGCGATGGCGCAACTGCTGGGCCCTTCACGCCCGATCGAGGTATACAACCCGGGCGACTGGCCAGATGGCAGCGCCGATGCGCACTATGTGGCGCTGGTCGGGCTGGATGATGACAGTTGGCTGCTGTTCGTGCCGCCGGAGCGCAGTTGGGGCATGAGCGCTCCGGCGCGGCTGGCGGTGGTCATCGGGCTGGGGCTGGTGGCGACCCTGCTGGTGGCCTGGCTTGCCACCCGTCAGCTGGCCGCGCCGCTGCAACGCTTCGCGAATGCGGCGCGGCGCTTCGGCGGCGATCTGCAGGCGCCACCCATCGCCATCGAAGGCCCCGAGGAAATCCGCCAGGCGATCATCGCCTTCAACACCATGCAGGCGCAGATCCAGCACTTCATTCGCGAGCGTACCCATATGCTGGCGGCCATCTCCCACGACCTGCGCGCCCCGCTGACACGCATGCGCCTGCGCAGCGAGTTCATGGAAGACCTGGACCACAAGCACAAGCTGATCCGCGATGTGGAGGAGATGCAGAGCATGATCAACGAGGCCCTGGCGTTCTTTCGCGAAGGCACGCAGCTTGAGCAGCGCACGGCCTACGACCTGTCGGAGCTTTTGCAGACCCTGGTCGACGACTACCGCGACCAGCAGCTCGCCGTCGCCTTCAAGGGCCCGGCGCACCTGGTGCATGACGGCCGTCCACTGGCGACCAAACGGGTGATCGTCAACCTGTTGGAAAACGCCATGAAGTATGCCCGCGAGCCGCAGATCATCCTGAGCCACGCCGGGCACCTGATCGTCATCGAGGTAGGCGACCGCGGGCCGGGCATCCCCGAAGAGGCCTTGCAGCGGGTGTTCGACCCGTTCTACCGGCTGGAAGGCTCGCGCAACCGCGACACCGGCGGCGTGGGCCTGGGGCTTTCGGCGGCCCGTGCCAGCGTGCGCGAGCAAGGCGGTGAGCTGACCCTGCGCAACCGCAGCGGCGGCGGGCTGGTGGCCCGGGTCGAGCTGCCCGATGGGCGCTGAGCGGGTCAGTACACCCAGACTTCGACGCGACGATTGCGCAGGCGCCCCTGTTGCAGATCGTTACCGGCTACCGGCAGTTCGTCGCCCATCCCCGTCACGTCCCTGGCCTGGACCCCGGTCCGGGCCAATTCGCGACGTACCGCCATGGCCCTCAGCCGCGACAGCAGGGCGGCGCGTCCTGGTGTCTCCTTGGGGTCGCCGAAACCCACCAGCACCACCTTGCCCTGCAGCTTGCCAGCCTGGCGCAGGTAGTCGCTGACCCGTTGCACATCGCGCAGGGCCTTGTTGTCGAGGCTGGCGCTGCCTTCCTGGAAGCGGAAGTTGACGCTCAGGCGTTGCGCTTCGCTGGCCAGTGCCCGGTAGCGCGGCGGCATGTCGGCCTGGGTCGGTACCGGCTGTGGCTTGATCTGCTGGGAGACGAACCCCTGGTCGGCGACGATCGCCTGTCCGGCGGGGCTTTGGGCGAACTCTGCCAGGGCCCTGGCCTGGGGCGTGGCGTGGGCGGGCAGGTAGAAGAACAGGCGCCGCGACAGCGGGTAGTCTTCGCTGGCTACCAAGGCGCGGCTGGGGAGCAGGGCAGGCGCGTCACCCTCGGCCACCGCCAGCACCTTGGCCTGGTGGACCGTGCCCAGGCCGCTGAAGCCGATGGCCTGGCGGTCGGCCATGACCTGGGCGGCCAGCGCATCGGCGGATTCGAAGCGACGCGCCTGGGTGGCCAGCGCCTGGTTGTGCGGGGCAAGCACCAGGGCCTTGAAGGTCTCGAAGGTGCCGGAGTGGTCGTCGCGGGCATACAGGTGGATCGCCCCACCGGGCACGCCCAGCTGTTCCCAGCGCTGCAACCGCCCGGAAAACACCTGCGCCAATTGCCCGGTGGTCAGTTGCGCGAGGGGGTTGTCCGGGTGGGTGATCACCGCCACGCCATCCAGGGCGATGACCTGCTCCGAGCCCGCGCCGCGCAGGTTGCCCAGGGCCTGCAACTGTTGCACCTCGCTGTCACTGATCGGTCGCGAGGCTGCGGCCAGGTCCGCTTCGCCGCGGGCCAGTGCGGCGAAGCCCGTGCTGGTGCCGTGGGCGGCGATGTCGACACGCAGGGGCAGGCCGTTGCGATCGACAGCGTGAAGCGTGGTCTCGTTGGCGGAGGCACCAGGCTGGCGCTCGATGGCGCTCGCGCCTTGCGCTTGCAACAGGCCCCGCACCAAGGCTGGGCCAAGCGTGGCGCCGATGGTGTTGGAGCCCTGGATGCGCAGTTGCGCCGGCGCGGCGCAGGCCAGGCCGGCAAGCAGGCACAGCAATAGGGGGAGCAGGCGAGGCATGCCGAAGACCTGTGGCACAGAGTTGCACCGCAGATTACGACAGTTGTTTGACCGAAAAATGACAGGTCTGGCTCCCGCAGCAGCCAAGCGCGCTGCTGCGGGATCTGTACCCGTGACCAGGCTTAGCGTGCTTCAGGCACGATGATGCTGGCCGGCGCCTCGGCCGCCCGACGGCGCGCCACGCAGTAGTACAGCACGCTGGGTACCACCAGACCGATCAGCCACGACACGTCCACGCCGCCCAGGTGCGCGACCATGGGTCCGGTGTACAGCTTGGTGTCGATGAACGGCATCTGCACCAGCACGCCGAAGGTGTACACGCCGATGCCTGGCCAGTTCCAGCGCCCGTAGCGGCCATCCGGGTCGGCCAGTGCCGGAATGTCATAGCGCTCCTTGGTGATGAAGTAGTAGTCCACCAGGTTCACCGCGCTCCAGGGCACGAAGAAGGTCAGCAGGAACAGGATGAACGACTTGAACGCGCTGAGGAACGAATGTTGCCCGAGCAGCGCGACCAGGGTCGCCGCGCCGACGATGCCGAGCACGAACACCAGGCGCTGCATGCGGCTGATCTGCAGGTGGCCACGAAAGCCGCTGATGATCGTGGCGATGCACATGAAGCTGCCGTAGCTGTTGAGGGTCGAAATGGTCACCTTGCCGAAGGCGATGCAGAAGTACAGCAGCGCCGCCGTGGTGCCGGCACCACCCAGGCCGACGATGTAGGCCACCTCGCGGCCGGAGAACTGGCCACCGGCGATGGCTGCGGCGAACACGCCGAGGATCATCGAGGCCTGGGCGCCGATCACCGAGCCCAGGCCGGCGGCGAGGAAGGTCTTGAGTGGCGAGGTGTGGCTGGGCAGGTAGCGCGAGTAGTCGGCCACGTAAGGGCCGAAGGCGATCTGCCAGGAAGCGGCCAGCGACACCGCGAGCAGGAAGCTGGCCCAGCTGAAGTGGCGGTTGTCGAGCAACTGGCCGATATCGGCCAGCATCAGGATGCGGCTGAACAGGTAGACGAAGGCGATGATCCCCAGCACGCTGGCCACCCGGCCGATCCAGTGGATCACCCGGTAGCCGGCCAGGGTTGCCAGCACGATCACCCCGGCGAAGATGAGGATGCCGGCGCTGTCGCTGATGCTCAGCAACTGGCCGATGGCCTGGCCGGACAGCACCGTGCCGGTGGCGGTAAAGCCCAGGTACATCAGGCACACCAGGGCCATGGGGATGGCCGCGCCGTACACGCCGAACTGCACGCGGCTGGAAATCATCTGTGGCAGCCCCAGGCGCGGACCCTGGGCGGCATGCAGGGCCATCACCGCGCCGCCGACCAGTTGCCCGAGCAAAAGGCCGATCAACGACCAGAACACGTCGCCGCCCAGCACCACGGCCAGGGCGCCGGTGACGATCGCGGTAATCTGCAGGTTGGCTCCCAGCCACAGGGTGAATTGGCTGTAGACGCGTCCATGGCGCTCAGACTCGGGGATGTAGTCGATCGAGCGGCGCTCGATCACGGGTTTGCTGGACATCGGGGAGGCTCCGCTTCGTTGTTTTTGTGAAAGGCGGCGGCTATCGGCGGGACGCAGGGCGGATGGCCGAAGCCCGATATGAGCATGTATATACAAGTCTGGTCAAGTGAAGCTTGCGCAGGATGATCGCGTGTTTTCGCCGGCCATCACAGCCGACTGTTACACAAGGCTGGTACGCAACTGTGCTGGTCCGCGGCGGCGTGATGCCCGTATGCTGTAACCAAATATGTCTACAACAAGCCTGAAGAAGGAATGCCTGCAATGCCACTCAAGGACCTGCTGATCGCCCTGGTGGTGATCATCGCCTGGGGCGTCAACTTCGTGGTCATCAAGGTGGGGCTCGACGGCCTGCCGCCGATGCTGCTCGGGGCGCTGCGTTTCCTGCTGGTGGCCTTCCCGGCGGTGTTCCTGATCAAGCGCCCGAACCTGCCGTGGCGCTGGCTGATCGCCTATGGCGCGACCATTTCCCTGGGCCAGTTCGCCTTCCTCTTCCAGGCCATGGCCAGTGGCATGCCGCCTGGGCTGGCCTCGCTGGTGCTGCAGTCCCAGGCGTTCTTCACCCTGGGCTTCGCCGCGATGTTTCTCGGCGAGCGGCTGCGCCTGGCCAGCGTGCTCGGCCTGCTGGTGGCCGCCAGCGGCCTGGCCGTGATCGGCAGCGAAGACAGCGGCCACGTGCCGCTGGTCGCGCTGCTGCTGACCCTGTGCGGCGGCGCCATGTGGGGTATGGGCAACATCATCACCCGGCGTTTCGGCCAGGTGGACCTGGTCGCCCTGGTGATCTGGGGCGGGCTGATTCCGCCGCTGCCGTTCCTGGCACTGTCATGGTGGCTGGAAGGCCCCGAGCGTATTGGCCATGCCCTGGCCAACATCGGCTGGAGTTCGGTGCTGGCCCTGGCGTACCTGGCGTTCGTCGCCACCATGGTCGGCTACAGCCTGTGGAGCAAACTGTTGTCGCGCCACCCGGCGGGCAAGGTGGCGCCGTTCTCGCTGCTGGTGCCGGTGGTGGGCCTGAGCTCCGCGGCGCTGCTGCTGGGCGAGCGCTTGAGCGAGGCACAAGGCTGGGGGGCGCTGCTGGTGATGCTGGGCCTGTTGATCAACGTGTTCGGGCCGCGCCTGGGAATGCGCCTGCGCACCGCCAGCCCCGGGCGCACCTGAGCGGCGCTCATACCAGCAAGGCCGACCAGGCCGACACCAGCAGCAACCCCGCCAGACCCTGGTTGAACAGGCGCAAGGCCCGCGACGAGCGCAACCAGCGTGCGCTGCCGATGCCCATCAAAGCCCAGGCGGTCATGCTGGGCAGGGCGACCAGCAGGAACACCAGGGCCAGCCAGCCCATCGGCAGTGCTGGGGTGGCGAACAGGCCGACCATCGCCACCGCCGTCACCCATACCTTGGGGTTGACCACCTGCAGGGTCGCCGCGCTCAATGGGCCAAGGCCGCCGTCGCTACCCGCCAGCAAGGGGGCGCCGGCACTGCGCAGCATCTTCCAGGCCAGCCAGCTCAGCCACAGGGCGCCGGCCCAGCTCATGGCCATCTGCGCCAGGGGGTAGCGCAGCAGCAACGCGCCCAGCCCCATTCCCACCAGCCACACCACCGCCGCCGCCGCGCAGCAGGCCGCCACGATCGGTGCCAGGCTGGCGCGTAGCCCGCGCCGGGCACCGTGGGCGAGGATCAACAGGTTGGTCGGCCCGGGGCTGATGCTGGCGGCCAGGGCAAACAGGATGAAGGGCAACAGCGAGTGCGACATGGTCAGGGCTCCGTGTGATCGAAGCACCATGGTCGCGGCCTGCGCGGCTTCAGTCTGGAAGGTTTGAGCAGCGCTTGCGGTAGTCCGCCGGGGTCAGCCGGTAGGCGCGGCGGAACCAGCGGCCCAGGTGGCTCTGGTCGGCAAAGCCCAGGGCAGTGGCGACGCTGGCTGGCGTTTCGCCCAAGGCTAGCAGCCGCCGCGCGCGGGCCAGGCGCAGCTGGATCAGGTAGGCATGCGGCGCCAGGCCGAAGGCTGCCTTGAACGCGCGGGTCAGGCGGAAGCGGTCGATGCCGCAGACCTTTGCCAGCTCGACCAGTCCGATGTCCTGGTCGAGGTGCGCGTGCAGATAATCACGGGCGACGTGGGCGCACAGCGGCAGGCGTGGATCGGGGTCCAGGCGTTTGCGCCAGTGCAGGTGGCCGGTGAGGCCGCTCAGCAGATCGTCCAGGGCGGTCTGGCGGACAATGCGCAGGTCGTTGTAGTGCACCGTCTCGAAGGCCCGGGCGGTGGCGCCGGCAAGGCGCGGATCCTGGTGCAGCAGGGTGCCGAAGCTGGGCAGGGCGCCTGAGGGCGCGTGCTCGAACAGGGCGCGCAGCTCGGTTTCCAGCCAGTTGGCGTCCAGGTACAGGGTCGAATAGGTGAAGCCTTCCACGGTCGGTGCATGGCCGTCGTGCAGGTCGCCAGGCTCGAGCACGAACACCTGGCCGGGCGTGCTGCAATGGCGCTCGCGGCGGCAGTTGAACTGCTGCACGCCCTGTTCGGTCACCCCGACCAGGAAGCTGTCGTGCCAGTGCGGGTCGTAGGCGTGGCCGGTGAAATGGGCGCGGACCGACTCGATGCCGGTGTCGGCGTCCTGTCTGAGGTCGATCCAGTTGCTCATGGGGCGGGCCGTGTGGGTGGTCGATGGATGACCTTAACGCACAAACGACCCGGGTGTTTAGAACGATTGTGCAGCCTTCAGCGCTGCGCCAGTGCCAGGTTGAGGCCTAGCCCGGCGAATGAGGCGGCGAAGCCGCGGCGCAACCAGGCTTGCACTCTCGGCGAGTCGATCACGGCGCGGCGGAACAGGTGGGCGAGCAGGCCATAGATCACAAAGACGATGAAGGTCATGGCCATGAACACCGCGCTGAGGCTGAGCATTTGCACGGTCGCGGAGCCGGCCTGCGGGGTGATGAACTGTGGCAGGAAGGCGAGGAAGAACAGCGTCAGCTTGGGGTTGAGGATATTCAGCAGGCAGGCTTTGATCACCAGTTGGCTGGCGGCGGCGGGGGTGGCGTGCGCGTCCACGGCGAAGGCCGCACGGTCGCGCCAGGTGGCGTAGGCCAGGTACAGCAGGTAGGCGACGCCGGCGAACTTGAGGCCCTGGAAGGCCAGGGCACTGGTGTGCAGCAAGGCGGAGAGGCCCAGTACCGACGCCAGCAGGTGCGGGACGATGCCCAGGGTGCAACCGGTGGCGGTCCACAGGCAGGCCCGTCGCCCGGCCACCAGGGCGCTCGACACGGTGAGGATGACCCCGCTGCCGGGGATCAGCACGATGATCAGCGCGGTGACGAGAAATTCCAGGCTCGGCATGAATGACAGCTCCTTGCGGTCGGGGGTGGATGCACTATACGCCCGGCGACAACGGCTGCAACATGTCGTCCGGGCGCAGCGCGGCGAAACGCTCGCGCAGCCAAAGGTGCAACTGGGCCACGGCGGGGGTGAGCTGCTTGCGGTGCGGGCACACCAGGGTCACCGGGGTCAGCTCGCCGGGGTACTCGGGCAGCAGCAGTTCCAGCTCGCCGGCGGCGACATCGGCGCTGACATCCAGCCACGACTTGTAGACGATGCCTTCGCCTTCCAGCGCCCAGCGCCGCACCACGTCGGCATCGTCACTGAACAGCGGCCCGCGCACCTGCACGGTGCGGTTGCCCAGGCGCCATTTGTCGTACACCCGGCTTTGCTGCAGGTACAGCAGGCAGTCGTGTTGCTGCAGGTCCTCGGGGGTCAGCGGGCGGCCATGGCGCGCCAGGTAGTCCGGCGAGGCCGCCAGCACCCGGCGATTCCACGGCGCCAGGGGCAGGGCGATGTAGTTGGCGTCCTCGTTCTGGCCGTAGCGGATGGCGACATCCACCGGGTCGCGGTACAGGTCGGCCAACTGGTCGGAGAGGAAGAAGCGCAGGCCCAACCCCGGATGCTCGCGGCGAAATGCACTGAGCCAGGGCCGCAGCAGGTTGCGGCCCATGTCCGAGGGCGCCGCCACCTGCAACACGCCGCGCAGGCAGCTGTGGCTGCCATGCAGGTCCTCGCGGCCCTGGCGCAGGGCATCGATCACGCGCTGGGCGGTGGGCAGGTACAGCTCGCCTTCGGCGGTCAGGCGCAGGCTGCGGGTGGTGCGGGCGAACAGGCGCACATCGAGCTCGCGCTCCAGGCGCTTGATCGCCGCGGCCACCTGGCCGGGCAGCAGGTCGGCCTCGTGGGCTGCGGCGGTGAAGCTGCCCAGGGCGCTGGCACGGGCGAACAGTTCGAGATCATTGATGCGCAGCATTTTCACTCCAGGGATGAAAGTGTTGCTGCATTGTGCTGGTTTTTCTTTACGGTCGGGAAGATAAGATGCCATTCATTCACGAACCCTTGAGGAATTGCCGTAGATGGACACCGTTGCCCTCGCCAAACGCCGTTACACCACCAAGGCCTACGACGCCAACCGCAAAATCCCCCAGGCCACCATCGACGCGCTGCTCGAGCAGTTGCGCCACAGCCCGTCCTCGGTCAATTCGCAGCCCTGGCACTTCGTCGTGGCCGACAGCGCCGAAGGCAAGGCGCGCCTGGCCAAGGCTACCGATGCGCGATTCGCCTACAACAGCCCGAAAATCCGTGACGCCTCGCATGTGATCGTGTTCGCCGCCCGTACCAACATGACCGAAGCCCACCTGCAGGCCGTGCTGGGGCAGGAAGCCGCCGATGGCCGCTTCCGCAACGAACAGGCCCGCGAAGTCCAGGACCAGACCCGCCGCGGTTATGTCGACCTGCACCGCCATGACTTCAAGGACCTGCAGCACTGGATGGAGAAGCAGGTCTACCTGGCCCTGGGCACCGCGCTACTGGGCGCTGCCGCCCACGGCCTGGACGCCACGCCGATCGAAGGCTTCGACGCCAAGGCCCTGGACGCCGAACTGGGCCTGCGCGAGCAGGGTTACACCAGCGTGGTGCTGCTCAGCCTGGGCTATCGCAGCGAGGAGGATTTCAATGCCGGGCTGAGCAAGTCGCGCTTGGCGGCGGGGCAGGTATTTACCTTCCTGTGAGTATCGGCAGTGACGCTTGACTTGGGTCAGCCCTGGATCAGCGGCCCCAGGCGCTCGGCCAGGGCCTGGACCATCGCGCTCACCTTGGGCAGGTGCCCGCGGTTGCGGCGCCAGGCCAGGTTGATCGGCAATCCTTCCATGGCGTACTCCGGCAATACTTGCTGCAACGTCCCAGCATCCAGCTGACGCTGGACCAGCCAGGTTGGCAACTGGGCGATGCCGTGCCCGGCGCTGACAGCCAGCGCCTGGCCTTCGGCATCGCCGATGGCCAGGCGCCCGGGCATGCCGCGCAGCTGCGTCAGGCCCGGGCGGGCGCCGGCAAAGTGCAGGGCCGGCGTGCTGCCGTCTGCGCAGGCATAGAGCACGCAGCCCTGGGCCTGCAGTTGCTGCAGGTCGCGGGGTGTGCCGTGGCGGGCCAGGTAGGCGGGGGCGGCGCAAAACACCAGGCGCTGGCTGCCCAGGTAACGGTGCTCGATGCCTGGCTGCCAGGTCTGCGGTCCGCCGATACGCACGACGATGTCGATGGCGTCCTCGATCAGGTCGACGAACCGATCGGAGAGGGTGATGTGCGGTTGCAGCCGTGGATGCCGCGCGGCGAAGTCCAGTACGGCGGGGAGGCCGTGCAGACGGCCGAAGGTGGCTGGCAGGTCGATACGCAGCTTGCCGCAGGGCGTCTGGTGTTCATCGTTGAGGGCCAGCTCGGCTTCCTCGATGTCCGCCAGCACGCGCGTGCAGGCGCGGTAGTAGTCGGCGCCGCTGTCGGTCAGGGCCAGGCGCCGGGTGGTGCGATCGAACAGGCGCACCTGCAGGCGTTTCTCCAGGCGCGCGACGCCCTTGCTCACGGCGGAACTGGTGAGGTTCATGCGTTCGGCGGCGGCGATGAAGCTGCCAGCGTTGGCCACGCTGACGAAGAAGTCGATGTCCTTGAGGCGTTCCGATGCAGACATGGCGAGGCCTTTTATTAATGAATCTGATTCACTTGATAAAGGAATAACTACCAGTAATCGGAACATACTTCCAGATTAAGCTGGCCTGCCATTCACCAAGGATCGCAGCCGATGCCCACTTCCAGCCTGACCCACGCCACCCTCACGCGCCCAGCGCCGCGTACGGGGTTGTCCATCGGCCTGTTCGCCATCGGCGGCTTTGCGGTATTGACCACCGAATTTCTGATCCTCGGCCTCCTGCCGGCGCTGGCCCGTGACCTTGGCCTGTCGGTGGCGGGCGCGGGCCAGTTGGTCACGCTGTTCGCCGTGACTGTGATGCTGTTCGGGCCGCCGCTCACCGCCTGGCTGTCGGCAATGCCGCGCAAGGGACTGTTCATCGCCATCCTGCTGGTGTTCGCTGCGTCCAACGCGCTGTCGGCGCTGGCGCCGAACATCTGGGTGCTGGCATTGGCACGCTTCATCGCCGCGTTGGCCTTGCCGGTGTATTGGGGCACCGCCAGCGAAAGCGCCGGGCAATTGGCCGGGGCGGGGCGCGAGGGCTGGGCGGTGTCACGGGTGTATCTGGGCATTACCGCCGCATTCGTCTTCGGCATTCCATTGGGCACGCTGGCCGCCGGGCTGGTCGGTTGGCGTGGCAGTTTCGCGTTGCTCGCCGTGCTGTGCCTGCTGGTGGCGCTGTTGATGTGGGCGTGGCTGCCGAGCGTGCCGGCTGCACCCGCCCCTGCGGCGGGGGAGCGGCAGACGGTGATCCTCAAGGACCGCCGCTTCATCGCCCATGTGCTGCTCTCGGCGCTGGTATTCACTGCCATGTTCATTGCTTACACCTACCTGGCCGAGACCCTCGAACAGCTGGCCGCCGTGCCGGCCGGTGAAGTGGGCTGGTGGTTGATGGGCTTCGGCGTGGTCGGCATGCTCGGCAACGGCCTGGCCGGGCGCATCGTCGATCGCAGCCCACTGCGGGCCACACTGTTGCTGTTGGCGATGCTGGCGTTGGGCATGGGCGCGGTCACCCCGTTGCTCGGCACTGCATGGCTGCTGGGAGGCGCGCTGGTGCTATGGGGCATCGCCTACACGGCGCTATTCCCGGTCTGTCAGGTGCGGGTGATGCAGGCCGGCGCCAAGGCCCAGGCCCTGGCCGGGACCTTGAATGTGTCGGCGGCCAATGCCGGTATCGCCGCCGGTGCGGCGTTGGGCGGCGCGGTGATCCAGGTCCTGGGCCTGAGCGCCCTGGGCTACGTGGCGTGTGGGTTCGCCGTGCTGGCGATGATCGCGACCCTGGCCATGCTGGCGAGCGAGTGAGGCCTACACCGCCCGGGTGTTGAGCAGACGCACGCCCAGGCCGATGAACAGCGCGCCGCTGGCGCGCTTGAACCAGGCCGCCAGGGGCGAAGCCTTCAGGCGCAGGCCGAAGCGCCAGGCCGTGAAGCAGTAGAAGGAGTGCACCAGGCAGACGATCAGCGAGCCGCTCAGGTACATGGCCGCGAACTGGCCGAAGATTGGCCGCCCAGGCTCGAGGAACTGCGGCAGGAAGGCGCAGAAAAATACCAGAGTCTTGGGGTTGCTCGCCGAGACCAGGAAGGCTTCCACGGCGATCCGCCATTGCGTCTGGGGCGGCGTCGCGACCACCTGCGCCGTCGACGCGGTGGGGGCGCCTTTACCCAGCAACTGGCGCAGGCCGAGGTAGATCAGGTAAGCGGCGCCGGCCAGCTTCAGCACCAGGAACGCCGTGGGCAACGAGATCAGCAGGGCACCCACGCCCATGGCCACGGCGGTGATCGTCAGCAGTTGCGCGGTGAGGTTGCCGAACAGGGTCATGCTCATGCCGGAAGGGCCATAGCGCAAGGCATTGCGCACGGTGAGCAGGACATTCGGGCCGGGCAGCAGCGAGGTGAGCAGGTAGGCGAAGGAGAACGTCAACCAGAGGTGCAGGGCCATGGAGCGCGTCCTTTGCGCTGGTAAAGACACACAATGCCAGTAATCGGCGCGGACCGCCATTGGGCATCGCTGAGGGAGCGGCTTGCCCGCTCCCAGAGAAAGTGCCCAGGCCGGTTCAGCGCGCCAGGCGCCCGCTGACGAAGTGGGCGACATCGTTGAAACCGGGCGTGGAGGCATGGCCGGGCGTCACCAGCGAATCGATGAAGGCCTCGTCCTCCGCCGTGACCTTGACCTCCAGCGCACCGGCATAGGTGTCCCACTGCGCCTCGGTGCGCGGCCCGACGATGGCCGAGCTGACCAGGCGGTTGTTCAGCACCCAGGCGATGGCGAACTCGACGATGCCCACGCCCTTGGCCTCGGTATAGGCATGGATCTTCTGGGCGATGGTCAGCGATTCCTGGCGCCATTCCACTTCCATGATGCGCTTGTCCTGGCGGCCGGCGCGGCTGCCTTCGTTGGGGGTGGAGCCTGGCGCGTACTTGCCGCTGAGCACGCCACGGGCCAGCGGGCTGAACGGCACCACGCCCAGGCCATGGTAGGCGGCGGCGGTGAGTTGTTCGGGCTCGGCCTGGCGGTTGACGATGTTGTACAGCGGCTGACTGACCACCGGCTTGGCCACGCCGAGCCTTTGCGCCACGTTGCAGATCTCGGCGATGCGCCAGCCGCGGAAGTTGGACACGCCCCAGTAGCGGATCTTGCCTTGCGCCAGCAGGTCGCCGATGGCGCGCACGGTTTCTTCCAGCGGTACCGAATGGTCCTCGCGGTGCAGGTAGTAGATGTCCAGGTAGTCGGTGCCCATGCGCGTGAGGGTGGCCTCGATGGCATTGAACAGGTGCTTGCGCGACAGGCCGCTGCGGTTCGGCAGGCCATCGACCGGGCCATAGCCGGCCTTGGAGGCGATGATCCACTCGTGACGGTTGCGCGCCACCGCCTCGCCGACGATTTCCTCGGAGCGGCCGCCATTGTAGACATCGGCGGTGTCGACGAAGTTGATGCCCTGGTCCCAGGCCTTGTCGATGATGCGCAGCGAGTCTTCGGTGCTGGTCTGCTCGCCGAACATCATGCTGCCGAGGGTGAGGGCCGAGACTTGCAGGCCAGAATGGCCGAGAGGGCGGTAGATCATTACAGATAATCCTTTTCTGATGCCACGAGAGGGGTTTCCCTCTTTTACACAGTTCCGCCCTGCATTGAAAGCGCAGGCCAGGCACCGTTTCAAGGCGCTGGCGCGAGGCTCATCCATCCGCCCAGGCATCGATCAGCTCACGCGCCTCGCGGCTCGACAGCGGCCGCTTCAGGCGCTGCGACAGCACCGCCATGGCCCGTGAATAGCCCTTGGCAATCACTGCCTCGACCTGGTCGTCCAGGCATTGCAGGGCAACGAAGTCGCCTTGCTCCGGCGTGCCGACGTACTCGATCCGGTTCCAACTCGCGGCATGCCCGAGCACCTCGTAGGTGCGCCCGTGCTGGTAGGTCCAGAAAAACGGCACGTCGTCGTAGCGGCGCCGTTCGCCGAGCATGTTGGCGGCGGCGATCACGCCATGCTGCTGGGCCAGGCGCCAGTGCTCGATGCGCACCGGGCGGCCAGCAAGGGGGAAGGTGGCGATATCGCCCGCCGCCCACAGGCCGTCGGCGGCCTGCAGGTGCGCGTCCACCGTGAGCGAATGGTCTTCGGCCAGGGGCAGGCCCTGGACGAAGCGGGTGGCCGGGGTGACGCCGGTACCCAGCAGCACCAGCGCGGTCTCCAGGCGCTCGCCATTGGCCAGCAGCACGGCCTCAACGCGCTCGCGGCCCTCGAAGCCGACCACCTCGGTCGGCCCGTGGAACTGCACACCCTTGCGTTCATGCAGCTCGCGCAGGGTCTGGCCGATGCGCTCGCCCAACTGCCGGGCCAGCGGGATGGCGTGGCGCGTGACCACATGCACCTGCAAACCGTACTTGCGCAGGGCGCTGGCGGCCTCCAGGCCGATGAAACCGTCGCCGACGATCACCACCGGCTGGCCCGGCTCGGCCAGGTCGAGCAGCTGCGCGGCATCGGTGCGCGAGCGCAGTACGCAGATGCCGGGCAGTTGCACGCCGGGGAGCTGGGGGCGGTAGGGCTTGCCGCCGGTGGCCAGCAGGGCGGCGTCGTACTTCAACTGCTGGCCGTCGGCCAGGCTGATCACGCGCTTGCCGGCATCCAGCGCGCGTACCTTGCCGTGCATGCGCCGCAGCTGGCCTCGGCGCAGGTCGACTGGGGCGAGCAATGAGGCTACTTCGTCCACCGGCATCTGCCCGGCGATGACGAACTTGCTCAGCGCGGTGCGATCGTAGGCGTTCGGCTGTTCCTGGTCGATCCACAGCAGGCGCCCGGCAAAGCCATGGTCGAGCAAGGTGGCGATGGCGGCCGCCCCGGCGGCGCCGGCACCCACCACGACGAAGGTGCGCGCGTCGCTGTGGCGCGGCGCTTCGGCCTCGGGCAGTGGCTGGTCGTCCACCCATAGCTGGCCGTTCCTGACCTGCACGGCATGCCGGCGCAGACCGGCCAGCGCCGGGGGCTCGCACACCGCGCCCTCATCCACGGCGAAGGCGGCCTTGTGCCAGGGGCAGATCAGCACCCCCCCACAGACCGCGCCTTGTTCCAGTGGCGCGCCCTCATGCGGGCAGTTGGCCTGGTAGGCACGCACCCGCTCGCCCTGGCGCACCAGGACGATGTCTTCGGTGCCGGCCTGGACGCGCAGGGGACGGTGTTCTTCGAGCTGGTCGAGGCTGGCCACGGCATGGAAGGTCATGGGGATCTCCTCAGCAGGTAGTGTTCATTTGACGCCTGCCATGGAGCCAGGCTGCGCTCAGCCGACGATCGGAAGGGTGATTACAATATTTCACAAAAACTTCAAATGAGACTAAATTGACTCAAAATCAATGTACAAGTACCATTCGCGCCAATTTTAGCTAACGGCTCGGGTGAGTTCATGAGTAATTTGCGTGCAATAGGGATGGTCAGCTGGCTGGCAGTGGCGGTAGCGCTGGCCGGTTGCGGAGTGGCTGAAGAACAGCAGGCCGTGACTGAAACGGCATTTCCGGTGGAGACCGTGACGCTGGCCAGCGAACAGTTGGCCCTTACCTCGACCTTGCCGGGCCGGGTCGAACCGATGCGGGTGGCCGAGGTGCGTGCCCGGGTGGCCGGCATTGTCCTGCACAAACGTTTCGAGGAAGGCGCCGACGTCAAGGCCGGCGATGTGCTGTTCCAGATCGACCCGGCACCGTTCAAGGCTGCCCTGGCGCGTGTCGAGGCCGACCTTGCGCGGGCCCAGGCGGTGCAGCAGGAGGCCCAGGCACGGGTCAAGCGCTATGAGCCGCTGGTCAAGATCGAGGCGGTCAGCCAGCAGGACTTCGACACCGCCAGCGCCGAGCTGCGCAGCGCCCAGGCGGCCGTGCGCTCGGCCCAGGCCGACGTGCAGACCGCGCGCCTGAACCTGGGCTATGCCACGGTCACCGCGCCGATCTCCGGCCGCATCGGCCGCGCCCTGGCCACCGAAGGTGCCCTGGTCGGGCAGGGCGACGCCACCTTGATGGCGCGCATCCAGCAGCTCGATCCGATCTACGTCGACTTCACCCAGTCCGCCGCCGAAGCGCTGCGCCTGCGTCAGGCCCTCAAGGACGGCGCGCTCGGCGCTGGCGACGACAAAGCGCTGACCGCCCAGGTGGAAGGCACCGACTACCAGCGCCAGGGCGCGCTGATGTTCACCGACGTGGCGGTCGACCGTGGCACCGGCCAGGTCACCTTGCGCGGTCGCTTCGACAATGCTGACGGCATCCTGCTGCCGGGCATGTACGTGCGCGTGCGCACCCCGCAGGGTATCGACCAGCAGGCCATCCTGGTGCCGCAGCGCGCGGTGCAGCGCGGCAGCGATGGCGAGGCGCGGGTGCTGGTGGTCGGCAACGGCAACCTGGCCGAGGCGCGCAGCGTGCGCACCGGCGCGATGCACAGCTCGCGCTGGCAGATCACCGAGGGCCTGCGCGCTGGTGACCAGGTCATCGTCGGCGGCCCGGCCGGCCTTGCGCCTGGCATGTCGGTGCAGCCGGCCCAGGCGCAACAGGCCGCGGCACACTAAGGCGAGGGTAGCGAGATGTCCAAGTTCTTCATCAATCGGCCGAACTTCGCCTGGGTCGTGGCGCTGTTCATTTCCCTGGCCGGCCTGCTGGTGATCCCGGCGCTGCCGGTGGCCCAGTACCCCAGCGTGGCACCGCCACAGATCTCCATCACCGCCTCCTACCCGGGCGCCTCGGCCAAGGTGCTGGTGGAGTCGGTGACCAGCATCATCGAGGAGTCGTTGAACGGAGCCAAGGGCCTGCTTTACTACGAGTCCACCAACAACTCCAACGGCGTGGCCGAAGTGCTGGTGACGTTCGAGCCCGGCACCCAGCCGGACATGGCCCAGGTCGATGTGCAGAACCGCCTGAAGAAGGCCGAGGCGCGCATGCCCCAGGCGGTGCTGACCCAGGGGCTCAAGGTCGAGCAGGCCAGTTCCGGCTTCCTGCTGATCTACGCCTTGACCAGCACGGCCGGTGATCAGGGTGATACCACGGCCTTGGCCGATTATGCCGCACGCAACATCAATAACGAGCTGTTGCGCGTGCCGGGTGTGGGCAAGCTGCAGTTCTTCTCTTCGGAGGCGGCCATGCGGGTCTGGGTTGATCCGCAGAAACTGGTGGGCTATGGCCTGTCCATCGACGATATCAACAACGCCATCCGTGGCCAGAACGTCCAGGTGCCTGCCGGCAGCTTCGGCAGCACGCCGGGGGCCAGCGAGCAGGAACTGACCGCGACGCTGGCTGTGCAAGGCACCCTGGAAACGCCGGAGGCGTTCGCCGCCATCGTCCTGCGCGCCAACCCGGACGGCTCCAGCGTACGCCTGGGCGATGTGGCACGCATGGCCATCGGTAGCGAGAACTACAACCTGTCCTCACGCCTGGATGGCAAACCGGCCGTGGCCGGCGCGGTGCAGCTGGCACCTGGCGCCAATGCCATCCAGACCGCGACGCTGGTCAAGGAGCGCCTGGCCGAGCTGTCGCAGTTCTTCCCGGAAGGCGTTGAATACTCGGTGCCGTACGACACCTCGCGCTTCGTCGATGTGGCCATCGAGAAGGTCATCCACACCTTGATCGAAGCCATGGTGCTGGTGTTCCTGGTGATGTTCCTGTTCCTGCAGAACGTGCGCTACACCCTGATCCCGTCGATCGTGGTGCCGGTGTGCCTGCTGGGTACGCTGATGGTCATGAAGCTGCTCGGTTTCTCGGTGAACATGATGACCATGTTCGGCATGGTGCTGGCCATCGGTATCCTGGTGGATGACGCCATCGTGGTGGTGGAGAACGTCGAGCGGTTGATGGCCGAGGAAGGCTTGTCGCCGGTGGAGGCCACCATCAAGGCGATGGGGCAGGTATCCGGGGCGATCATCGGCATCACTTTGGTGCTGGCCGCGGTGTTCCTGCCGTTGGCGTTCATGTCCGGATCGGTCGGGGTGATCTATCAGCAGTTTTCCGTATCGCTGGCGGTGTCGATCCTGTTCTCCGGCTTCCTCGCCCTGACCTTCACCCCGGCGCTGTGCGCCACCCTGCTCAAGCCGGTGCCCCATGGCCACCATGAAAAGGGTGGTTTTTTCGGTGCCTTCAACCGCGCCTTTGCCCGCGTCACCGAGCGCTACTCGGTGATGAACAGCGCCCTGGTGGCCCGTGCCGGGCGCTGGATGCTCGCCTACGTCGGTATCCTGGTGGTGCTCGGCTACTCCTACCTGCGCCTGCCGGAGGCCTTCGTGCCAGCAGAAGACCTGGGCTACAGCATCGTCGACGTGCAACTGCCGCCCGGCGCCAGCCGGGTACGCACCGACCACACCGCCGAGGCACTGGAAAAGTACCTGATGTCGCGCGACGCGTTGGCCAGCTCGTTCATCGTCAGCGGCTTCAGCTTCTCGGGCCAGGGCGACAACGCCGCGCTGGCGTTCCCCACCTACAAGGACTGGTCCGTGCGCGGCAAGGAGCAGTCGGCAGAGGCGGAAACCGCAGCCATCAACGCCCAGTTCGCGGCCAATGGCGATGGTGCCATCACCGCGGTCATGCCTCCGCCGATCGACGGCCTGGGCAACTCCGGCGGTTTCGCCCTGCGCCTGATGGACCGTGGCGGCCTGGGGCGCGATGCGCTGCTGGCGGCCCGTGATCAGCTGTTGGCCCGCGCCAACGGCAACCCGGTGATCCTCTACGCGATGATGGAGGGCCTGGCCGAGGCGCCGCAGCTACGCGTGCAGATCGACCGCGAGAAAGCCCGCACCCTGGGCGTGAGCTTCGAGACCATCAACAGTACCCTGGCCACCGCCTTCGGTTCGGCGGTGATCAACGACTTCAGCAATGCCGGGCGCCAGCAGCGCGTGGTGGTGCAGGCCGAGCAGGGCGAGCGCATGACCCCGGAAAGCGTGCTACGCCTGTATGCACCCAATGTCAGCGGCGAGCAGGTGCCGTTCAGCGCCTTTGTCTCCACTCGCTGGGAGGAGGGGCCGGTACAACTGGTGCGCTACAACGGTTACCCGTCGATCCGCATCGCCGGTGACGCCGCGCCCGGCTACAGCACTGGCCAGGCGATGGCCGAGATGGAGCGTCTGGTCAGCGAGCTGCCACCTGGCATTGGTTATGCCTGGACCGGCCTTTCGTACCAGGAAAAGGTGTCCAGCGGCCAGGCTGCCGGCCTGTTCGCCCTGGCCATCCTGGTGGTGTTCCTGCTGCTGGTGGCGCTGTACGAGAGCTGGGCAATCCCGCTGACGGTGATGCTGATCGTGCCGATCGGCGCCTTGGGCGCGGTCTGGGCGGTACTGCTCACCGGCATGCCCAACGACGTGTACTTCAAGGTCGGCCTGATCACCATCATCGGCCTGGCGGCGAAGAACGCCATCCTGATCGTCGAGTTCGCCAAGGAGCTGTGGGAGAAGGGTTACAGCTTGAGCGACGCCGCCATCGAGGCCGCGCGCCTGCGTTTGCGCCCGATCGTGATGACCTCCATGGCCTTCATCCTCGGCGTGGTGCCCCTGGCCATCGCCACCGGCGCCGGTGCGGCCAGCCAGCGCGCCATCGGTACCGGGGTGATTGGCGGCATGCTCAGCGCCACCTTGCTGGGCGTAGTGTTCGTGCCGATCTGTTTCGTCTGGGTGCTGAAGCTGCTCAAGCGCAAGCCGGCCCCTGTGCAACACGCTGTCGAGGTGGCGAAGTGATGGTCATGGATAAATGTGCACTCCCGTTCGTGCTGGCCTTGACCCTGGTCGGCTGTTCCCTGGCGCCGACCTACCAGCGCCCGGAGGCGCCGGTGGCGGCTGCCTGGGGCGATGTCGCCGGCCATCATGGCAAGTCGGTGGAGCAGCTGGACTGGCAGGCGTTCATCGTCGATCCGGCCTTGCGCCAACTGGTCGCCACGGCACTCGACAACAACCGCTCTCTGCGTCAGACCCTGCTCGACATCGAGCAGGCCCGAGCGCAATACCGCATCCAGCGGGCTGATCGGGTGCCTGGCCTGAGTGCCGGAGCTTCCGGCAATCGCCAGCACTTGCCGGCGGACCTGTCGAACAGCGGCAGGGAAGGGGTCAGCAGCAGCTACCAGGTGGGGCTGTCGCTGCCAGAGTACGAAGTGGACCTGTTCGGTCGGGTCAAGAGCCTGAGCGATGCGGCCCTGGAACAGTACCTGTCCACCGAGGAGGTCGGCCGCGCCGCCCGCATTGCGCTGATCGCCGATGTCAGCCAGGCCTACCTGAGCCTGGACGGTGCCGAACGGCGCCTGGCGCTGACCCGCCAGACCCTGGCCAGCCGTGAGGACTCGCTGGCCCTGGTCGGCCAGCGACGAGGCGCTGGCACGGCCACGGCGCTGGACCACCAGGAAGCGTTGGGGCTGGTCGAGCAGTCACGGGCTGAGCTGGAAGGCATCGTGCGCGAGCAGCGCCAGGCCTACAACGCCCTGGTACTGCTGCTGGGCAGCGCCGAGGCGGCCAAGTCGATTCCCGCCGAGCGGGCGCAGGCGCCGATGGTCCTGCAGGACATCGCCCCAGGCGCGCCGTCGGCGCTGATCGAGCGCCGCCCGGACATCCTCGCCGCCGAGCACCGGCTGCGGGCGCGCAATGCCGATATCGGCGCGGCGCGGGCGGCGTTCTTCCCGCGGATCAGCCTGACCGGCAGTTTCGGCACCTCCAGCGCGCAGATGTCCGGGTTGTTCGACGGTGGCTCGCGTAGCTGGACGTTCATGCCGCAACTGTCGCTGCCGCTGTTCGACGCCGGGCGCAACAAGGCCGGCCTGAACCTGGCCGAGGCGCGCAAGGACTCGGCGGTGGCCGCTTACGAAGGCACGATCCAGAGCGCTTTCCGCGAAGTGGCCGACGCCCTGGCCGCCACCGATACCTTGCGCCGCGAGGAAGCCGCGCGGCGTGCCCTGGCCGACACCAGCCGGGCGACCGTAACGCTGGCCAGGGCGCGCTATGAGGGCGGGGTGGACAACCACCTGCGCTACCTGGACGCGCAGCGCAGCGGCTATGTCAACGAAGCGGCGTTCATCGAGGCCAGCACCCAGCGCCAGCTGGCACTGGTCGATCTGTTCCGTGCCTTGGGCGGTGGCTGGCCGGCCCAAGGTTGAAATGCCTCCTTTGGTTGGGAAATCCAACCGCTTGGCCCCAGGTGTCCCTGCCTTGGGGCCTTTTTTTGCCCAGTGATAGGGGCCGAACAGGCGAGCGTTAATCGCGCAACAGATCCGGACTGTTGAAGTTACTCAATCGCGCATCGTCCTCGGCACACGCCAACCCCTGTAAACTCGCCTGCAGCAAAGCCTTCTGCAAACTCCGCTCACCCGCCTGCCAGGCTTGCTCCAGCAATGGCAACACGCGCCGGGGCAACACACTGAACATCGGCTGCCAATACCCACCCTGGCGCACCATGGCCGCGCTGTCGTGCGCCACGGCCAGGCGCAGCAGGTCCTCGACCAGCGCCCGGTCGATGCGCGGCGCATCGCAGGCCAGCACTACCACCCATTCGTGCCGGGCTGCCCTGAGCCCGCTGATCACGCCGGCCAGCGGGCCGGGAAAGTCCGCTTCGGCGTCGGTGACGAGCTGGTCGGCGTAGATCGCGTAGGCTGTCTGGTTGCGGTTGCAGGAGATCACCAGGTCATCGCTCAGTGCCCGCACGGCGCGTTGCACATGCGCCACCAACGGCTCGCCGCGCCAGGGCACCAGCCCCTTGTCGCGCCCGCCCATGCGCTGGCCACGGCCGCCGGCAAGAATAAGGATGGAGCAGGGGGGGAGAACGTCGGGCATGAAAAAGGGTTCCGGGCAGTCAATGCCGGGAACCCTCCCATTTACCGCAGGGCTTGTCCAGTCAGCCCTGGTGGGTGGCCACCTGCGCCGCCTTGGTCTTGCCGCGCCCGGCCAGGCGCATCACCACGACGAAGAACACCGGCACGAACACCACGGCGAAGGTGGCGCTGAGCATGCCGCCGATCACCCCGGTGCCGATGGCTTGCTGGCTGGCCGAGCTGGCGCCGCTGGCGATGGCCAGCGGCACCACGCCGAGGATGAACGCCAGCGAGGTCATCACGATCGGGCGCAGGCGCAGGCGGGCGGCCTGGATTGCCGCGTCCACGGCATCGACGCCCTGGTCCACCAGGTCCTTGGCGAACTCGATGATGAGGATGGCGTTCTTCGCCGACAGGCCGATCAGGGTGATCAGGCCGACCTTGAAGAACACGTCGTTGGGCAGGCCGCGCAGGGTCACCGCGAGCACCGCGCCGAGCACGCCCAGCGGTACCACCAGCAGTACCGCGGTGGGGATCGACCAGCTTTCGTACAGCGCGGCCAGGCACAGGAACACCACCAGCAGCGACAGCGCCATCAGCAGTGGCGCCTGGCTGCCGGACAGGCGTTCCTGCAGCGACAGGCCGGTCCACTCCAGGCCTGCACCTGCCGGCAGCTGCGCCACCAGGCGCTCGATCTCGGCCATGGCCTCGCCCGAGCTGTAGCCGGCCGCCGGCTCGCCGGAAATCGACACCGCCGGGTAGCCGTTGTAGCGGGTCAGCTGCACCGGGCCGGACTGCCAGTGGGCGCTGACGAAGGCGCCCAGGGGCACCATCTTGCCGCTGCTGTTGCGCACGTGGATCTTCAGCAGGTCCTCGACCTGGCTGCGCCGGTCGCCTTCGGCCTGCACCACCACCCGCTGCATGCGGCCCTGGTTGGGGAAGTCGTTGACGTAGTTCGACCCCACCGCGGTGTCGAGCACCGCGCCGATATCGGCAAACGACACGCCCAGGGCGTTGGCCTGGCGGCGGTCCACTTCCAGCTCGACCTGAGGGCTCTCCGCCAGCGATGCTTCGCGCACGTTGACCAGCACCTTGCTCTTGCGCGCCGCGTCCAGCAGTTGGTCACGAGCTTCCATCAGCCCGGTGTGGCCCATGCCGCCGCGGTCCTGCAGGCGGAACTCGAAACCGGTCGACTCGCCCAAGCCGTCCACCGGCGGCGGCAGCACCGCGTAGGCGATGGCGTCCTTGAGCTGGGTGAAGGCCATGGTGGCGCGTTCGGCGATCGACTGCGCGCTGTCGTCGCCACCGCGTTCGGACCAGTCCTTGAGCGTGGTGAAGGCCAGCGCCGCGTTCTGCCCGCTGCCGGAGAAACTGAAGCCGAGGATCAGCGTGGTGTTGGCCACGCCGGGTTCTTCGGCGTTGTGCGCCTCGATCTGCTGCCCGACCTCGATGGTGCGCGCCTGGCTGGCGCCTGGCGGCAGCTGGATGTCGGTGATGGTGTAGCCCTGGTCCTCGGTGGGCAGGAAGGCGGTGGGCAGTTGGCTGAAACCGTACACCAGCACGCCGACCAGTGCGGCGTACACCAGCAGGTAGCGACCGCTGCGGGCCAGGGCGTGGGTCACCCAGCGCTGGTAGCCGTTGCTCATGCCCTCGAAGCGGCGGTTGAACCAGCCGAAGAAGCCCTTGCGCTCATGGTGCTCGCCTTTCTCCAGCGGCTTGAGCAGGGTGGCGCACAGGGCCGGGGTCAGGCTCAGGGCGAGGAACGCCGAGAACAGGATCGACACCGCCATCGACACCGAGAACTGCTGGTAGATCACCCCCACCGAGCCTTGCATGAAGGCCATCGGCAGGAACACCGCCACCAGCACCAGGGTGATGCCGACGATGGCGCCGCTGATCTGGCCCATGGCCTTGCGCGTGGCTTCCTTCGGCGGCAGGCCTTCCTCGGCCATGATCCGCTCGACGTTTTCCACCACGACGATGGCGTCGTCCACCAGGATGCCGATGGCCAGCACCATGCCGAACAGGGTCAGTACGTTGACCGAGAAACCCAGCACGTTCATCACCGCGAAGGTGCCCATCAGCGCCACCGGCACCACCAGGGTCGGAATCAGCGTGTAACGGAAGTTCTGCAGGAACAGGAACATCACCGCGAACACCAGCACCATGGCCTCGAGCAGGGTGTTGATCACCTGCTTGATCGAGACCTTGACGAAGGGCGAGGTGTCGTAGGGGATGTCGTACTTCACCCCGGCCGGGAAGTAGCGCGCCAGCTCATCGAGCTTCTGCTTGACCAGGGTCGCGGTTTCCATGGCGTTGGCGCCGGGCGACAGCTTGACGCTGAAGGCGCTGGTGGCCTTGCCATTGAGGCGGGTACCGTACTGGTATTCCTGGGCCCCGATCTCGACCCGCGCCACGTCACCGACAGTGACCGTGGAGCCGTCGGTGTTGGCGCGCAGGACGATGGCGGCAAATTCCTCGGGGGTGCTCAGCTGGCCCTTGACCACCACGTTGGCGGTGATCTCCTGGGTCGGTCGGCTCGGCAGGTCGCCGATGCTGCCGGGGGCAACCTGGGCGTTCTGCGCGGCGATGGCCTCGGCCACGTCGTTGGGCGTGAGGTTGAAGCCGACCAGCTTGGCCGGGTCGATCCAGATGCGCATGGCCCGTTCTGAACCATACAGCTGCGCCTTGCCGACGCCCTTGAGGCGACGGATCTCGTTCATCACGTTTCGCGCGAGGATGTCCGACAGGGCGATCTCGTCGAGGCTGCCGTCCTCGGAGGTGAGGGTGGCCAGCAACAGGAAGCCGGTGGACACCTTCTCCACCTGCAGGCCTTGCTGGGTGACCGGGCGCGGCAAGCGCGACTCGATCACCTTGAGGCGGTTCTGCACGTCGACCTGGGCCATGTCCGGGTTGGTGCCGGGCTGGAAGCTGGCGGTGATGGTGGCGCTGCCCAGGCTGCTCTGGGATTCGAAATAAAGCAGGTTGTCGGCACCGTTGAGCTCCTGCTCGATGATGCTGACCACGCTCTCGTCCATGGTCGCCGCCGAGGCGCCGGGGTAGACGGCGTAGATTTCCACCTGCGGCGGTGCCACGTCGGGATACTGGGCCACCGGCAACTGCGGGATGGCCAGGGCGCCGACCAGGAGGATGAACAGGGCGACCACCCAGGCGAACACCGGGCGGTCGATGAAGAACTGCGGCATGGATCAGGCCCTCATTGGCCGTTGTGTTGGGCGACTGCGGTGGCGCCTGGTTGTTCGTCGACTTGTACCTGGTCGCCGGCCTTGACGTGTTGCAGGCCCTCGACCACCACGCGGTCACCCGGGGCCAGGCCCTCGCTGACGATCCAGCGGTCGCCCTGGGCACTGCCCAGGGTCACCTGGCGTTCGCTGATGCGGTCCTGCGGGTCGACCAGCAGCACCTTGGGCACACCGGCGCTGTCGCGCAGGATGGCGCGTTGCGGCACGCTGATGCCCTGGGGCTGCACGGCCTGGTCCAGGCGCACGCGCACATAGCTGCCGGGCAGCAGGTCGAGGTCCGGGTTGGGGAACTCGCTGCGCAGGGTGATCTGGTTGGTGCTCGGGTCGACGCTGATATCGGAGAACAGCAGCTTGCCGGCCAGCGGGTAGGCGCTGCCATCGTCCTGGATCAGCGTGGCCTTGACCTGGTCGCGGCCCACCTGCTGCAGCTCGCCGGCACGCAGCGAGCGGCGCAGGGCGTTGAGTTCGCGGGTCGACTGGGTGACGTCGGCGTGGATCGGGTTCAACTGCTGGATGGTGGCCAGCGGCGTAGTCTCGCTCTGGCCGACCAGCGCGCCCTCGGTTACCAGGGCGCGGCCGATGCGCCCGGAGATCGGTGCGGTGACGGTGGCATAGCCCAGGTTCAGGCGCGCGCGTTCCAGCGCCGCCTTGGCTTCGCCGACCGCGGCGTCGGCCTGGAGGAAGGCGGCGCGGGCGTTGTCGTACTCCTGGCGGCTGACGGCCTTGTCCTCGACCAGTTCGCGGTAGCGCTGCTCCTGCAGGCGCGCCTGGTACAGCGTCGCCTCGGCCTTGGCCAGGGTGGCGCGGGCGCTGTCGAAGTCGGCCTTGAACGGCGCCGGGTCGATCAGGAACAGCACATCGCCTTGTTTCACGTCGCTGCCTTCGCGGTACACCCGCTTGAGCACCACGCCGGCCACCCGGGCGCGCACCTCGGCGGTGCGGGGGGCAAGGATGCGGCCGCTGAGTTCGGTGCTGATGGCCAGCGGCTGCACGGCAAGGGTTTCGACCCGGACCTGGGAGGGCGGGGCCTTTTCTTCCTGCTCGGCGGCGTCGTTGCAAGCGGCCAGGGAAAGGGTCATCAGCGCCAGCAGCGCCACAGGGCGCAGGCGCAAAGCACGGAGCGTGGACATACGGATCTTCCAGGTTTGATCCAGCGTATGCTAAAGCAGCCGTTCGGGTGGCGGCTGTTAAGCTGTGTTGGGCGTGTGTGAAAAAGTGTGAACAATCGGCGGTGGCCCGCCCGGGATTCTATATCCTGCCTTACTTCAATCTTTCGTCAAATCCCCTTATGCCGAACATTCTCCTGGTCGAAGACGACAGCGCGTTGTCCGAACTGATTGCCAGCTACCTGCAACGCAACGATTTCCATGTCCGGGTGATTGCCCGCGGCGACCATGTGCTGGACGAATTCCGCCGGCAGAAACCGGACCTGGTGATTCTCGACCTGATGCTGCCGGGCCTGGACGGCCTGCAGGTATGCCGCCTGCTGCGCCAGGAGAGCCAGAGCCTGCCGATCCTCATGCTGACCGCCCGCGACGACAGCCACGACCAGGTGCTGGGGCTGGAGATGGGCGCCGACGACTACGTCACCAAGCCGTGCGAGCCCCGCGTGCTGCTGGCCAGGGTGCGCACGTTGCTGCGCCGCAGCAATGTCAACGAGCCGCGCCTGGACTGCGACCTGATGCAGATCGGCGGGCTGTGCATCGACCTGGCCGAGCGCACGGTCACCTGGCGCGGCGAAGAGGTGGAACTGTCCAGCGGCGAGTACAACCTGCTGGTGGTGCTGGCGCGCAACGCCGGCGAGGTGATGAGCCGTGACCGCATCCTCCAGCAATTGCGCGGCATCGAGTTCAACGGCACCGACCGTTCGGTGGACGTGGCCATCTCCAAGCTGCGCCGACGTTTCGACGACAGCGCAGGTGAAGCGCGCAAGATCAAGACCGTATGGGGCAAGGGCTACCTGTTCAGTCGCGTCGAGTGGGAGTACTGATACGCCATGCTGAAGATCCTGGTGCGGTTGTACCTGGTGATCATCGTCGCCTATGCCGGGGCGATCGCGCTGATTCCCGACACCATCGTCGGTTTGTTTCACGATCGCTTCATGGCCTACAACCTCGACCAGGCCAAGGGCGTGCAGACCCTGATCGTGCGCCAGTTCCAGCAGGCCCCGCGGGAGCAGTGGCCGACGGTGGAAAAGGAACTGGCCACGGCGTTCAAGCCGTTGGAGGTGCGCTTGCTGCGCATGGACGACGCTGAGCTGAGCAGCGAGGAAAAGGCCCGGCTCGAGCATGGCCTGTATGTGGTGCGCATGGCCGACTGGGGCTATTACGAAACGGCGCTGGCGCCGCTGGACCAGGACTGGCTGGTACGCCTGCACTCGCCGGACGACCCGCTGGACATCAACGTGCTGTCCTGGGGCGTGACCGTGCTGATCGGCGCGGCCATGCTCGGCTGCCTGTTGCTGTGGGTATGGCCGCACTGGCGCGACCTCGAGCGCCTGAAGGACACCGCCCGGCGCCTGGGGCGCGGCGAGATGTCCGAGCGCACGCATATCTCGCCGCGCTCGAACATCGGCGAGCTGGCCGGGGTGTTCGACACCATGGCCAGCGACCTGGAGCGCCACGTCAATCAGCAGCGTGAACTGCTCAACGCGGTGTCCCACGAGCTGCGCACGCCATTGACTCGCCTGGACTTCGGCCTGGTGCTGCTGTTCGACGAGGTGCCGCCGGCCAGCCGCAAACGCCTGCTGGGGCTGGTGGGCCATGTGCGCGAGCTGGACGAGCTGGTACTTGAGCTACTGTCCTACAGCCGCCTGGAAAGCGCCGACCAGGCCCGCGAGCGGGTCGAGGTGTCGTTGCTCGAGCTGGTGGACAGCGTGCTCGGTGGTTTCGCCGAAGAACTCGACGATCGCGGCATCCAGTGGGAGGTGCAATGCGACACCGACCTGCCACGCTTCGTCCTCGATCCGCGACTGACTGCTCGCGCGGTACAGAACCTGGTGCGCAACGCCATGCGCTACTGCGACGAAAGCCTGCTGCTGCGCTTGCGCCTGGAAGAGGATGGCGCCTGCCTGGTGACGGTCGAGGACGACGGCATCGGCATTCCAGTCGAGGAGCGTGAGCGGATCTTCCAGCCGTTCTACCGGCTGGACCGCAGCCGCGATCGCAACACGGGTGGTTTCGGCTTGGGCTTGGCGATCAGCCGGCGGGCCATCGAAGGGCAGGGCGGCACGCTCACAGTGGCGCAATCGGCGTTGGGTGGGGCGCAGTTCAGGATTCGCTTGCCAGCCGGGTAGTCCACCGGACGAAGCGGTCCTTGCCCGTGTGCTTGGCTTCGTACAGGGCCTGGTCAGCCCGGATCAGCGCCATGCTCAGGGTATCGCCGCTATCGATCCGGGCCAGGCCGATACTGATGGTCACCGGGTGTGCCCCGAGGTCCTCGCGCACCCGCTGGCACAACCTCGCAACTTGCTGCTCGGCGCCTGTTTCATCCAGCCCCTGGAAGAAGATCGCGAATTCCTCGCCGCCCAGCCGGGCGATCTCGTGGCCGATCATCGCCGCCTTTATGTGCGCCGCCACGCGCTTGAGCACCTCGTCGCCGATGTCATGGCCGAAGCGGTCGTTGACCTGCTTGAAATTATCGATGTCGATCATCGCCAGATACTGTTCGCCGGCCTGTTGCAGCTGCTTTTCGGCCTTGGCCATGAACGAGCGACGGTTGGGGATGTCGGTCAGCGCATCGATATAGGCCTGCTCCAGCAGTATCTTGGTCAGGTAGAAGTTGTGCAGCTTGGCCTGGCGGATGCGCAGGTAGCTGTAGATCACCAGGCCGCTGAGGCATACCGCGTAGCTGATCAGCATCGCGCCTTCGAGCTCCAGGGCTTCGATACGCGTGTGGAGGAAAGGATTGAGCATGATCCAGGTGATGCCCATGGCGCAGAAGAACGACCAGCGTCGCACCGGTAGCACCGACACGGTGTACAGCACGGTAGAGACTCCGAGCACCAGCCATACCGGGCGCAGGGCGATGGGGATGCCCTCGATCACCAGGCGCATGGCCAGGGTGATCACCGCCACGAACAGCAGGTTTAGCACGTCGAAATGCTGGCTCCTGCGGGTGAAGCCCAGGACCACGGTGAGGCTGCACAGCAGGGCGATGAACATCCCGGACAGCCAGGTGAAGCCCTGGCCGCCGAGGTAGCTGACGATCAGGTCGAAGACCAGCCAGATGGCGATGCCGATGCAGAAGATCAGCAGGCAGAAACGGCGCATGGCCTCGAATTCGTGCTGGCGGAACTCGGCGCGCAGGGCGGCGGGGGCGACCTGCTGGCGGATGTGGGCTTCGAGGGTCTTGTACATGCTGGAGGATGCCCTCGGCTATTGTGCGGGTCTTGCCGGCCGTGTCACTGGCAAGCCCGCTCCCATAAAGGTTGGGTGCTGGTATTCGTGGGAGCGGGCTTGCCCCGCGATGAGATTCGTTCAGGCGGCTGGTTTCAATCCCTGGAAAGCGTCCCTCTGGCCCAGGGCCGATAGCGCAGGGCGAACACGGCTTCGGCGTGACAACCTCCGCTCAGCGCCGGCTGCGCAGGTTCGGCGTGGAACGGTTGGCTAGGCTTGCTGACCTGGCGAAATGCCTCGCGCACGATGCCCACCCGGCAGGGCAGGGCCTGTTCATAGCCTTGGCGTACCAGCGGCGTCAGGCGCCCCGTGCCGGCGCCGTCCTGCCACCAGACGTTCAGGCCAAGGCTGGCCAACTGCTCCAGCCACGCGCCATTGACCCGCGGCGACAGCTGCCCGGCGCTGAACGCGCTGATATGCAGGGGCTTGTCCAGTTGCCGGTTGAAAGCCTGCAATTGCGTGTGCAGCGCATCGCGCCTGGCCGGGTCGCGAAAGTGCAGGTCGTCCAGTTCCATGGGCAGGTACCAGCCGGCCACCGGCAGCGCCCAGTCGGCCTTGAGCTGCTGATACTGGGTGAGCGAGCGTCCCAGCTGCGCCTTGAAGTAACTGTTCAGGCCTTCGCCGTCGAGCTGTTCGAGGCGCTGGTAGTAGGCCGGATCCATGTACAGGCCCAGCACCAGCTCGAGGCCTTGGGCCCGCGCTTCGCGCAGGCTCCCGGCCAGCCAGCCCTCGGAGCCTCCAAACTCGCTGTCGCCGTAGGCACTCCACTGCACGATCAGGGTCTTGCCGCCCTGGGCCACGGTGGCTCGCCACAGGTTTTGCCACTGCGCCGGGGTGACGTTCGCGTCACGGTTGAGCGGCTGGTAGAACAGGCGCTGGTCGGCCTGGGCGGGTAGCCACAGGATCAGCAGGCAGAGAGCCAGGAAGCTACGCATCAGAAGTTCATCTCCACACCCAGCAGTACGCCGTTGCCGCGCTCGTAGAGGTTGCCGCCCAGTGCCTGCTGGTACTCGGCGCGTACTTTCAACGAACCGCGATAGGCGTTGTAGCGGTCATCGTCGAACCACCACTGCCAGCGCACGCCGACCCCGGCGCGGGCGTCCTGGCGCCAGTCATTGCTCGGGTCCTGGCTGGAAAATTCAAGAAAGCCGTAGGGCATGATCGTCTGCGGCGACTGGCTGGGCAGTTTCCACGCATGGCCCTGCTGGAAGCGCGACAGCCAGGCATGGTCGCCGGCACGGGTCCACCAGGCGGCGTCGAGGTAGAGGAAGCGCTCGTCCCAGTCGTCCTCGTCGATACGCCAGTCGTTGCGGTACTTGCCCTGATCCAGGAACGAAGCCGTGGCGCGCAGCAGCAGGTCGTTGCTCGATTCGGCGTTGTGACGCAGGTCGCCCCAGTTGCCGCCGACCTTGGCCGGGCTGAGCAGTTCGCCCAGACTCAGGCCGCTGTAGTGCGTGCTGTCGATCTGGCGCTGGTGGTACAGCTCGGCGTACAGGTTGAGGTTGGCCTGGCCGAGCGGCTTGTAGCGCAGGCCAACACCGGTGCCCATGCTCTGCGCATAGTCGGTGCGGCTCTGGCCACCGAACAGCACGCGGCCGTAGACCGACAGGGTGCTGCCATTGCGGCTGGGCTCCTCGCCCAGGGCGTGGTCCCACATCGCCAGCTGCACGTTCTGCGAGCGGGCCCGGCGCGAGCTGCCGCTGCGTTCGCCGCTGTCGAGGAACTTGTCGTTGGTCGAAGTGCCGGCGGGCGACCAGGTGCTGGCCAGGGTGATGCTGTCGCGGCGCGACAGGGCTTCATGGGCGCGGCGCTGGCGGTACTTGCGCGCCTCCAGGCTGCCGTACTCGTCGTCGCCGTCGACCAGGTTGCGCTCCACGTCCAGTACCTGGCGCAGCTCGCGGCGGGCCGAGGCACTGTCCTCGACCTCGTCGTAGCGCAGGGCCAGGGTTTCGCCCAGGCGGTAGTCCTCGGGGAAGTCGCGGCTGGCGCGCTCCAGGTAGGGTATGGACTGGCGGCGTTGCTGCTTGTCCGCCGAGCCCGCCAGGCGCATGCCGTAGTCGGCGCGGTAACGCGGCTGGTCCGGCGCCAGGCGCACGGCCTCGGCCAGCCAGGCGCTGCTCTGGGCGCTGTCGCCGGCCTGCTGGGCGGTGCCGGCGGCAGCGTAGTAGTGATCGGCGCGCGGGGCATGACGCAGCGCTTCGCGCTGGAAGGCCAGGGCCTGCTGCGGGTCGCCCTGGCGCTGGGCAATGGCGGCGCCCAGCGCCCAGTCGTCGGCACTCTGGTGCGCCGCCGCATCCCAGTGGCGGCGGGCGGTGTTGGCGTCACCGGCGTTCAGCGCACCACGGGCGGCGGTCAGGCGCGCATTGTTGGTCCAGGCGCTGGCCGGCAGGCTGTTCCAGATCGGCAGCGCTGCCTCTGAGTCGCCGGAGGCTTCCAGGGCGTAGGCCAGGGGCAGGCGACTGCCGCTATCGCCCAGGCGTTCGGCGGCCTGGTAATAGACCACAGCTTCGCCGGGCTGATCAGGCATGGCGCAGCGCCCCAGGGCGCGATACTGCCCGGCTTCGACCGGGGTGGCCGGGATGGCCTTGCGCACGGCGTCGCACTGGCCGGCTTCGGCCAGGCGGCCCAGTAGCTGGCCACGGGTGACGGCATCGACCCGTGGCACCAGGGCGAGCATGCGTGGACCGTCCAGCGGGCCGTCGTTGCGCGCATAGAGATTGCCCAGGCGTTGCAGCAGCGAGGGCGTCAGCCTGCCCTGGCGATGCGCGTAGGCGTTGTCGAGCAACTGCCGGGCGCGCTCGCTCTGGCCGCTCTCGAGCAGCATGAAGCTGGCTTGTTCCAGGGCGGCGAGATCGCCAGTCTGTCGGTAGCGTTGCTCCCACTGCGTCGCGGTGCGCGGTTGCGCAGGCTGCGCGGGTTCGCCATACAGGCGTTGCCTGAGGATGGCATAGCTGCGCGGATTGTCGCGGGCCTGGCATTGGCCGAGCTGCTCGCGGGCCAGCTTCAGGTCCTTGTGGGACAGCCAGTCGACGGTCTCCAGGCACGGGCGTTGCAGTTCATTGCTCAGCTGGCGCACCAGCGGCGCATCATCGCCTTCACGGGCCAGCTCCCACAGCTGCTGACGCTGCTCGGGGTGCTGCAGTTGCTCGGCGGGCAGGCTCTGCAGCCAGCGCTCGGCCTGCTGGTTGTGGCCCATGGCGATGGCGCGGTTGGCCATGGCCAGGCGGGCGCGGGTCGCCGCTTCCTGGGAAGGTGCGCTGGCCAGGAGTGAGTTCAGGCCCTTTTCATCGACCTGCTGGATATATGCATTGGCCAGGCGCTGCCAGTCCTGCGGGGGCAGTTGGCCCTGGTCGGCCAGCGGTTGCAACTGGTCGATGGTCTCTCCCCAGTTGCGCAGCTGCTCGGCGAAGTTGGCCCGGGTCATGCGCAACACCATGCCATCGTCGCGCACCGGCAGATGGTTCAGCCACTCCAGGGCCTTGGCCGCGCCGCCGAACTTGGCCAGGCTGACGCTGTAGGCCTGCCACAGGCGCACGCGCTGCTGGCCCTGGCTGTCGGCGAGCCAGGCCTCCACCTGGCTCGCGGCCGGCGGGTCCTGTTCGATCCAGGTCAGGCGCAGCTCCAGCAGGGCATCGGCGTGTTCAGGATTGTCGTCGAGGTCTTCGGCGATGGCCTGGGCTTCCTTGTACCGCCGTTGATGGGCCAGGGCTTCGGCCAGCAGGGCGCGGGCTTCGTTGTTGTTCGGCACGCGCCCCAGCACATGGCGGGTCAGGCGCTCGACCTCGGCCCAGTTGTCTTTCTGCGCCTCCCGATAGCCACGCTCCATGAAGGGGTAGCTGGTGAAGCGCTGGAAGTCGGTCATCGGCTTGGTCGGTGCGGCCAGGGCGGAAGAACACAGCAGCAGGCTGGCGATGGTCAGGGAAAGACGGGGCGTCATGCCACCTCCCGGGTCAGGTCGTAGGCGGCCTGCTGTTCGCTGGCCTGCTCGGCGAGGGCTTGCTGCAGCACCTCCTCGGTGATGATGCCGCGGGCGATCAGGTGCTCGCCCAGGCTCTGCTGCTCAGGGTTGAAGTCGATCAGGGCCTGGTTGAACAGGGTCACCGGCACCATGCCGCGCACTTGCAGCAGCGAACCGAGCATCACCTGGTGGGTACCGACCCTCTCCAGCAGCGCGGCATCGTCCTGGTGGCGTTCGAGTACCTCGAGCATTTCCCGGGTCTCGGGTTTCTGCCAAGGGCTCGGGTAGTGATAGCGCAGGCCCAGGGTAACGCGCCCCTGCGGCGCCAGGCGGGCACGCACCGGGCGTTTGAGCTGGCGGCTGATGACCCCCAGCGAGACCTGGCTGACCGGGCTTTCGCTGGCCAGCACCAGGGTGTCGCCGTCTTCGTCCACAGGCAGCACGCCATAGTGGGTGGCGAGCTTGCGCGGCAGCTTGGCGATCAGCGCCGGGGCGATCCTGAACGGATTGAGCGGCGCCCAGGGCAGGTCCAGTTGTTCGGCCAGGGTCTCGACCAGCTGTTCGCTGGTGAGCCAGCCGCGCAGCAGCAGCTCGCGGCCCAGGCGCCGGCGTACCGGGCTGGTGATGGCCTGCTCCAGCTGTTCTTCGCTGATCAGGCCTTTCTCCACCAGGCGATGGCCCAGCGGGGTGCGTGCCGGCGCGGCGAGGGCAGGGAACTCGTGGGTGGTCTTGTCCCAGGCCACCCGCCGCGAATCGCCCATCTCCATCACCTGGCGCAGGGCACGCAGGTTGGCGAAGAAGTTGACGAAGTTGCTCCACATCATTCGTGGTGCCGAGAGCAAGCCTTCGAAGACGCCGTAGTAGCGGGTGACGAACCAGAACCGCTGGAACAGGCGATTGAACAGCAGCAGGCCGTTGAGCCACAGCAAGGTGCTGAGCAGCGTGCTGTCGCTGAGGATCGACATGAACCGCCACGACTCCGGCGCGATCACCGTGACCAGCCACATGGCCAGCAGCACCAGCAGCAACAGGTTGACCAAAAAACTCAACAGGTAGGCGAACAGCCCGCGGCGGTCGCGCCAGAGGAAGTAGTTGAGCGCGCCCTTGCGGCTCCAGCCGAGGTTGCTGGTGCCCTGGAACACGATGCCGACGATCCACCGCGATTTCTGGCGGATGGCGTGCTGCCAGTCACGGGGAAAATGCTCGCGTACGCAGATCACCTGGGCGAATTCGCGGCTCATGCCGGGGCGCCACTCCTGCTTGAGGGCCAGCGCAGGGTCGGTGATGGAATAGCGGGCGAAGATGCACTTCATGCCCTTTTGCTTGAGGCGAAAACCGATGTCGTAGTCTTCGGTGAGGCTCTGCACATCGAAGGCGATGCCGTCGCCGTCCTCCAGCAGCGCGCTGATCGCCCGGCGGCTGAAGCAGGTGCCGACCCCGGCGCTGGGCACCTGGCCGGTGAGCGCCTCGCGCACGATGACGTCCTTGCCGTGGTTCTCGGCGAACTCGTCGACATAGTGGCCGGCGGTGAAACCCTTCCATTCCGGGGCGTAGGGGTACACCGGGATCTGGATCATGTCCTTGTTCGGCAGCAGGTAGTTGAACAGGCGCAGTTCCATGGGCGAGATGACATCCTCGGCGTCATGCAGGATGAACCCGGCGAACTCGATGCGCGCGTCCTGCTGGAAACGCAGGATGGCGTCGATGATGTTGTTCAGGCAGTCGGCCTTGCTGGTGGGGCCGGGACGGGCGCAGACCACCTTGTGCACGTTGGGGTAGTGCAGGCACACGGCGTCGACGTCGGCCTGGGTCTGCGGGTCGTTGGGGTAGGTGCCGACGAAGATCTGGTAGTTCTCGTAGTCGATGGTCGAGGCGGCCAGGCGCGCCATCTCGCCGACCACGCCGACCTCGTTCCAGGCCGGCACCATGATTGCCAGGGGTTTTTCCGGCACTTCGAACAGGCGCTTTTCGTCGGCCTTGTCGAACTTGTCGTAGATCCGGAAACGTCGGATCAGCTTGCGGCCCCAGTAGCACAGGTCGATGAACAGATCGTCCAGGCCCAGCAGGAACATCAGTGTCGCCAGGATGATGGCAAGGATCTTCAGGCCGAACAGGACGTAGGTGAGGAAATCGATGAAGGCCAGGCTCATGCGTTGTCCCGTGCGGCGGATTGCTCGGCGAACCAGCGGCTCAGGCGTTCGGCGATGCGCTCGCTGGCATGGCCGTCACCGAAGGGGGTGTAGACCTGGGCCATACGCTCGTAGGCCGACGGGTCATCGAGCAACTGGCTGGTCTCCTGGACGATGCGCTCGGTGAGCGTGCCGACCAGCTTGACCGTGCCGCCCTTGAGCACGGCGGGTCGCTCGGTGACCTTGCGCAGCACCAGCACCGGCTTGCCCAACGCGGGGGCCTCTTCCTGCACGCCGCCCGAGTCGGTGAGGATGATATGGGCGCGGTTCATCAGCCAGACGAAGTGCGGGTAGTCCTGGGGCGCGACCAAATGGATGTTGTCGCGCCCCGAGAGCACGCTGTACACCGCGTGCTGCACCTGTGGGTTGAGGTGCACCGGGTAGAGGAACTGTACGTCGGGGTAGCGCAGGGCCAGTTCGGCCAGGGCCAGGCAGATGCGTTCGAAGCCGCTGCCGAAATTTTCCCGGCGGTGGCCGGTGATCAGCACCATGCGCTGGTCGTCGCGCAGCACATTGAGCGGGGAGTTGGCGGCGGGGCGCCAGTTGTCCTTGTTCAGCTTGTCGCGCATCCACAGCAGGGCGTCGATCACCGTGTTGCCGGTGACCTCGATGTGCTCGGGTGGCACGCCTTCGCGGATCAGGTTGGCGTCGGAGTCGCGGGTGGGGGTGAAGTGCAGGTCGGCGAGCACGCCGGTCAAGCGTCGGTTGGCTTCCTCGGGCCAGGGCTGCTGCAGATTGCCGGTGCGCAGGCCGGCCTCGACATGGCCGATGGGAATGTGACGCTGGAAGGCGGCCAGCGAGGCGATGAAGCTGGTGGTGGTGTCGCCGTGGACCAGGACGATATCGGGCCCGACCTGTTCATAGGCCTGGTCGAGCTTGTCCAGCAGGTCGCGGGCCAGGCCGTTGAGGGTCTGGTTCTGGGTCATCACCTGCAGGTCCTGGTCGACCGCGAGGCCAAAGGCGGTGAGGACCTGTTCGAGCATTTCGCGGTGCTGGCCGGTGGAGCAGATCTGCAGGTCGACCTCGGGCCAGTCGCGCAGGACG
Source organism: Pseudomonas sp. FW305-96 (assembly GCF_058783825.1). NCBI lineage: Bacteria > Pseudomonadati > Pseudomonadota > Gammaproteobacteria > Pseudomonadales > Pseudomonadaceae > Pseudomonas > Pseudomonas sp. FW305-96. Next base: position 105,887 of record NZ_JBYSYW010000014.1, read on the forward strand.
CGGGCCAGCGGGGCCATCTTGATCGCTTCGGGGCGGGTACCGAATACCATCATCACGGTGTAAGCCATCGTGTAGTTCCTCGTTCGATTCCCTGGACGAAGGTGTACGACGTGTCGACGCTTGCCAGTCATAAATACAAGCAGTCGATCATAGGGTTGTCCAATGCGCGGCATGCCCCAAGACGTGCCGGGCAGGCCTTGGCCGAGAGGCTTCGAGGCATGGGTCGTGCCGGCGGAAGGTGGTGCCGGACGCCAGGGATGGGTGTTGCGGAAACGTTTATGCTAATTTTTCTTGATTGAACGGTCAGTCAATAAAGTATTTCTGACTTTTTCTTGAGGCTTACTTCTTGTAGCTTTGCGGGTCTTTTATTCAAGGAGTTGAACATGCAAGGCAAGGCGCGCAAGGTCGTCCAGGCCATCCTTTACGAGGCCATCGCCGTGGCTTGCGTGGCACCGGCGCTGGAGCTGGCGTTCGGCGCGGGCATGGCGCAGTCGACGGTATTGTCGGTCCTCATGTCGGGCATCGCGATGAGCTGGAACATGGCCTACAACTGGGCCTTCGAGCGCTGGGAGGCGCGCCAGCACAAGCGCAGCCGCACCTTGCTGCGGCGCCTGCTGCATGCCTTGGGTTTCGAGGGCGGGCTGGTGCTGATCCTGCTGCCGCTGGTGGCGTACTGGCTGGATATCGGCCTGTGGGCGGCGCTGGTCACCAACCTGGCGTTGTTCGTGTTCTTCTTCGTCTATGCGTTCGTGTTCCAGTGGGGCTTCGACAAGGTTTTCGATGTGCCAGTCTCGGCGCAGGGCTGCTGATCGGGGCTTTTCGCACAAGCCCCTGGGATTCCCCTTTGAATCGCGCATCGCCAATAATCCGTATTCACCCTTGCCAGGCTCGCATCAATGCCGCGCCCTATCATCCTGCCGCTCGCCGAGAACTACCGCCATGGCGAGCACATCGCCCCGCATTGCCATGACCGCGCCCAGCTGATCCATGCCATCAGCGGCGTGGTCACGGTCAGTGCCCGCGAGGGCAACTGGGTGGTCCCCCCTGGGCGAGGTGTGTGGGTACCGGCGGCTGTCGATCATGAGCTGCGCATGGCCGGCGTGGTGCGCATGCGCACCCTGTTCGTCGACCCGGGCGCGCGCCCGGACTTGCCGCGTCAATGCCAGGTGATCGAGATCTCGCCGTTGCTGCGCGAACTGATCATCCGCGCCATGGACATCGCCCCCGATCATCCGGCGCAAGGCCGCGAGGCGCGGATCATGCAACTTATCCTCGACGAGATCCGCGTGCTGCCGGTGTTCGCCCTGCATGTGCCGAGCCCGCATTCGGCGCACCTGCAAGGACTGTGCGAAGCGCTGCGCCAGGCCCCGTCCGAGGACTGGAGCCTGGCTCGCGCCGCGGCCTACAGCGGCTTGAATGCGCGCACCCTGACTCGCGCCTTCCAGCGCGAGACCGGGTTGAGCCTGGTGCAATGGCTGCGGCGCATGCGCCTGTTGGCCAGCCTGGATGCCCTGGCGGCCGGACAGTCGGTGCTGGAGGTGGCGCTGGACCTGGGCTATGACAGCCCCAGCGCGTTCAGCGCGATGTTCCGCCGTACCCTCGGGGTGTCGCCATCGGTCTACTTCGGCAGGACCGCCGAGCGCTGGTAGGCCAGCCCTGGTGCTTCGTCCCAGCCGCCGCCCAGCGCGGTGAACAGGTTCACCTCGGCCAGCAACTGCGCCAGGCGATCACTGATCAGGCCTTGCTGGGCGCTGAACAGCGAGCGCTGCGCATCGAGGAACGTCAGGCTGCTGTCGATGCCGTTGCGGTAGCGATTCTCGGCCAGGTCGTGGTAGCGCTGACTGGCCTCGACCAGGTCGCGTTGGGCCTGCAGCTGCTGCTGGTAGGTGGTGCGCGCCGCCAGGCCGTCGGCCACCTCCTGAAAGGCGGTCTGGATCGATTTTTCGTAGCGCGCCACCTGCATGTCCTTTTGCAGCTTGGCGTAATCGAGACTGGCGCGCAGGCTGCCGGCATTGAACAGCGGCAGGTTCACTTGCGGCTGGAACAGCCAGCTGCCGGTGCCGGCATCGAACAGGTCGGCCAGCTCGCGGCTGCTGCTGCCGGCGTTGGCGGTCAGGCTGATGCTTGGGAAGAACGCCGCCCGTGCCGCGCCGATGTTGGCGTTGGCGGCCTGCAACTGGTATTCGGCCTGGCGGATATCGGGCCGGCGCTGCAGCAGGTCGGCGGGCAGGCCGGCCGGCACCCGGGCGATCTGCTCGTTGGCCAGGGGCAGGGGCGGCAGGTGCTCATCGACCTGCGCGCCGACCAGGCGCTGTAACTGGTTGAGGTCCTGGGCGGCCAGGCGGGTATAGCGCGCGACGGCGGCGCGGGTGCTGTCGACCCGGGTGGTGGCCTGGATCTGGTCGAGCGCCGACAGCGTGCCGGTGCGGCGCTGGCGCTGGGTCAGGCGCAGGCTTTTCTCGTCGGCCTGCAAGGTCTGGCGCGACAGGGCCAGCAGTTCCTGGTCGGCGCGCCAGGTCAGGTAGGCGCCGGCAACGCTGCTGATCAGGCTGAGCTCGGCGCCACGCCGTGCCTCGTCGGTAGCCAGGTAACTGAGCAGGGCCTGGTTGCTGAGGCTGCGCAGGCGGCCGAACAGGTCCAGCTCATAGGCGCTGATGCCGATGGTGGCCGATTGCTGTGTGCTGATCACGCCTTCGCCACCGGTACGCCGCCGTGGCAGGTACTGGCGTGTGCCTTGGGCATTGGCGGCGATCTTCGGCAGTAACTCGGCGCGCTGGATGCGGTATTGGGCGCGGTAGGCTTCGGCGTTGAGCACGGCCACGCGCAGGTCGCGGTTGTTGGCCAGCGCGGTGTCGAGCAGTTGGCGCAGCACCGGGTCGCGGAAGACCCCCTGCCAGTCGCGGGGCAGTGCCGTGGTGGACGGCCCGCCCCGATAGGCGGGGCCGCTGGGGTATTGCTCGGCGCTGGGCGAGGGGGGGCGCTGGTAGTCGGGGGCCAGGCTGCAGCCGGTCAGCACGAGGGCAAGCAAGGGTAGTGTGATTTGCCGCATGGCAGGGTCTCTGGGTTCAAGTGCCGGCCATCCAGCGGGCCAGGCCGTGGCGTCCGCTGACGCCGAGCTTGGCGGTGGCGCGTTTGAGGTAGGTCTCGATCGAGCTGCTCTTCACGTTCAGGCGCTGGGCCATCTGCGGCACGGTGCCACCGGTGAGCAGGCCGATGCACACCTCCTGCTCGCGGCTGGACAGGCGGATTGCGTCTTGCTCCAGGCGCTCGGTGAACACCTGGCGCAGCGACCCGGTCTCATCGGGCAGCAGGCCGCCCGGGCGGCGACTGGCCGCCTGCAGGAACAGCTGGGCGTGATGCTCGACCAACGGCAGCAGTGTGTCGGACAGGCGCTTGAGCAGCGACAGCTCGGCCAGCGAGAACATTCCCTCGCTGCGCAGCCGTTGGCAGCAGATGACCCAGCGCCGGTTGCCGCTGCGCGATACCAGGTTGCACTGGTGCACGGGGGCGTTTATCTGGATCAGCAGCGGGTCTTCCATGCGCATGATGCTTTGCAGCAGGGGGTGGCGCAGAGGCTCCTGAACCGGTGTTTCCTCGGGGCGGCCGGCACTGCCCAGTGCCTTGACCTGGCGGATGCTGGCCTGGTCGCTGTCGAGGGTCCATTCGCTGAGGTCGAGGCGATGGAGCGGCACCTGGTCACCGATCAACTGGAACATCTGTTCGGCGAAGGTGCCATCGCCGGTGCTGGCAACCAGTGCCCCCAGTTGCAGGTACAGGTGCGGGTCGTGGCAGTGTTCGAGGCTGTCGATCAGCTTCATGTGCTTGTCTTCCTTGATCCGGTAACGCGGCGGGGTCTCGCGGTCGAGTCCTCTCTGTGCTGGGGCTTGGCGCTATTGAATAGCAGGCTCCAAGCCTGCGTCTGTAGCGGAAAGCGGGGACAGGAAATGCCAATTAATCCGACAAGAAAAGTCGGTGTTTTTCCCCTGATGTACCTTGCGGATCGCAGGATTGTCGGACAATTGGCGCCGGTAAGCGGCGAGATCGGCGGCGTTTGCCACGCTCGCTCACAGGGGTAGGCCGCTGCCGGCTGCCCGCTAGCGTCAATGTCCTACAAAAGATTCCGCAGGTTCAGGCTGAGCAAAAAGGCCCTGCCATTGTCCGGGTTTGGGGGGCCATACAGGGGCCGGGGTGGGTGCTTGAATCCGCGAACGACCCCGTTTCAAGGAAGATCCACGCCATGTCCGCCGCCGACACCTTTCCCCTGACCTGCGCCCAGCGCGACATCTGGCTCGACCAGATCAGCCATGGCGATTCGCCGCTCTACAATGTCGGCGGTTATGTCGAGCTCGATGGCCGTGTGGACTGCGGGCTGTTGAGCCAGGCGCTTGACCATCTGGTCCGCGTGCACGACGGGTTGCGCACGGTGCTGGTGCGCCATGCCGGTGGCGATGGCCTGGCGCGCCAGCGCTTCGCCCGCGACGTGCGGGTCGCGCTGGACGAGCATGACCTGCGCGACCACAGCGCACCGTTCGAGGCGGCGCAGGGGCTGATCAAGACGTTGCTGCAACAGCGCTTCGCCCTCGAGCGCGGGCCACTGGTGCGCATGGCGCTGCTCCACCTGAGCGAGTGCCGCAGCCTGTTGGTCCTGCAAGGTCACCACCTGATCTTCGATGGTTGGGGCCTGGAGCAGTTCGTCTACCAGTTGGGCCAGTACTATGGTTGGCTTGAACAGGGCCTGGCGTTGCCGGACTCAGCGCCGTCCTACCAGGCCTTCATCGAGGACGACCTGGCGTACCAGGGCTCGGCACGCCAGCAGCGTGACCTCGCCTACTGGCTGGACAAGTACCGGACGCTGCCCGATGCGTTGCTCAGGCCACGTGACCAGGGGCTGCCCGCCACCGCCACGCCGAGCAATGCGCTGGAGTGCAGCTTCGACACCAGATTGCTGACGCGCATGCACCAGCTGGCCGCCGAGTTGCAGGGGTCGGCCCTGCATGTGTTGCTGGCGGCGCTGCATGTCTGCTGCGCCCGGGCCTGGCAGCGTGACGACTGGGTAATCGGCTTACCAGTGCGCAACCGTGGCAATGCCCGGGCCAAGGCGACGCAAGGGATGTTCGCCCAGGTCAATGCGTTGCGCATGGACTTCGGCAGGACCTTGAGTTTTGCCGATCTGGTGCGGCGCATTGGCGACACCCTGAAGCGCGACCTGCGCCACCAGCGCTTGCCGCTGAGCGAGCTCAACCGTGCGCTGGGCCTGTCCCGCGAGGCCCGTGGGCAGTTGTTCGAGATCACCGTGTCCTACGAGGAAGAGGGTCACGACTTGCGTTACGGCAGCCTCGGCGCACACAGCGTCAAAGTGTGCAACGACCACGAGCCCACCCCGTTGTCGATTTACCTGCGCAGCAATCCGCACAATGGCAAGGCCTGGTTGCATCTGGTGTACAACCAGGCCTGGCTGGTGTCCGAGGAGGTCGAAGCGTTCAGCGCGCGCTTGCTTCATGTGCTGGCCCAAGGGCTCGAGCAACCGCAGGCGGGCATCGACAGCTACGACCTGTTGCTTGCCGAGGAACACCAGCGCCTGCGGCAGTGGAACGCCACCGCCCAAGGCCCCGAGGGCCCAGCCTTGGTTCACCGACGCATCGAGGCCCAGGCCGCGACACGCGCCGGGGCGACGGCCGCCGTGCATCAGGGGCGCAGCCTGAGCTACGGCGAACTGAACGACCGCGCCAACCAGTTGGCCGCGCAACTGCTGGCCATGGGCGTGCTGCCAGAGCAGCGGGTGGCGGTGCTCGCCCGGCGCGGCCTGGACACCCTGGTCGGCTTGCTCGCGGTGCTCAAGGCTGGCGCGGCTTATGTGCCGGTGGACCCGGCGCACCCGAGCGAGCGCCTGCAGTACCTGATCGATGACTGCGCGCCGAAGGTGGTGCTGACCCTCTCGGGCCTGCGTGACCGCCTGCCGGCCACGAGCGTGCCGGTGATCGAGCTGGACCGCTTGCCATCGGCCAGGGCAGGGCTGGCCAACCCCCAGGTAGCCCAGCTGTCCGGCGCCAACCTGGTCTACGTGATCTACACCTCCGGCTCCACCGGCCAACCCAAGGGCGTGATGGTCGAGCACCGCATGCTGGCCAATCTGGTCGACTGGCACTGTGCTGCCTTTGACCTGCACGCGGGCAGCCATGCCTCCAGCCTGGCCGGCTTCGGCTTCGATGCGATGGCCTGGGAAGTCTGGCCAGCCCTGTGCGCCGGCGCGACGCTGCACCTGGCGCCGGTGGGCGAAGGGGGCGAGGATATCGATGCGCTGTTGCGCTGGTGGCGCGCCCAGCCGTTGCAGGTCAGCTTCCTGCCCACGCCAGTCGCCGAGCACGCCTTCGCCCAGGGCGAGCCACACCCGACCTTGCAGACCTTGCTGGTCGGCGGCGACCGCCTGCGGCGCCTGGCCCGGGAGCGGGGTTGCCGGATCATCAACAACTACGGCCCGACCGAGGCCACGGTGGTCGCCAGCGCTGGCGAGGTGCACCCCGGGCAGGTGCTGCATATCGGCGCGCCGGTGGCCAATGCGCGCCTGTACGTGCTGGATGCCCAGGGGCGACAACTGCCGGTGGGCGCCCTGGGCGAGTTGTACATTGGTGGCGCGGGGGTCGCCCGTGGTTACCTGAACCGCCCCGAGCTCACCGCCGAACGCTTCCTTGACGACCCTTTCGCCCAGCAGCTTGGCGCGCGGATGTACCGCACAGGGGATCTGGTGCGCTGGTTGCCCGAGGGCACCCTGGAGTATCTGGGCCGCAGTGACGACCAGGTGAAGATCCGCGGTGTGCGGGTGGAGCTGGGCGAGATCGAGAGTGCGCTGGCGAGCCACGCGGCCGTGCGTGAGGCCGTGGTACTGCTGCGTGACGGGCAGTTGGTGGCCTGGTATGTCGCCGGGCAGGTACTGACCCCGCTGGACCTGCATGAGCACCTGCGCGACCGCTTGCCCGCGGCAATGCTGCCTTCGGCCTATGTGGCGATGGCGGCCTGGCCGCTGACCGCCAATGGCAAGCTCGACCGTCGCGCCTTGCCGGCACCGGACAGCGAAGCCTCGGTGCGGCGTACCCACGAGCCACCGCAGGGCGAGCTCGAGCAGCGCCTGGCCGCGCTATGGGCCGAGCTGCTGGAGGTAGAGCAGATCGGGCGGCATGATCACTTCTTCGAACTGGGGGGCCATTCGCTGCTGGCGGTACGCCTGATCGAGCGCATGCGCCAGGCAGGGCTGCACGCCGATGCCCAGGTGCTGTTCGGCCAGCCGACCCTGGCCAGCCTCGCCGCTTCGCTCGGCAGCGCCCCCGCGCAAGCGGTACCGGCCAACCGCGTGGCGCCGGGTTGCCAGCGCGTCACCCCCGAGATGCTGGCCTTGACCCACCTCGACCAGGCCAGCATCGACCAGATCGTCGGCACGGTTCCGGGCGGCGCGGCCAATGTGCAGGAGATCTACCCCCTGGCGCCGTTGCAGGAAGGGCTGCTGTACCATCACCTCACCGACGAGCGCGATCCCTACCTGCAGCAGGCGCTCTTCGCCTTCGACAGCAGGGCGGCGCTGGAGGCGTTCAACCAGGCCCTGGCCCGGGTCATCGAGCGCCACGACATCCTGCGCACCAGCCTGGCCTGGGAAGGCCTGGCACAGCCCCAGCAGGTGGTGTGGCGCCAGGCTTGGCTGCCATTGAGCGTGCTCGGGCCCGGCCCGGGCGATGCGGCCGCGCGGCTACGCGAACAGGGGCTGCGGCTTGACCTGCGCCAGGCACCGATGATGGCCCTGGCCTGTGTCGAGGACAGCGTGCAGGCGCGATGGCTGGGCCTGCTGCATTTCCACCATCTGGTCAACGACGCGGTCTCGGTGCAGGTGCTGCTCGCCGAGCTGGCGACGCTGATGGCAGGCGAAGGCCATGACCTGCCTGTTCCGGTGGCTTACCGCAACTATGTTGCGCTGAGCCGCGATGAGCGCCGGCAGGCCAGCCATGAACGGTACCTGCGCGAGGCCCTGGCCGGGGTGCTGGCGCCGCCCCGGCTGGCCGGCATGGCTGAAGGGCCGCAAGGGGGGGCGCAGGTCGAGACCTGCGCCATCACCGTGCCCGAGGCCCTGGCCGCCACCCTGCGCCAGCGCGCGCGCCAGCACGATGTCGGCCTTGGCAGCCTGATGCACCTGGCCTGGGCGCAGGTACTAGGGGCGCTGGGCGGCCGTGACGAGGTGGTCTTCGGCACCGTGCTGCTGGGCCGGGTGATGGCCGGCGAGGGCGCCGACCGGGCGCTGGGCATGTTCATCAACAGCCTGCCGTTGCGCGTGTCGCTGGCCGGGCGCAGCGTGGCCCAGGCCCTGGCCGGTACCCATAGCCAACTGGCGGCGCTGCTCGGGCACGAGGACGCGCCATTGGTCCTGGCCCAGCGTTGCAGCGGCCTGCCAGCCGGCGTGGCACTGTTCGACAGCCTGCTCAACTATCGGCATGGCGCGGCGCAGACTGTGTCGTTGCCGGGCGTGTCGCTGCTCGAGGCCAGCGAGGTGCACAGCCATGCCCTGGTGCTGACCGTGGACGAGGAGGGCGACACCTTGCGCCTGAGTGTGCGTGCGCCCCGTGAGCTAGGCGCCGAGCGTGTGCTCGGGCATGTGTCGTGCGCGCTGCGGGGCTTGGCCGAGGCGCTGGCCGGCCAAGCCCCGGTGGCGCTCGAATCGCTGTCGACCTTGCCGGAGGATGAACGCCGCTACCTGCTGGAGACCGTCAACGCCACCGAGGTGGCGCTGGACCCTGGATACCCGCATCTGCCGGCCATGTTCGCCGCTCAGGTGAGGCGCGCGCCGGATGCCGTGGCGCTGCAGACCGAGCAGACGCAACTGACCTACCGCGAGCTCGATGCCCAGGCCAATCGCCTGGCGCACCACTTGATAGGCCTCGGCGTGCGGCCCGACACGCGGGTCGCCGTATGCCTCGAGCGTGGCGTGGCGCTGATCGTCGGCCTGCTGGGCGTGCTCAAGGCCGGTGGTGCCTATGTGCCGCTGGATCCTGACTACCCCGACGAGCGCCTGCACTACCTGCTCGCCGACAGCGCACCGCTGGCGCTGCTGGTGCAGGGCGCCACCCGCGGCCTGTTCGATGGCCAGCAAACACCGTTGGTGGACCTGGACCAGGGCGCCTGGCAGGCGCACAGCGACCAGGCGCCCGCGCTGGCGGAGCTTGGCGGCGGGCACCTGGCCTATGTCATGTATACCTCAGGCACCACCGGCACGCCGAAGGGCGTGATGGTCGAGCACCGCGGGCTGTGCAACCTGATGCGCTGGGGCAGCGACCTGTGCCCGCCGCAGGCCGATGACGGGTTGCTGCAACGGGCGCCGTTCAGCTTCGATGGCTCGGTATGGGAGCTGTTCTGGCCATTGTGCGCGGGGCTGCGCCTGGTACTGGCGCGCCCTGACGGGCACCGTGACCCGGCCTACCTGGTGCAACTGATCCAGGCCCGCCAGGTGACCACCGTAAAGTTCGTGCCGGCCTTGTTGCATGCCTTCCTCGACACCCCGGGCGTAGAGCGCTGCACCAGCCTGCGCGATCTGTTCTGCGGGGGCGGCGAACTGACCCTGGCACTGGCGCAGCGCGTGCGCGAGCGACTGCCCCGGGTGCGCCTGCACAATGTCTATGGCCCCACCGAGGCCACCGTCGACAGCACCGCCTGGACCTTGGAACCGCAGCAGCCACTGCCCGTCGTCGCCCCACCGATCGGGCGGCCAATCGGCAACACCCGCCTGTATGTGCTCGACGCCCATGACCGCCCGGTGCCCACGGGGTGCGCCGGCGAGCTGCACATCGGCGGTATCGGCGTGGCCCGTGGTTACCTGGGCTTGCCGGCACTGCAGGCCGAGCGCTTCATCGCCAGCCCGTTCGTGGCCGGTGACCGGCTGTATCGCACCGGCGACCTGGTGCGTTACCGCGCCGATGGCGAACTGGAGTTCCTTGGGCGCAACGATTTCCAGGTCAAGCTCAATGGCCTGCGTATCGAGCCAGGCGAGATCGAGGCTCTACTGGCGAGCCACCCGGCCCTTGGCCAGGCCGTGGTGCTGGTGCGCGAGGATCGCCTGGTGGCCTATGCCAGCTGCCGCGATAACCACGACGCGCCAACACCTGAGGCGTTGCGTGGCTACCTGCTGGCGCGCCTGCCGGCCTACATGGTGCCGTCGGCCTACGTGCTGCTGGCCGAGCTGCCGCTGAGCGCCAATGGCAAGGTCGATCGCAACGCCTTGCCGGTGCCAGGCGCTGCGGCGGTGATCAGCCGGGCCTACCAGGCACCGCGGGATGAGCTGGAGCAGGCCTTGGCGCAGATCTGGACCGAAGTGCTGAAGATCGAGCAGGTCGGTCGCGACGACAACTTCTTCGAGCTGGGCGGGCATTCACTGCTGGCGGTCAGCCTGGTGGCACGCATGCGCCAGGCCGGCTTGCACGCCGATGCGCGGTTGCTGTTCAGCCAGCCGACCTTGGCGGGACTCGCGGCCAATACCCGCCGCGAGCAGGTACAGGTGGAGATCGCCCAGACCACCATCCCGGCGCTCAAGGGCAGGCGGCGGATCTGATGGGGCGGCGTGACGAGCACTGCCTGGGGGCGGGCTACCGCGGCGAGATGCGATAGACGCAGCGCCGGTCCCCCGAGATCAGGTGCTCGCAGCGCTCAACCCGCCCTTGTTCGCCGATTGCCGCTTGGAACACCTGCAGCTCGCTGCGGCAGAACCCTTGGCAACGGGTGGCGGCAATGCAGATCGGGCAGTGGTTCTCGACGATCAGCCAGTTGTCGCCGTCGGCCTGGATCTCGGCCATGTAGCCTGCGCGTTCACGCAATTGCACAAGGATGCGCACCTTGTCTTCCAGGCTTTCGGCTCCTGCGCAGGCTTGCTGATACTCGCGGCTGTTGCTGTCTTCCATGCGGCTGATCAGGCGGTCGACGCCATCGCTGCCGAACACCTGCTCGACGCTCTCGATCAGTTGCAGGGTTAGCACGCTGTGGGAATCGGGGAAGCGGCGCTGGGCGGTGGCGGTCAACGCCCATTTCTGCGAGGGCCGCCCGGCGCCCTTGGCCGGCACGCTGATGCCGCTGATCAGCTCGGCCGCCTGCAGTTTCTGCACCTGCTGGCGGGCGGCTTCGAAGGTGATGGCGAGCAATTGCGCAAGATCGGCGGTCTTGAGCGGCCCGCGGGTCTTGAGCAGGAACAGGATGCGGTCGGCGGTGCAGTTCGAATCTACGGTGGTCGAGGTCATGGAGCGCTGGAAACCGGGCGTGAATGAGCGGATCGGGCACTCTCCTGGGCCATCCTTTGCGCAGGCAAGTGGGCGAAGGATAGCCCGGATTCGCGGTGATTTGTGCAAGGGGGAACGATTATCGATGAGAAAATTTATATGCGATAAAAATATAAAAGGTATTAGTTGTATTTATTAGATCCGCGTCTAGGCTGATCTGCGGAGCCTGTGCTTGCCGGTCCCAGGGAGGGGTGCGTGCAAGTGCGTCAACACCTTGCTGGCAAATGCCGGGCATGGGCCCATCAAACAACAACTCGACAGGGATGTGAGTGCATGAATGCCCAGAAACCCGTGACCATCTACGAACACGCCGATGAAGTGAGCAGCCTGCAGGGCGTGGTCGACCTGGTGAAGCTCTCCGACCAGTACCGCCAGTCCGCCATCCTGCATTCGGCGCTGGCCCAGCGCGTGTTCGACCACACCCGCCAGCCAGTCGGTGCCGAGGCTTTGAGCAATGCGCTGGGTTGGGTGCCGAACAAGGGCCGTATCTTCCTCAACGCGCTGGTGGCCATGGGCCTGCTCAAGCGCACCGCACAAGGCTTCGAGAACCTGCCGCTGAGCCAGCGTTTCCTGGTCAGCGACAGCGCCGAGTTCATCGGCCCGATCATCGACCATCAGCGCTTGCAGTGGCACAACTGGCCACGCCTGGACGAAGTCCTGCGCAGCCGCGATTCGCTGGACTTCCAGCAGGAGAACCGCTTCAAGCACGACCTGGCGGCCCGCGATGCCTTCAACGACGCCATGGTCCGTTTCAGCCAGCCGATGGTGGACGTGCTGCGTGACCTGCCGCTGTTCGACAAGGCCCGTCGGGTGATCGACCTCGCCGGCGGCCACGGCACCTACCTGGCCGAGATCGCCAGCCGCCATCCGCAGGTCAAAGGGGAGGTCTGGGACCTGGAACCCACCCGCGAGGCGGCCGCGGCCACCTTCGCCAAGTACCGACTCGACGAGCGCCTGGGTTTCCATGCCCGCAACCTGCTGGACCTGGCCCAGTACCAGGGCGAGCGCGCCGATGTGGTGATGCTCAACGACTGCCTGCACTACTTCACCCGCGAGCAGGTGCGCACCCTGATCGCTGGCGCCGCTGGCATGGTCGAGGGCGACGGCGCGCTGCTGGTGCTGAGCATGGCCCTGGAAGACGATGAGATTCATCCGGCCCTGTCGGCCGACTTCTCCCTGCACATGATGCTCAACACGGTCAACGGTGAACTGCACCCCAGCCGTTACCTGATCGACAGCATGGCAGCGGCGGGGCTCACGGTGGAGCAGGAACCGATCGGCCGCTACACCCTGCTGATCGGCCGGAGGGCTGCCTGATGTTGCGTCTATTGGCATTGCACGCCGCGCCGCTCGGTGACGCCGCTGCCCAGGCCCTGGACAGCCTGGGCAGCGCCGCGGCCGCAGCGGGTTTCAGCCTGCAGGTCAGCCAGAAGCCGGTCGGCCAGGGCCCGGTGGACGCGGTCTGCCTGTTGCTCGACAGCGCCACGCCCCCCACAGCGCTGAACACCCTGCTCAGCGAGGCCGCCGGGCTGTGCCGGAATACCGCGCTGGTGCTGGTGCGGGTGCAAGGCACGCTGGCGCAGCTGCCGTCCGCCACGGGGGTGATCGCCCAGTGGCAGCAGGCCAGCCAGGGCTTCCTCTACCCGTACCCGCTGGATATCGCCAGCGGGCAGGTGCCCGGGGTGGCGATCAAGGACTGGCTGGCGGGCTTCGCCAAGTTCGCCGCGGCAACCAAACTGTGGCGTTCCCTCGACGGCCTGGAGCTGGACGAGGCGGCGCGGGCCAGGCAGCGTCCGGAAATGAACCACGTGAACATCCTGACCCGCGACCTGGAGGCGTCCAAGGCCTTCTACAGCGACATACTCGGCGCCAACTACTGCTACAACCTCGGCCCGCGCAAGGCAGTCATGGAGCTTAACGGCTTCGACTTCTTCATCGAACAGAGCGAGTCGTTCAGCTACCCGGCCGGCTACCACATCGGCATACGGGCACTACCCGAGGATGTAAGGCGCATTGCCGACCAGGTCACCGCCGCCGGCACCATCAAGCTGGTCAAGGGCAACGGCCCGGCGCCGGGTTATCACCATGGGCCGGACAACGTGCGCAGCGCCGTCTACTTCGAAGACCCCGATGGGCTGGTGATCGAGGTGTACAGCGCCGAAGTGGAGATGATCGAAAGCAACCCGCGGTTGCTCCTCGACCGTCTCTGACCCCACGTCGTCACACGCTTGCCGTGCCTTTGCGCGCGCAGGTGTGTGCCCAGGCAGGTATTCGCATGAACAGCTACAAACAGTGGCATTGGCCACGGCTGCCCAGCCCGTTGCCCAAGGATGTCAGTGACCGGGCGTTGATGGGCTATTCCGAGCAGTACCAGGAGCATCCCCTGCAGGTCAAGGTCGGCGAAGCGTTCGCCGATCTGCTCCAGGCTCCGCTGGATGTCCTGCTCGCCATCCTGGAACAGCCGCGCCAGCCTTTGGCGCGTCGCATCGGCGCCGGCGAGGTGCTGGCGCTGCGCGGTGATCCGCGCATCGACACCTTCGCCCCGGACATGATCGACATTCCCGCGGCGCGGGTGCACATCGGCCTGGACCCAGGCGCGGTGGCGCAGGTGATGGACCAGTTCGACGGGCTGGGCCTGGACCGCAGCTGGATCGAAAAGGAGACCCCGCGCCATGCGGTCGAGCTGGCGGCGTTCCGCATCGCCCGCTTCCCGGTGACGCACCAGGAGTATCGCCAGTTCCTGCTCGACAGCGGTCATGCCGGCATCCCCGACGGCTGGGCCTTCGGCCGTTACCCACGGCACCATGCCAACCACCCGGTGTACAGCGTCTCGGCCAGCGATGCCGATGCCTATGCCCGCTGGCTCAGCGAGCGTACCGGCCGGCGCTTCGCCCTGCCCACGGAGGCGCAGTGGGAGTATGCCGCCGCCGGTGCCGAAGGGCGCCAGTTCCCCTGGGGCGACGCCTACCAGGTCGAGCACGCCAACACTGCCGAGCTGGGCTACCTGGACAGCACGCCGGTCGGTGTGTTCATCGATGCGGCCTCGCCGTTCGGCGTGCTGGACATGGCCGGCAACGTGGAGGAGTACGTTGCCGAGGACTACCAGCCTTATCCCGGTGGCCCCCGCATCGAGGACGACCTGGTGCTCGATGTTGGCACCCACCGCGTGGCCCGTGGTGGCAGCTTCACCCGTTTCCGCGACCTGGCGCGTACCGCGCGCCGCCACGGGCGTTACCCGCGACCGATCTACGTCATGGGTTTGCGCCTGGTTGAAAACCACAACTGAGTTTTTCCGTCTTCCGTGCAAGAGGTCTGATTCCATGAACAAGGATGTTTCGCTTCACACCATCGTGCCGATTTCCATCCTCGGCGGCGATGTCGATGCTCATTTCTTCGGCTTCCACGGCTTCGAGCGTGACCAGGAGCATTTCGCCGTGGGTATCGGGCGCGATCAGTGCGACGTGCCGCTGGTGCGGGTGCATTCCGAATGCATCACCGGCGATGTGTTCGGCTCGCAGCGCTGCGATTGCGGCCCGCAGCTGCAGGAGGCCCTGCGCACCCTCAAGGAGGTCGGCGGCTACCTGATCTACCTGCGCCAGGAAGGGCGCGGTATCGGCCTGTACTCGAAGTTCGAGGCCTATCTGCTGCAGGACTCGGGCCTGGACACCTACGAAGCCAACCTGCGCCTCAACCACCTGGCTGACTCACGCTCCTTCGACCCTGCCGTGCAGATCCTGCGCGCCCTGGGGGTGGACCAGTGCCGGCTGCTGACCAACAACCCGGAGAAGGTCGCCCAGTTACGCGCCGGCGGCATCGATGTGATCGAGCAGGTACCCACCGGGGTGTTCCTGACCAACCACAACCGCAACTACCTGCAGGCGAAGGCCGTCAAGTCCGCCCATTCGATCAAGCTCTGACCCCCAGCGAAAAAGGATCTTTCGATGAAACACATTGGCCCTATCAGCGGTATCGCCGCCCATGCCGCGCACTTCGTCGCCACCGCAGGCTACGACAACCAGGTGATCCTGTGGAACGCGGCCACCGGCGAGCCGATCCACCGTGTGCACCATGACCACCTGGCCAACCAGTGCGCCTTCAGCAGCGACGGCAAGCACCTGGTCAGCGCCAGCAGCGACTACACCGCGCGTATCTGGGAAGTGCCGAGCATGCGCCTGAAGGCCGTGCTGCAAGGGCACAACGACGACGTCGAGATGGCGGTGTTCTCGCCCGACAGCCTACGCGTGGCGACCTGTTCGCGTGACCACGTGCTGCGCATCTTCGACCTCGATGGCGTGCAGCTGCAGGCATTCCATGGCCACCAGGCCGACGTGATCTCGGTGGTCTGGTCGCCGGATGGCCAGCGCCTGATCTCCAGCAGCGATGACGGCACCGTGCGCCAGTGGGACACCCGCAGCGGCCAGCAATGCGACGAGGTGGACATCGGCGGCGTGGAAACCGATACCATCGCCATCACCCGCGAAGGCGTGGTGTTCGCCGGCGATGACGAGGGGCGCATCTCGATCATCGCCGACGGCCAGGTGCAGACCGTGGCGGCCCATGCCGCAGGGATCAAGCGCATTGTCTGGAACGACGACAAACGCCTGCTGGTGAGCCTGAGCTACGATCGCTCGGCGATACTCTGGACCTTCGACGCCGGGCGCAACCTGGTCAAGCGCCGCAGCACCGCGCTGCCGAGCATCGTCTGGCCACGCAGCTGCGCCTTCGTCGGCGACGAGCAACTGGTGTTCGCCACCTTCGGCTCGCGCTACGCCACCTGGAACTACGAGCAGGACCAGTGGCAGGTGTCGGGCATCGAGCCGGCGGTGAGCATCAATGCCGTGGTGCGCAGCGAAGAGCGCCAGTACAGCATCGGCGACGCCGGTATCCTGCACCGTGACGACCAGCCGGTGACCTGTGTCGGCAGCCTGTGCAACTTCCTCCTGCCGTTCGGGCCGCTGCTGCTGACCGGTGGTCAGATGGGTCAGGTGTTCGATGGCCTGTCCGGGCGCATGCTCTACCAGCACCGTTCGCCGCTCAACTGTGGCGCCACCTTCGTCAAGCAGGGCGAGGACCTGGCGCTGATCGGCACCTACACCGGCGAAGGCCTGGTGTTCGGCCATGACGGCAAGGGCGGCCTGCGCCTGGTGGCATCGATCCCCATGCACGACAACGCGATCAAGGGCGTGGCCGCCGACGAGCGTCACCTGTTCAGCGTCTGCGCCTCGGCCGACGCCGCGTTGCACAGCATCGCCGACTTCAGCTGCGTGCGGCACATCGAGGCGGCGCACACCCGCATTTCCAACGGCTGCTGCCCGATCACCGGCGGTTTCGCCAGCATCGGCCGCGACCTCAAGTTGCGCCTGTGGCTGGAGACCGGCGACGAGGTGTTCGATTCGCCGCACCAGCACTCGATCAAATGCATCGCTGCCTCCAGCGATGGCCGGGTGATCGCCACCGCTGCCTACAACGGTACCGTGGCGCTGTTCGACCTGGCCTCGCGGCGCTGGCTGCCGGTGCAGCGACCCACCGCCAGCGGCATTTCCTGCCTGACCCATGACGCGGCCAGCGATGCGTTCCTGGCCAGTTCCTATGACGGGCGCATCTACGGCATCGACGCCCGCCTGGCATCCTGAAGGAGCAGCACGATGAGCAAGCAAGCAAGCGACTTCATGCCCCAGGGCGACTACCGCAAGGCCCTCGACACCTCGTTCGTGCACCGCTACAGCCATGGCGAGGACGAGTGGTCGTGGGATGTCGGCATGATCCAGGCGGCCCAGGCCTTCCTTGAACGGCTCGACCCGCAGGGCGACCAGCATGTGCTGGATATCGGCGTGGGTCGCGGCCGCGACGCCTCCACCTTTATCCTCGCCGGGCACCGCGTCACCGGGCTGGATATCGTCGAGAACTCCAGCTGGCCGTTGCTGCGCAAGCGTTGGGGCGATCGCCTGGACCTGGTGAACAAGGCCATGCAGGACTGGCAGCCGGCGCCGGGAACGGTGTTCGACGCGGCCCTGGACAACGGCTGCTTCCACCACCAGCACCCGGATGAATGGGGCCCTTACCTGGCCCATGTGCGCCGGCTGCTGCGCCCCGGCGCCTTGGTGGGGCTGAACGTGTTCGGGGTTGATGATGCCCACCCCGAGGCGGGGTGGCGGGAAATGGACAACCAGCGCCAGGGCTATTTCTTCACCGACGATGGCATCCGCCAGACACTGGAGGCCCACGGCTTCACCTGGCAGGGCCTGGAGGTGATCGAGCGTCAGCATGGCGAGGCCCGCTATCTGCTGGCGCTGGTCCGCACGTGAGTGCGCTCGACCGCCACTACCTGGACATGGCCCTGGCGCTTGCCAACCAGGGCCTGTACAGCACCATGCCCAACCCGCGCGTCGGCTGCGTGATCGTCAACGATGGCCAGGTGGTGGGGCGCGGCTGGCACCAGCGCGCCGGCCACGCCCATGCCGAGGTACACGCCTTGCAGGAGGCAGGCCCGGCGGCGCGGGGGGCCACCGCCTATGTGACGCTCGAACCTTGTGGTCACCATGGGCGCACCCCGCCGTGTGCCGATGCCCTGGTGGCCGCCGGGGTGCGCCGGGTGGTCACGGCCAGTGCCGATGCGTCGCAGAGCATCGGTGCGCTTCGGCTGCGCGAAGCGGGCATCGCGGTCGAGGCCATGCCCTGTCCCACGGCGCGAGCGCTCAATCGCGGGTTTTTCTCGCGCATCGAGCGCCAGCGCCCCTGGGTGCGGGTGTTGCGGCCGGCGGCGCTGGCCATCGGCGCGATGGGTGAGGGCGCGATGCTCAGCCATTGCGACGAGCAGGCGCCGCTGGAGCACTGGCGGGGCAGGGCGTCGGCGTTGTTGACCACCTGTGACTGGGTCAAGGCCTGCGACCCGTCGCTGCTGGCGCAGGTACCGGCACAGCGAGTCGAGCCGGTGACTCCGTTGCGGGTGGTGGTCGATCAGGGGCTCGATTGCCCAGCCTCGGCCAAGGTGCTGGATGGCCTTGCACCGACGCTGGTGCTGCATGCGGCGCAGGCGACACGTGACGGGCGCTATGCCCGGGCGCGCTGCCAGGTGATCGAGGAGGTCGATGCGCGGCGGGTGTTGCAAGCGTTGTACGAGCTCGACTGCAATGAAGTCCAGGTCGAGGCGCAGCCGGCGTGGTGCAAGGCTCTGGCGCGCCAAGGGCTGGTGGATGAGTGGCTGGTACAGGTCTGAGCGGGGACGCCTTGTGCGTCCCATCGCTGGCAAGCCCGTTCCCACAGGATGGCGCATGGCTTGAGGTTGACGCGATCGGTGTGGGCTTGCCGGCGATGCGTCGCGTTAGCGGCGCCAGTGATCTCAGCGGCTGCAGATCAACCCAACCTGCAGGCTGTTCTGCTCGAACAGATCCCAGTACCCCGGCGGATGCGCCTTCTTGCGGATGCCGCTGATCAGCGGGGCGATCCAGCGTACATTGCGCAGCCCCACGTCATGGGCGGCTTGCTCGTAGACAGCCTTGTGCCAGCGGTAGTAAGTAAAATCCGCCGGCGGCGTGCTCATGAACTGTCCCTGGCAGCGGAAGCCGCCTTCGACCGGTTGTTCGTCCAGTACGCGGATGCCGTACTCGGTGAAATTGCCACGGGCCAGGTCGAAGGCCGGGTTGGCGGTATAGGCAATCAATCGACCGGACGGCTTGAGGTTGAGGGCGACGCTTTCGAACATGCGCCGCAGCTCCTCGACGCTGCCGGCGTAGTTGAACAACCAGGCGGCGGTGACCTTGTCGTACTGGCCGATGCGGCCCATCTGCGCCACGTCGCGCACTTCGTAGGCGATGCCGTCGTTGGCCTGGCGCGCCTGATAGATCATGCTCGGCGAGATGTCCACCCCATGCACCCGCGCCGCGCCCCAGTCCTTCAGGCGGCGGCTGAAGAAACCATGGCCGCAGGCCAGGTCGAGGATCTCCTCGCCGATCACTTCGCCGGCCATGTAGCGAAAGGTGTCGACCTCGACCCCGCGCTGGCTGGCGTGGCTGGTGAAGTCTTCGAACTGCTCGCTGATGCGCTCGTAGACTTCCTTGGATTCCTTCATGGTCACTCCTTGCGTTCAGAGGTGAGGCGCAGCGCCAATGGCAGGGCCAGCAGCGGTGCGCAGGCGAATACGGCGAACAGCCACAATGCCGCCCGGCGCGCGCCCTCGACGCCACCGGGCTCGACCAGCCCGGCGCTGTTGGCTACCAGGCCGGCCAGGGCCGCGGCCAGCGCGGTGGCATACAGCTGCACGGTGGTGATCGAGGCAGAAGCGAGGTTTTCCTCGCCGGGGCGCGCCGCTTGCAGCACGCGGGTAAGCAAGTGCGGCCAGCCCAGGCCGATGCCCAGGCCCACGCCGGCCAGGGCCAGGGCAAACACGGCCAGGCCCGGCGTGCTGGCCACCCACGTCACGGCGGGTGTCAGCAGAGCCAGGGCCAGTAGCGCCAGGACCACCAGCAGCGGGCCGCAGCGGATCTGCCAGGCGCCGCCATCGCGGTCACGCCCGGCGCTGGCCAGGGCGCCGACCGTCCAGCCGGCGGCCATCACGGCCGTCAGGTAGCCCGCGGCCAGGGGGCCGAAGCCATGGATGCGCTGGAGGAAATAGGGCACATAGATCTCGGTGGTGATGGCCGCCACCAGCAGGCACATCATGGCGAACAGCGCGCCCATCGGTTGCCTGAGACTGTAGGCGCCGGTGGGCAACAGGTGGTGACGGGCACGGGGATCGAGGCGGGCGATCAGCGCGGCGATGGCCAGCCCGGCGACGATCCCGGCCAGATTGACCCACAGTGAGTCGGCCAGGCTGGCCGCGCAGATCGCCAACACCGAGGCCACCAGGCAGGCGATCAGGCCATAGGCCGGGCGTGCGCCATTGTCGTCCAGCGCCTGGCGCGCCGGCAGGCGCAGGCAGACGATCAGCGCCAGGGCGGCGGCCACCGGCAGCAGCGACCAGAATGCCCAGCGCCAGTGCCCACCCTCGGCGAACACGCCGCCCACGGCGGGGCCGCACAGCGTGGCCACCCCCCACATCGCCGAGACCAGGGCCATGGCGCGGGGCCACAGGCGGCTCTCGAACACCAGGTGGATCAGTGCATAGCTCAAGGCGAACAGGATGCCACCGCCCAGGCCCTGCACGCTGCGCCCGACCAGCAGCAGCGGCATGCTGGTGGCCATTGCGCACACTGCCGAACCGAGGGTGAACACCAGCAGTGCGAGCAGATAGGCGACCCGTGGCCCGCCGCGAGCGAGCAAACGGGTGGAAAGGGTCGAGCCGATGATCGAGGCCACCACGAACAAGGTGGTGTTCCAGGCATAGAAGGCCAACCCGCCGATTTCGTCGATCACCGTGGGCAGCAGCGTGGTGACGATATAGACATTGACGGCGTGCAGGGCGACCCCGCCGGCCAGGGCGATCGAGCGCAGCGCGTTGCCGCCGCTGAGCAGTTCGCTCCAGCGTGCGGGGGGCTGTTCGGGGATGGCGGTCATGAAGGCTCCTTGCGTGATCCTGCGTTGGGAGTCTAGGAGCCGGAAAATCATTATTCAAGAAGTTGCTTGTGTAATTTGGCTGCAGTGGATTTGTTAGGATCGTGCTCTTTTGTCTTGTTCCAGGAGCTTCACCCATGATCATCAGCACCACCAGCCAGCTCGAAGGCCGCCCTGTTGCCGAATACCTCGGTGTGGTCAGCGCCGAATCGGTGCAGGGGATCAACTTCGTGCGCGATTTCTTCGCACGCTTTCGCGACTTCTTCGGTGGCCGTTCGCAGACCCTGGAGAGTGCGCTGAAGCTGGCCCGCGAGCAGGCCACCGAGGAGCTTGTGGCGCGGGCACGGCAGTTGCAAGCCGATGCGGTGGTAGGCGTGGACTTCGAGATCAGCATGCCGTCGGTGCAGGGCGGCATGGTCGTGGTGTTCGCCACCGGTACGGCGGTGCGGTTGAAGTAAGGCCAGTTGCCACTGGTCGGGCAAGGAGGTTTTGTCCGGCTGGTCTGCAAATGACCGGCTAGTCTCACTTCAACGGGCCGCTGCTTCACTAGGCAGGTGCATTGCCTGCCGGCACGGTCGCCATTGGAGGGAGTCAGGGCATGAGCGAATCTTTTTTTGAAGACCTGAACGATGCGTTTCCGATCAACAGCCAGGTGCGCTGCGGGCAAGCGGCCTTGCGCCTGGGCTTTGCCAACATGACCCTGGACGAATCGGAGCAACTGCAGCCGGCGCACCTGCAACGGGCCAAGAAGGGGCGGTTCACGCCGCGTGTCCCGTCGAAAAAGTGAAACAGCACATTAGCGGGGCAAGCCCGCTCCCACAGACCTTGCTAGAAATCTGTGGGGGCGGGCTTGCCCCGCGATCATGTTGGTCCGCAAAACCGCCCAACGGCACGCATTTTCCGTCATTTCTTGATCCCGCTCATGGTATCGGCGCGTCCCCCTCGCCGCCGGCTTGAGGCTGTGCTTTTCTTGCGCGGCATTTCAGACACGGAGTATCGACTTCAATGCGAATCAGGGAAGAGACCTACTGGCAATGGGCCGATGCGCAGTTGCACAGCCGCAGCCATGACGAGGAGTTGAGCGACGGCACAAGCATCGATGTGCAGGTGCGCCTGTCCAGGGTTGGCGCCACGCAGCTGTTTCTCGGGCTGTACGCCCGCGGCGGCAAGGCGTTGCTGGAGGAGTACTACCCCTCGCGCCCGGGTGAAACCATGACACGGGCTCTGGTGTGGGGCGTTGACCGTGCCCGCGCCCTGGCCACGGGCGCCTTGCCGCTGCCCGAAGCGATGCCGCGCAGGCGCCAGGCATGAAAAAGCCCGGCCTTTGTCGGGCCGGGCTCAAGAAACGGTGTAAAGCCGCGGGATCAGTTCAACGCGTCGATCACCTTGATTGCCTGCCGCTCACGGGCGGTCGGCCATTCTTGTTGCAGGGTCTCGAGTACGCGACCGACGAAGGAGGTGTCGGCGGCGGCTTTCTTGCCAACGTAGCCCTGGCCACGGCGGTAGACCTTGAAACGGGCGCGCATGCTGGGCATGTGCGATTCGAACTCGTCTTCGACCGTGTTCGGCGGCAGGCGATCCAGGCGGACCTCGCCGGATTGGCTGACCCACAGCAGGTGGTCGTCGAGGCTGTCCTTGCGCGCGGCGAACAGCTTGGCCAGTTGGTCGATGGTTGGATTGTTGTTCAAGTTCATCATAAAGCCCCCATTACTCACATTTGTTGGTGAAGTTCGTCTGAAGTTCACATTGGCGCCACACCATGTAGCGCGCTAACCAAGGCTGCTACAGCAGCTTCGCAACAGGGGCTTTCTCACGCTGCCTTCTGGGCAGTTTCCCTCTCCACGGACGGCCTGCGTTACCGCGCAGGCCGTCTGGAACACCCTTGCCACCGCTCCCGATCAGGGAGACGGCCTCATCATGCCCAAGGCGCGGGAAGGGCGTCAACCGTTTTGTAGTGATTATTTTTAGTCACTACATCTTGTCGGACAATCCTCTTCGTTGTGTCTGTCGAGTCCGTTCGCCGGCGCCGGGAATCGACCGTCATGGCTCCAGGCTTGAGAGGATGCGTTGCGCGACACGTACCCGCTCCTCGTTGGGGTAGTTGCGGTTGGCCAGCAGTACGATGCCCATCTGTTTCGACGGCACGAATGCCACGTAGGCGCCAAAACCGCTGGTTGCGCCGGTTTTGTTGTACCAGGCGGCAGGCTCGGCGGGCAGCGCCGGGTTCAACGCCTTTATCGGGTTTTCTCCGCGGATGATCTTGGCGCCGTTGTATTCCAACAGGGTGTCGAGGTTGACCGGGTAGGGGTAGCGCTCCCAGCCCAGGCCCTGGGTCATGGCGCCGACCTGGAAGTAACCGGCCTGGGTGATGGCGATGGCCTGGCGCAGGGCAGGGTCGAGCGCGGCCGGTTGCAGTTGCAACTGGACATAGCGCAACAGGTCGCTGGCGCTGCTCTTGATGCCGTAGGCCTGCTCGGCGTAAGGGCCCGGGCTGACCCGTACCGGCTTGTCCTTGGCATCGTAGCCCTGGGCATAGAGGCCACGGGCGTTGGCCGGTACTTCCAGGTAAGTGTGCTCGAGGCCCAATCGAGGCAGCAGCCCCTGGGTCATCAGTTCGGCGAATGGCCGCTTCTGCGCGCGGGCTGCCAGGTCACCGAACAGGCCCAGGCTGGGGTTCGAGTAGCAGCGCTGGGTGCCGGGTTCGGCGCGGCGTTGCCAGTGCTGGAACCAGGCCAGGGTCTGCTCCTTCGTCTGCACCTCGTCGGGGAACTGCAGTGGCAGGCAGTCGCCGCTGTAGGCGCCTAGCTCAAGCACACTGGCGCTGCCGATCGGCGCCTTGGCCAGGGCGGGCTGGTAGCGGCTGGCGGGCGCCGCGAGGTCGAGCTTGCCCTCGGCGCTGGCCAGGGCGGCGAGGGTGGCGGTGTAGGTCTTGCTCACAGAGCCGACCTCGAACAGGGTGTCGCGGGTCACTGCCTGGCCGCGGGCCTTGTCGGCCAGGCCATAGTTGAAATAGTGCGCTTGGCCATTGGCATACACTGCCACGGCCATGCCGGCGATGCCGTGCTCGCGCATCAGCGGCTGGATGACGCCATCGACGCTGTGCTGCAGGTCGCCTGCTAACAGTGGTGGCGCGGCCAGCGTCAGGGCAGTGGCCAGCAGCAGGTGCGGGGGACGTTTCATGGTGCAAGGTTCCTTTTCGTGATTCAGCCGCCGGGTTGTCCGTTGGGCGACACTGACGGGGGTTCCGGCGTTAGCGGCTTAAAGGCCGAGACCTTATCGTCCAGGCTTGCACAAAGACAAGGCGGAATCTGTGATGAGATATTTGCGCATGCTGTTCGACAACTTCACCCTGGCCCTGCTCGGGGTGGTGTTCATCGCCACCGTGCTGCCGTGTTCCGGCGAGGGCGCGGTGCTGTTCGGCTGGCTGACCAACCTGGCCATCGGCCTGCTGTTCTTCCTGCACGGCGCCAAGCTGTCGCGCGAGGCGATCATCGCCGGTGCCGGCCACTGGCGCCTGCACCTGCTGGTGTTCTCCTGCACCTTCGTGCTGTTCCCGCTGCTGGGGCTGGCGTTCAAGCCGCTGTTCGTGCCGCTGGTGGGCAACGAGCTGTACCTGGGCGTGCTCTACCTGTGCGCCTTGCCGGCCACGGTGCAGTCGGCCATCGCCTTTACCTCGCTGGCCCGTGGCAACGTGCCTGCGGCGATCTGCAGCGCGGCGGCCTCGAGCCTGCTGGGGATCTTCCTCACGCCGCTGCTGGTGATGCTGTTGCTGGGCGCCTCGGGCGACACCGGCTCCGGGCTGGATGCGGTGCTGAAGATCACCCTGCAGTTGCTGGTGCCTTTCGTCGCCGGGCAGATCGCCCGCCGCTGGATTGGTGCCTGGGTCCAGCGCAATGCGCGCTGGCTGAAGCTGGTGGACCAGGGCTCGATCCTGCTGGTGGTGTACACCGCCTTCAGCGAGGCGGTGGTGACCGGGTTGTGGCACACGGTGTCGCCGCAGCACCTGGCGGGCCTGTTCGCCGTGTGCGGGATCCTGCTGGCGGTGGTGCTGCTCGGCACGCGGCTGCTCGGGCGGCTGCTGGGCTTCAATGTCGAGGACCGCATCACCATTCTCTTCGCAGGTTCCAAGAAGAGCCTGGCAACCGGCGTGCCCATGGCCCAGGTGCTGTTCGTCGGCGGTGGCATTGGGGCAATGATCCTGCCGTTGATGCTGTTCCACCAGATCCAGCTGATGGTCTGCGCGGTGCTGGCGCAGCGTTATGCGGCGCGGGTCGAGGAGGGCGGGCAGGCGACGGCGGCTTCCTGAGACGGATCCCTGCCGCAGGCCCGCGCCAGCGATCTACCAGGCCAGCGGCCGGTCGAACCCTTTCCAGCACAACCAGCGGCGCACCTCGCCATGCGCCCCCGTGCCGATCTGCCACTGCGGTCGGCCACGGTCCAGAGCGATCTGCGAAATGAACCCGGCATGGCTGGCCACCACCAGGGTGCGGCCGTCGGCGCTGATGTCCATCGCGCTGATGGTCGAACCAAGATAGTGCTGCCAGTGCTCGTGGCCGTCCTCGCCGAAGGCGCGCAGGTAGCCATGGGCGTCACCGACGATGTATTCGCCATCGCGGGCCACCCCGGCGTAGACCCTTGCGCCGTCCTGCAGCAGTGGCGTGCGCGGATCATTGCTGTAGAAACCGGTATCCAGCCCCGGCAGGTCGGCCAACCGCACGCCGACGGTGCCACCCTGATAGAAGTGGCAGGCATTGAGGATCAGCTGGTCGCCCCGGCGGTTGAACAGCGCGAAGTGCGGGTACTCGCTGGCCGGGCCGACCTCTGCGATGCGCCTGAACTGCTCGTC
Organism: Pseudomonas sp. FW305-96; assembly: GCF_058783825.1. Taxonomy (NCBI): domain Bacteria; kingdom Pseudomonadati; phylum Pseudomonadota; class Gammaproteobacteria; order Pseudomonadales; family Pseudomonadaceae; genus Pseudomonas; species Pseudomonas sp. FW305-96. Next base: position 131,519 of record NZ_JBYSYW010000014.1, read on the forward strand.
GAGCACCAGGTGACGGCCGCATTGTTCGCCCAGGGCGACCAGCCTGCCGTCCGGTGACAGCGCGGCATGTGCCATCGTCAGGCCCAGGGCGATGTCGTCCGGGTCAGTGCCCTGGCGCAGCTCCTCGAGAATATCGTCCTCGCGTGGCAGCAGGCGCGTGGCACCAGCGGCGGCAAGCACGAAGATGCCGTCGCTGCTGACCAGCAGGACCCGCTGGCCATCGGGGAAGGGCAGCAGCGCAGTGGGCGTCGGCGGCAGGTCGAAGGGGTCGAACGGGTAACCCGCCGGTAACCCTTCCAGACCATGGGGCCAGGCCAGCCGGGCCACTTGCGGGCCACCCCAGCCATCGGTCACGCGTACCCCCTCGGCGTTGGCCAGGGCGAAGTAGCGCCGCCCTGGGCAGCGCCCGAAGTGCTCGACACCGATCACCGGGGTGACGCCCTGGTCGTCGAGGCGCAGCACCTGGCCGCGCTCGAACGGCATGCCGATGCGCACCAGCAGGCTGCCGTCGTCGAGCAGCAGCAGGTTGCCGATGCCCTGGGCCTGTTCGTCGAGCAATGGCAACAGCGGCAGATGCGCCGGGGGCCAGGCTTCGCGGAACAACCGGCGTTGCTGTTCGTCGGTGCCCGGGCGGTTTATGGCCAGCAGCGCCGCCTGCCAGGCGTCGAGCAGGTGCTCGGTGGCCGGCGCCTGTGGTTCCTCCAGATCGTCCCAGCCTTGCGCGCGGCCCTGCGCGACATAGCGGTTGATGGCCTCGGCATAGGCGATGACCGCCTCGCGCCATTGCTGCTGGGGGTGCTGCTTGTCCATGGGCGGATCGAACTCCTTGTTCCGCAGGGTAGGTGATGTGCGACAAAAGGGTGCACGCAGGCGCGCATGGTACTCCGTCCGCACCCGCGGTTGTGAGGCTCGGCCTTGATGCGTACCATGCCGGACATCCTTTCAATAAGAAAACGTGCGTCACCGGCCTGGAACCTGGGCAGGCGATGCGCGTCCTGTTGCCTTGTCCGCGGAGAAAAACATCTTCACATGAATGGTCCCGTCCCCACCTCCATGCCTCCCACCGCCGGCAGCGGCAGTTGGCTGAGCGTCATCGCCCTGGCGCTGGCGGCGTTCATCTTCAATACCACCGAGTTCGTCCCGGTGGCGCTGCTCAGCGATATCGGCCGCAGCTTCGAGATGACTACCGCACAGGTCGGCCTGATGCTGACCATCTACGCCTGGGTAGTGGCACTGGCCTCGCTGCCGATGATGCTGGTGACCCGCAACATCGAGCGCCGCCGCCTGCTGCTGCTGGTGTTCCTGGTGTTCATCGTCAGCCACCTGATGTCGTGGCTGTCGCAGAGCTTCGCCATGCTGCTGGTCAGCCGCATCGGCATCGCCCTGGCCCATGCCGTGTTCTGGGCCATCACCGCGTCGCTGGCGGTGCGCGTGGCGCCGCCCGGCCAGCAGGCCAAGGCGCTGGGCCTGCTGGCCACCGGCACCACCCTGGCGATGGTCATGGGCATCCCGCTGGGGCGTGTGGTGGGTGAGGCGCTGGGCTGGCGCATTACCTTCCTGTGTATCGCCGGGGTGGCGCTGGCGACCATGCTCTGCCTGATGAAGTCGCTGCCGCTGCTGCCGAGCCAGAACTCCGGCTCGCTGCGCAGCCTGCCGGTGCTGTTCAAGCGTCCGGCGCTGGTGATCACCTACATGCTGGTAACCCTGGTGATTACCGCGCAGTTCACTGCCTACAGCTACATCGAACCCTTCGCCCTGCACGTGGCACGGATCAGTGGCGAACACACCACGTTGCTGCTGTTGCTGTACGGCGGTGCCGGCGTGTTCGGCTCGGTGTTGTTCAGCCGCTATAGCGAGCGTTTCCCCCATGGCTTCCTGGTGGGCGCCATCGGCGCGCTTGCCGCGTGCCTGCTGCTGCTGTTGCCGCTGTCGGGCAATTTCCAGGTGTTCGCCGCCCTGAGCATGGTCTGGGGCGTGGCGATCCTGAGCTTCAGCCTGGCCTTGCAGTCCAAGACCCTCAAGCTTGCCTCGGATGCCACCGACGTGGCCATGGCGTTGTTCTCCGGTATCTACAACATCGGTATCGGTGGCGGTGCGTTGCTTGGCAGCATTGTCAGCAGCCAGGTGGGCGTGGCGCATATCGGCCTGGTGGGGGGCGGCGTGGCGGTTGTCGGCCTGGTGCTGGCGCTGGCCAGTACCCAGCGCTTTCGCGAAGCCCTGACTCGGGTGCCTGGGCAGGCGTGAACCACGCCTTCTGCAGGAGCGGTCAAAGCCGCTCTTGCAGGCATTCCATTGACCAAGAATCCCGGTTCCTGGCACCTCCAGCCCTGCAAATGTCTCCCGACTGATCCGCATCAACTTCCCTGTCAACACGCGCCCCTGTAATAGGGGCGCTTGTGTATCGGCAAGGCTGCCTCTAATATCCAAGCGTTTTCTTGTGTAATTGCCTGGCGTCCCGCCCAGGCCATCAATACGGACGTTGATATGGATTTGCACACCTCCCTGTGGCTGTTCCAGGCCATCCAGGCCGTGGGCCTGGCGTTGTGGCTGAGCATCGCGGTATTGAACAACCTGCAGGCCTTCGCCAGCTCCGTCGGCGCCATTGGCGCCACCTTGGCCATGGCGCCACTGCGCCAGCCGCCGGCCATCGAATTCCCCTTGCTGCGCAGGGCCTGTCATTCGGCGGGCCTGGCCCGCGCCGCGCTGCTGGTGATCCTGCTGCTGCAGATCGTCGCAAGCCTGGCGGCCTGGGTCGGCACCTATGGGCTGATCGTCGCCCAGGACCCGCTCATGGCCCGGGCCTGGTTGAACCTGGCACTTGGCGCCTTCCTCGCCTTCACTTTCGCCATGCTGCTCGGGGGCCTGTGGTTCGGCTACTGGATACGCCAGGAAGGCCTGCAGCTCACCCACCTGGTGCTGGTGCTGTGGGCGACCCTGGCGTTCTTCCTGTTCAACCTGGATTGGGCCTGAGGCGAGGACGCGCAATGAATAGCAAGGCAATACTTGGCAGTGCCCTGGTGCTGGCCCTGGCCACCGCCGGTGGCCTGGCCTGGCGCCACACCGGGCAGGCCCAGGCCACGGCAGCCGCGCCGCGGCACCTGGTCAAGGTGGCCCTGGCCACGGTACAGAAAGCACCGCAGAAACGCGCCTTCGCCGGCGTCGGCGAGCTGGAGGCGGTGCACCAGGTGCTGGTGTCGGCCGAGATCGGCGGGCGGGTGACGGCGATCAACTTCAGCTCCGGCCAGCAGGTGCGCAAGGGTGATGTGCTGGTCACCCTCAACGATGCCCCGGAGCAGGCCGAGCGCCTGCGCCTGAAGGCCCAGCTGGACAATGCGCGGACCAACTACCGGCGCGTCAAGGACCTGCTGCGCGAGAACGCCGCCACCCAGGAACAGCTGGACAACGCCCTGGCGGCCCGCGACATGGCCCAGGGCGAGCTGGCCCGTACCGAGGCGGTGATCGCCCAGAAGGCGGTGCGCGCACCCTTCGACGGGCGCCTGGGTATCCGCCGGGTGAACCAGGGCCAGTACCTCAATGTCGGCGACCCGGTGGTCAGCCTGATCGACACCCGCAGCCTGTACGTCAACTTCTCCCTCGAGGAGCAGCTCAGCGCCCAGCTGCGCACCGGCCAGGCGGTCGAGGTGCGGTTGGATGCCTTCCCCGATACGGCCTTCACCGCGCACATCACCGCCATCGACCCCTTGATCGGCCGTTCGCGCACGGTGCAGGTGCAGGCCACCCTGGCCAAGCCCGATGCGCGCCTGTCGGCCGGCATGTATGCCAGCGTGCAGGTAGCCAGCCCCGATGACGGCCAGGTGCTGACCGTGCCGGAAACCGCCGTTGCCTACACCGCTTACGGCGACACGGTGTTCGTCGCCCGCCACGATGCCGCCGCCGATGCCCTGGTGGTACAGCGCGTGGCAGTGCGTACCGGTGAACGCCAGGCCGGGCGGGTGGTGATCGAGCAGGGCTTGCGCGAGGACGACCAGGTAGTGGTGTCCGGGCAGTTGCGCCTGAGCGACGGCGCCGCCGTGCAAGCCACCGAAGACACCCTGCAGGCCCCGGCCAGCGGCGCCTGACCCCAGCGAGAAAACGCCATGACATTCACCGACCTGTTCGTGCGCCGGCCTGTGCTGGCGCTGGTGGTCAGCACCTTGATCCTGCTGCTGGGGCTGCTGTCGCTGCTGCAGTTGCCGATCCGCCAGTACCCCTTGCTGGAAAGCTCGACCATCACCGTGACCACCGAGTACCCCGGCGCCCCCGCCGAGCTGATGCAGGGTTTCGTCACCCAGCCGATCGCCCAGGCGGTGTCGTCGGTGGAAGGTATCGACTACCTGTCGTCCTCGTCGGTGCAGGGCCGTAGCCTGGTGACCGTGCGCATGGAGCTGAACCGCGACTCGACCCAGGCCCTCACCGAGGTGATGGCCAAGGTCAACCAGGTGCGTTTCCGCCTGCCGGAGCGGGCCTACGATCCGGTGATCGAGCGTTCGGCGGGCGAGTCCACGGCCGTGGCCTACATCGGTTTTGCCAGCGCGAGCCTGCCGATCCCGGCCATGACCGACTACCTCACCCGGGTGGTCGAGCCGCTGCTCAGTACCATCGAGGGTGTGGCCAAGGTCCAGGTGTTCGGTGGCCAGACCCTGTCCATGCGCCTGTGGATCGACCCGGCGCGCCTGGCCGCCCGGGGCCTGACCGCGGCCGACGTGGCCGAGGCGGTGCGCCGCAACAACTACCAGGCGGCGCCGGGCAAGGTGAAGGGCCAGTACGTGATCGCCAATATCCGCGTCGACACCGACCTGACCTCGGTCGGCGACTTCCGTGAGCTGGTGATCCGCAACGACGGCAACGGCCTGGTGCGCATCCGCGACATCGGCACGGTCGAGCTGGGCGCGGCTTCGGCCGAGACCAGCGCCAGCATGGACGGCGTGCCGGCGGTGCACCTGGGGTTGTTCGCCACCCCGGGCGGCAACCCGCTGGTGATCGTCGACGGCATTCGCCAGTTGCTGCCACAGATTCGCCAGACCCTGCCGCCGGACGTCAAGGCGGAGCTTGCCTTCGAGACGGCGCGCTTCATCCAGGCCTCCATCGACGAGGTCACCAAGACCTTGCTCGAGGCCTTGGCAATCGTCGTGGTGGTGATCTACCTGTGCCTGGGCTCGCTGCGCACGGTGCTGATTCCGGTGGTGACCATCCCGCTGTCGATGCTCGGGGCCGCGGCGCTGATGCTGGCCTTCGGTTTCAGCGTCAATCTGCTCACCCTGCTGGCCATGGTGCTCGCGGTGGGGCTGGTGGTGGACGACGCCATTGTCGTGGTGGAGAACGTCCACCGCCATATCGAGGAAGGGCGCACGCCGGTGGCGGCGGCATTGATCGGCGCCCGTGAGGTGGCCGGGCCGGTGATCGCCATGACCATCACCCTGGCGGCGGTGTACGCGCCGATCGGCATGATGGGCGGCCTGACCGGCGCGCTGTTCCGCGAGTTCGCCCTGACCCTGGCCGGGGCGGTGGTGGTCTCCGGCGTGGTGGCCCTGACCCTGTCGCCAGTGATGAGCTCGTTCCTGCTCGACGCCCGCCAGTCCGAGGGGCGCATGGCTCATGCGGCCAACCGTTTCTTCGACTGGCTGGCCGAGCGCTACGCCCATGTGCTGGGCTTCTCGCTGAAACACCGCTGGATCAGCGTCGGTTTCGCCTTGCTGGTGCTGGTCAGCCTGCCGCTGCTGTACGCCTTGCCGCAGCGCGAGCTGGCGCCGACCGAGGACCAGGCCGGGCTGCTCACCGCGATCAAGGCGCCACAGCACGCCAACCTGGCCTATGTGGAGCGCTTCGCCGACAAGCTCGATGCGGTCTACCGGACCCTGCCGGAAACCGTCAGCACCTGGATCATCAACGGCAGCGACGGCATCGCCTCGGGCATCGGCGGCATCAACCTGCAGCCATGGGGCGAGCGCGAACGCAATGCCTCGCAGATCCAGCTCGACCTGCAGGCGGCGGTGAACGATGTCGAGGGCACCAGCATCTTCGCCTTCCAGCTGCCCGCGCTGCCGGGCTCCACCGGTGGCCTGCCGGTGCAGATGGTGCTGCGCAGCTCGCAGGACTACCGGGTGCTGTTCGACACCATGGAGCAGGTCAAGGCCAAGGCGCGGCAGAGCGGCCTGTTCGCCGTGGTCGACAGCGACCTGGACTACAACAACCCGGTGGTGCAGGTGCGGGTCGACCGGGCCAAGGCCAACAGCATGGGTATCCGCATGCAGGACATCGGCGAGTCGCTGGCGGTGCTGGTGGGCGAAAACTACCTCAACCGCTTCGGCCTGGATGGCCGCTCCTATGATGTGATCGCGCAGAGCCCGCGCGATCAGCGCCTGACCCCGCAGGCCCTGACCCGGCAGTACGTGCGCAGCGAGGAGGGCAGGCTGGTGCCGCTGTCCACCGTGGTGCAGGTCAGCGAGCAGGTCGAGCCCAACCGCCTGACCCAGTTCAACCAGCAGAACGCCGCGACCTTCCAGGGTATTCCGGCGGCTGGCGTCACCCTGGGCGACACCGTGGCCTTCCTCGAGCAGGCCGCCGCCGAACTGCCGGCGGGCTTCAGCATCGACTGGCAGTCCGACGCGCGCCAGTACCAGCAGGAGGGCAACGCCCTGATGCTGGCCTTCCTCGCCGCCGTGGTGGTGATCTACCTGGTGCTGGCGGCGCAGTACGAAAGCCTGGTCGATCCGCTGATCATCCTGATCACCGTGCCGCTGTCGATCAGCGGTGCCCTGCTGCCGCTGGCGCTGGGGGTGGCCACGGTGAACATCTACACGCAGATCGGCCTGGTGACGCTGATCGGCCTGATCAGCAAGCACGGCATCCTCATGGTCGAATTTGCCAACACCTTGCAGGCCGAGCAGCACCTGGACCGGCGCACGGCCATCGGCAAGGCAGCGCAGATCCGCTTGCGGCCGATCCTGATGACCACGGCGGCCATGGTGGTGGGGCTGATCCCGCTGTTGTTCGCCTCCGGTGCCGGTGCTGCCAGCCGCTTCGGGCTCGGCGTGGTGATTGTCACCGGGATGCTGGTCGGCACCTTGTTCACCCTGTTCGTGCTGCCGACCATCTACAGCCTGCTGGCCCGTGACCATGCCAGCACGGCGCGTTCGGCACGGGCCCGATCGTTGGCCGAAACCCTGGAGGGGCAGCCATGAAGCCGGTATTCGTCGTATCCCTGCTGGCCCTGGCCTTGTCGGCCTGCAGCGTCGGCCCCGACTACCGCAAGCCCGAGGCACCTGCCAGTGGTCTGCACAGTCCGCAGCGCGCCGCCTTCGCCGCCCGTGGCGAGATGCCGGAGCAGTGGTGGCGGTTCTTCGACGATCCGCAGCTGGTGCGTCTGGTCGACCAGGCCCTGGTCAACAACCACGATATCCGCCAGGCCCATGCCAACCTGCTGGCGGCGCGGGCGCTGTTCGACGACCGCAGCCTCGACCGCTACCCCTGGGTCACCGCCCGCGCTGGCTACAACCAGAGCCTGGAGCAGCAGCAACCGGCCGATGGCAGCGATCCGCGGCGCATGCGCACCGAGCAGTACCGCGCCGGATTCGACGTGCAGTGGGAGATCGACCTGTTCGGCCGCCTGCAGCGCCTGACCGACGCCGCCGAGGCGCGTGCCGACGCGGCGGCGGCTGACCTGCGCCAGGTGCGCTTGAGCATCGCCGCCGAGGTGGCGCGCAATTACTACCTCAAGCTCGGGCTCAAACGCAGCCTGGTGGTGGCCGAGGATCAGGTCGAGGCCTGGCGCGAGACCCTGCAACTGACCAGCGCCCAGGTGCGCGCCGGCAGTGGCCAGTACGAAGACCAGCAGAACGCCCATGCCAACCTGTTGCTCAGCGAGGCGGCGGTACCGCCGCTGCAGGCGGCCATCGAGCAGGCCAGCTATCGCCTGGATGTGTTGACCGGGCAGGTGCCGGGCAGCCAGGAGCAGGGCGCCGCGCCGTTCCTGCCGCCGTTGGCGCGCCAGTTGCCGCTGGGTGACGTTGATGCGCTGATTGGCCAGCGACCTGATGTGGTCAGTGCCGAGCGTGAGCTGGCGGCCAGCACCGAGGATGTCGGCGCGGCCACTGCTGAGCTGTACCCACGGTTGGACCTGGGCGGTTTCATTGGTTTCTTCGCCTTGCGCAGCGGCGACCTGGGCAGCGCGGCCCGTGCTTATGAGCTGGCGCCGATGGTCACCTGGCCGGCCTTGCGCCTGGGCAATGCCCGTGCGCGCCTGCGGGTGCGCGAGGCGCTGGCCGAGGGCAGCCAGGCGCGCTACCAGCAGGCGGTGCTGCTGGCCCGCGAGGAAGTGGAGAACGCCGTTACACAACTGGTGCGCAACCAGGCGCGGCTGCAAAGCCTGGTGGCCTCGGCCGGGCACGGCAGCGAGGCCATCGATATCGCCAACAAGCGCTATCGGCGCGGCGCCGGCACCTACCTGGCGGTGCTCGAGAACCAGCGTGCGCTGTTCTCGATCAAGCGCGAGGTGGCGGAGGCGGAGACGGCCTCGTACCTGGATGCGATTGCGCTGTACAAGGCCTTGGGCTGGGGGAGCGAGGCGATGTAGCCTGTGTTGCCAGGTACGCTGTGGCAGCCCGGCAAGACATGCGGGCTTCCCTCCTTTGGCAAGACCACGAGCAATGGCCTAATTTTCCCCGCGCGCCTTTCGTTTTCATGGAAGCCGCCCTGCGCCCGGCGCGTTCGGCCCTCATCATTCAAGGAGACAGGCAATGACTTCCGTTTTCGACCGCGACGATATCCAGTTCCAGGTAGTGGTCAACCACGAAGAGCAGTATTCCATCTGGCCCGACTACAAGGCGATCCCCAATGGCTGGCGCGCGGTGGGCAAGAGCGGCCTGAAGAAGGACTGCCTGGCCTACATCGACGAAGTCTGGACCGACATGCGGCCCCTGAGCCTGCGCCAGAAGATGGCCGAAGTCGCGGCGCAGTAAGGCGGTGTCGACCCTGAACCTGTTGTGCCTGCCGTATTCCGGTGCCAGTGCGATGGTCTACAGCCGCTGGCGGCGCAAGCTGCCGGCCTGGCTGCAGGTGCGCCCGGTGGAGCTGCCCGGGCGCGGCGCGCGCATGGCTGACCCGCTGCATACCGACCTGCGGGTCCTGGCCCGGCAGTTGGCCCATGAGCAGCGCGCCGTCACCCATGCGCCTTACGCCGTGCTCGGGCACAGCCTGGGGGCGCTGGTCGCTTTCGAGCTGGCCCATGAGTTGCGTGCACTCGGCTGCCCGCCGCCTGTGGCCTTGTTCGCCTGCGGCACTGCGGCGCCGACCCGGCGCGAGGATTACGCCGGTGGCAAATGGACCGAGCCGCGTGGCGATGCCGAATTGATCGCCGAACTGCGCAAGCTCGGTGGCACCTCCGAGGAAGTGCTGGCCAATGAAGAGCTCATGAGCCTGACCTTGCCGATCGTGCAGGCGGATTTCCTGCTTTGTGGCCGTTATGCGTATGAGCAGCGCCTGCCATTGCAATGTCCCTTGCATGTATTCGCCGGCGAGAACGATCGCGCCAATGATGAACAATTGCAGGCCTGGGGGCGGGAGACGGTTGGCGAGTATTCGCTGGCGAAGTTTCCGGGAGGGCATTTCTTTATACATGAGCATGAAGATCGTGTGCTTGATGTGCTGTGCAGGACGTTGGAGCCATTGCGGCTTTGTGCGTGATGGACAGGGCGGTTTATAGAATTCTCTTACAGTTTGATAATTCTGCAGTGGCCTCATGCCTGGTTATCGGCGAGAGGCCTGACCGCATATAAGAACTTCCAACTCCCAATCCAAAACTTATTTTCTTGCTCTTGCTCTTGCTCTTGCTCTTGCTCTTGCTCTTGCTCTTGCTCTTGCTC
>NZ_JBYSYW010000015.1:0-124405 GCF_058783825.1 Pseudomonas sp. FW305-96
ATCTTCCCCACCCAGGAGCCCCCCCATGCACGTTCTGCTCTGCGAGGACGATGACCTGATCGCCAGCGGCATCTGCGCCGGTCTCTCGGCCCAAGGCCTGACCGTGGACCGGGTGGCCAGCGCCTCGCAGGCTCGGCAGATGCTGCAGACCGCGAAGTTCGACGTGATGATCCTCGATCTGGGCCTGCCCGACGAAGATGGCCTGAAGCTGTTGCGCCGCCTGCGCCAGCAGGGCGAGATCCTGCCGGTGCTGGTGCTCACCGCCCGTGACGCGGTCACCGACCGGGTCGATGGCCTGCAGGCCGGCGCCGACGATTACCTGCTCAAGCCCTTCGACCTGCGCGAACTCGCCGCCCGCTTGCACACCCTGCTGCGTAGGGTGGCCGGGCGGGCGGTGAACGTGATCGAGCATGGTCCGCTGCGCTACGACCCCAGCAGTTGCGAGGCGACCCTGGCTGGTCGGCCACTGGACCTGTCGCGGCGCGAACAGGCGCTGCTCCAGGCGCTGCTGCAGAACCCGGGGCGCGTGCTTTCCAGCGAGCAGCTCAAGGATTGCGTCTATGGCTTCGGCGACGAAGTCGAGAGCAATGCGCTGAACGTGCATATCCACCACCTGCGGCGCAAGCTGGGCAACAGCATCGTCGAGACCGTGCGCGGCCTGGGTTACCGCCTGGGCCCGGCCCAGGCGCCGGAGGAGGCCGCATCATGAGCCTGCGGGTACGCCTGTCACTGATCCTCGGCAGCGTGTTCATCGTCATCTGGGCACTGGCGGCGGCGTGGATGCTGCGTGACCTGCGCCAGCAGATGATGTTTTCCCTCGACCAGCGGCTGGTGGCCTCGGCGCGCATGGTCGCGGGGCTGATCGACCAGTTGCCGCAGCCGCTGGCCGCCAAGGGGCAGGACGCGCATTTCTCCGCCGACCAGTTCAGTGTGCCGGATGGTATGGCCTGCCAGGTCAGCTCGTTGCGTGGCGAGATCCTCGCCAGCAACCACAAGCACGATGGCGCCATGGACGACGAGCGCAGTGGGTTCCGTGACCAGACCATCGATGGCGCCTCATGGCGTACTTTCACCTACAACCATGGCGACGTGCGTATCACCACCGCCGACCGTCACCAGGAGCGCGAGGCGCTGAACCAGTCGATCCTGCTGGCGGCCTCGGCACCGGTGCTGATGGCCCTGCTGGGCAGCCTGGGGTTGTTGTGGATCGGCTTGGGCAAGGGCCTGGAACCGCTCAATCGCATGCGCGACGCCTTGCGCAGGCGCCGCGCCGACAGCGTCGAGCCGTTGCAGGTGGCCGGCCTGCCCAGCGAACTGCAACCGCTGCTCGACACCCAGAACCAGCTGTTCCTGCGCATCGCCCAGACCCTCGAGCGCGAACGCCGCCTGACCGACGACGCCGCCCATGAACTGCGCAGCCCGTTGACCGCGATCAAGACCCACCTGCAGGTGGCGCGCATGACTGACGGCGCGGTGCGCGAACAGGCCCTGGAACACGCCGAGCAGGGTACCGACCGCATGCACCGCACGTTGGAGCAGTTGCTGATGCTGGCGCGGGTCGAGGGCAGCCTGTCGTTCGATGACGGTGTGCAGTGCAGTGCCGCCCAGGTTGCCCGGCAGGCCATCGAGGATGCCGGGGGCGGCGACAACCGCCGTATTCACCTGCATCTGCCCGACGAAGCGGCCAGGGTCTACCTGGGCATGCCGGCGCCGCTGGCGGTGGCGGCACTGCGCAACCTGCTGGACAATGCCCTGCGCCATGGCGGTGATGCCGCCGTGGAGCTGGATGTGCAGGCGCAGGACGGCCAGGTGGATTTCCTCGTGCGCGACCATGGTCCAGGTATCGCGCCGGCAGATCTCGAACACCTGACCGAGCGTTTCTGGCGCAACGGCCAGAGCGGTGGCTGCGGCCTGGGGCTGGCGATCGTCCAGGCCATCGTCCAGCGCTGTTCTGGCAACCTGCGTTTCGACAGCCAGGCCGATGGCTTGCGGGTGTGCCTGCAGGTGCCGGCACGCTCGGGGAGTTGAGTTCATACCTATCGCGGGGCAAGCCCGCTCCCACGCAATTCGCATCCGCGCGACTGCTCTTGCCGGGCCAGCGCATGGCGTGGGAGCGGGCGTGCCCCGCGACAGACGCCGCAGATCCTCAACAAATCCGACGGCAACCGCTAAATCCGCACCTCGCTGAAGCGTTTTTCAAGCGATAAGAACCCGACACACATCCGGTTACAGGGCGCGTGGCGGGCACATTCGCTTGCTTGCGAGGGATTTTCCGATGTCGACCGCTTCCAGCCTTGCCCAGGTGCTGCCGGCCACCGCGCCGCGCCCCCTGTACGAATTCGAGGATTCGCCCCTGCTGTTGCGCCAGCAACAGCAGGAGTCCAACGCCCGCAGCTACCCGCGACGCATCCCGCTGGCGCTCAAGCGCGCCCGAGGCCTGTACGTCGAGGACGTCGAGGGCCGCCAATTCATCGACTGCCTGGCCGGTGCTGGCACGCTGGCCCTGGGTCACAACCATCCGGTGGTGATCGACGCGATCCAGCGCGTGCTGGCTGACGAGCTGCCACTGCATACCCTGGACCTGACCACGCCGGTCAAGGACCAGTTCGTCCAGGACCTGTTCGGCCTGTTGCCCGAGGGCCTGCGCGGCGAAGCCAAGATCCAGTTCTGCGGCCCGACCGGTACCGATGCGGTGGAGGCCGCGCTCAAGCTGGTGCGTACCGTGACTGGGCGCAGCACCGTGCTGGCGTTCCAGGGCGCCTACCATGGCATGACCCAGGGCGCCCTGAGCCTGATGGGCAGCCTGGGGCCGAAAAAGCCACTTGGCGCGCTGCTGAACAATGGCGTGCAGTTCCTGCCCTACCCCTATGACTACCGCTGCCCGTTCGGCCTGGGTGGCGAGGCGGGCGTGCGCGCCAACCTGCACTACCTGGAAAACCTGCTGAACGACCCCGAGGCCGGGGTGGCGCTGCCAGCGGCGGTGATCGTCGAGGTGGTGCAGGGCGAGGGCGGTGTGATCCCTGCCGATATCGAGTGGTTGCGCGGGCTGCGGCGGATCACCGAGCAGGCCGGGGTGGCGCTGATCGTCGACGAGATCCAGAGCGGCTTCGCCCGCACTGGCAAGATGTTCGCCTTCGAGCACGCGGGCATCGTGCCTGACGTGGTCACCCTGTCCAAGGCCATCGGCGGCAGCCTGCCGCTGGCGGTGATGGTCTACCGCGACTGGCTCGACCAGTGGTCGCCGGGTGCGCACGCCGGCACTTTCCGTGGCAATCAGATGGCGATGGCGGCGGGCTCTGCGGTGATGAAGTACCTGGTCGAGCACCGTCTGTGCGAGCACGCCGAGGCCATGGGCCAGCGCTTGCGTGGGCACCTGCAGCGGTTGCAGCAGGACTATCCGCAGCTCGGCGATATTCGTGGCCGTGGCTTGATGCTGGGCGTGGAGTTGGTGGATCCGGCGGGCAAGCGCGACGCGCAGGGGCATCCGCCGGCATGCCGCAGCCTGGCGCCGAAGGTGCAGCGCGAGTGCCTGCGCCGCGGCCTGATCCTCGAGTTGGGCGGTCGCCATGGTGCTGTGGTGCGCTTCCTGCCGCCGTTGATCATCAGTGCCGAGCAGATCGATGAAGTGGCGGCAAGATTTGCCGAAGCCGTCGCGGCGGCGGTCAAGGCCGGTTGATGTTCCGGGGCTGCGTTCAGCCCCTTCGTCCATTGCCGGCGATGGGGCGCAAGGCGCCCCTGCTCGTGGCTCAGTCGAACACGCGCCCGGCGCGCCAGTAACCCATCAGGGTCAGGCTTTCTCGCGGCAGCTCGCGCTCCTTGATCAGGTAGCGGCGGATGTCCATGACGGTCCCCGATTCCCCGGCGACCCAGGCATGGAAGTCGCCGTGTTCGCCGCAGGCCTGTTCCCACAGGATGCTTTCGTCGATATCCACGTCTTCCAGCTCGACCGTCGACGCGCCACGCGGCGCCGGCAGGCTGGCCAGCTCGCGCACGGCGTGCTGCATGCCTTGGCCGTGCTCGCTGCGCAGCAGGTCGCGTGGCAGCCAGTGCAGGCGGGTGGCCGGGCTCTGGCGCAGGTCGAGACAGTCGGCTTCCAACGGGACTTCGATGAAGGCTTCCACTGCCAGCTCCGGCGCGGTCGTGGCCAGCTGTTCGAGGATGCCGGCAATGGCCGGCAGGGCGGTTTCGTCGCCGACCAGCAGAATGCGCCGGGCGCTGCGTGGCGGTTTCCATTCATAGCCGCCGGGGTCGTCGGCATATGCCAGGTTGGGGGCGACCATCTGCAGGCGGTCGCCGATGCGGGCATGGGTGGCCCAGGCCGAGGCGGGGCCATTGACGCCGTGCAGGACAAAGTCCACATCCACCTCCAGCGCCTCGCGGCGCAGGGCGCGGATGGTGTAGGTGCGCAGGGGCGGCATGTCTTGCGCCGGCAGTTCGCGCCGCGCCTGCTGCCATTGCGCGTGCTTGGGCAGGTTGGGTGGCGCGCCGGCTGGCGTCGGAAACAGCAACTTCACACGCTGGTCGGGGGCCAGGGTGGTCATCTGCGCGACGTCCTCGCCGGTGAAGACGAAGCGCGTCAGTGAGGGGCTCAGGGTTTCGATGGCCTTGAGATCGAGGTCGAAGAGCCGGTAGGGCGTGGCCTGGGCAGCAGGTGCCAGGCGGGCAAGCGGGGAGGTCATGGGCATGCCTCTGTCAGCGGGAGATACCCATCAGACGAGCGCACTGCGCGGTTAATTAGCCGGGGTGAGCCGCGCCTAAATTTCCCTGGCCCGCCTACGTTCTAGCTTGGATAGCAGTCGCGGCACGCGAAGACGGATTGAGGCGCAATGACAATTTCCCGACGAGGATTCATCGCCGGCCTGGCTGTGGCAGGCGCCACAGGCACGGCGGCCTATTACGCGCACAAGCAACTGACCCATGACCCCGAGGACGACATCGTCACGCCTGGGGAAGCCAGCGTCGAGCTGGCCGACTACGCAGGCCAGATGCTCGCTGACCAACTGCGCGGCGTCTGGGAAATCCGCTTCGAGGGTGCCGAGCGCGGCCTGGATGGGCTGCCCCAGCAAGGTGTCGAGATGTTCCTCGACGTTGCCACAAAGGGGCGCGGCCTGCGCGGTTTCGTCGATACCGGCGAGCGCTTGCGTGGGGCTGGCGAGCCGGTCTACCGGGTGCTGGGCGACCTGGTCGGCGCCAGCAGCGCGCAGGTGCGCTGGCGGCTGGTCAACCAGCATGGCGGGCCGGGCTATGAGTGCGTGGCCAGCCTTGACGAAGTCTGGGCCGAGTTCGCCAATGCCGGCAGCGGCACGCTGACCGGGCGCGTGCAGCGTCTGGATCGGCCGCTGACGCTGCCGGTGCCCGACAGCCGTTTCGTCGCAGTCAAGCGATTGTTCCCCGAGGCCCGTGAGCGCCTGCCTTACACCCCCGAGATGCTGGCCTGGGTGGTCGGTGCCGAACACCGCTTGTTCCACCAGCTCTGGCATGCCACCCGTGACCAGTGGCACAAATTGCCGCGGAACAAGCAGGACGCCCTGCGTGGCCTGGGCTGGCAGCCCGGGCCCAGGGACCATGAGCGCGATGCCCGTGGCCCGCGCAAGCACCGCAATGGCTCGGGCATCGATTTCCTGTTCATGCACCGGCACATGCTGATGTATGCACGCACCTTGCAGGACCTGCCCTCGTGGCAGCGCTTCCCGCTGCCGCAGCCGAGCGTCGAGTTCGACCGCGCAGGCTTTGCCCGCTATTTCGACAACCACGACGGCTACTGCGTGCCGCCGACCTGGCAGGCGCCGGGCGACGAAGCCTATGGCCAGTGGGTTGGGGCGATCAAGGCCGGCGAAACCTACTGCAGCAACTTCCAGGTGTGGGAGTCGCAGTACCAGGACCCGTTGTACCTGTCGAAGCTGACCCTTGGGGCCTTCGGTTCGGAACTGGAGATGAACCTGCACGACTGGCTGCACATGTGCTGGGCGTCGGTGCCGCGTGATCCGAACAATGGCGCGCCGGTGCCGTTCGCCCGTGACCAGGCAGACTTTGCCGCGCGCTGGTTCGAGCCCGAAAACGATTTTCTCGGCGATCCGTTCTCGTCCCATGTCAATCCGGTGTTCTGGGGTTTCCATGGCTGGATCGACGACCGCATCGACGACTGGTTCCGTGCCCATGAGCGCTATCACCCCGGTCAGGTACGGCGCCTGGAGGTTAATGGCGTGCCCTGGTTCGCCCCGGGTCGCTGGGTCGAAGCCGGCGACCCGTGGCTGGGCCCGGACACCCATGGCTGCAGCACGCAGCCAGGCATGCGCCTGGGCAAGTCGGTGGAGATGGACGTGGAGACCATGAAGCTGGCCCTGCGTATCACGTTCGGTAACGAAGAAAAGCTCGATAGCCTGCTGCGCAAGGTGCCGCAACGCCCTTGGTACGCGCGCCACCTGTCACTGAAAAACATCGTGCCCTGATGCACCCTGTGCCCCTGCAAGCGTGGGCAAACCCGCGCCTGCAGGGACTTGTCGCGTGCCCTACAGCTTGACCGGCGTCTGCCAGCCCCCACCCAATGCCTTGTACAGCGCCACGCTGCCCTGCAACTGCTCAAGGCGCAGTTGCGCCTGCTGGTCCTGGGCCAGATACAGCGTGCGCTGGGTCTCCAGTACCGTCAGCAGGGTCTCGGCGCCGGCGGCGTAACGTTGCTGGGCCAGGTCGAAGGCGATGCGTGCCTGCTCCACCTCCTGGTCCTGCCAGCGGCGCTGGCGTTCAACACCGGCGATGGCGTTCAAGGCTTTCTCCACATCCGCGAAGCCTGCCAGGATGCTGCCGCGGTACAGCTCCAGCAATTCCTCCTGTTCGGCGCTGGCCTGGTCCCGTGCGGCGCTGAGTCGGCCGTTGTTGAAGATCGGCGCGGCGAGGCCGGCCGTCAGGGTGTAGTAGGGGCTGTCGAAGACATGGGGCAGGGTGCGCGCACCGCTGCCCAGGTTCGCGCCGAGTATCAGGCGAGGCAGCATGGCCGCCCGGGCCACCTGTATGTTGGCGCTGGCCGCCGCCAGGCGCGCCTCGGCGGCGGCGATGTCCGGGCGCCGGCCGAGCAGTTCGCTGGGCACGCCGCTGCCGATGCTGGGCCACTGTACGTTGCTGATCATTTCGCGATTGTCGGGCAGGGCCTGCACCGGGTCGCCCAGCAGGGTGGCGAGGACGATGCGGTTGTCCTGGCGACGCTGTTCGAGCAACGGTAGCTGGCGTTCCTGGGCAGCGACCAGGCTGCGCTGCTGGGCCAGTTCCAGGCGGGTGGCCGAGCCTGAACGTTCGCGGGCTTCGACCAGGCCCAGCACGTCGCGGGCATTGTCCAGGTTGAGCCGGGCGATGCGCAGTTGCTCGTCGAGTGCCAGGCCTTGCAGGTAGCTGTCGGCCACGGCGCTGACCAGGGTCAGCTCGACTGTCTGGCGATCGAAACGGCTGGCATCCAGGCTGCGCAGCGCGCTGTCGCGGGTGGCGCGCAGGCCGCCCCAGAAATCGATCTCGTAGCTGGCGCTCAGGCGGGTGCCGAACGAGGTGCTGGTGCGCTCGCTGCTGCTGGCGTCGAGCTGGCTGTTGCCTTCACCGCGCAACAGGCGCTGCCGGCTGCCATCCAGGCCGAGCTGTACTTCTGGCAGTAATGGCGCCCCGGCGATCACTGCGATGGCCTGGGCCTTGCGCACCCGCGCCGCGGCTGCCGCCAGGTCGTGGCTGTTCGAGCGCGCGCGCTCGATCAACTGGTCCAGTTCCAGGCTGGCAAAGGCGCGCCACCACTGGTTGTCCGGCAGGGCCTGGTTGGCGCTGGTCGGCCCTTGCCAGGCCGGCGGGGCGTCGATGTTCGCCGCAGGCGGCGGTGGGGTGCTGCAGGCGGCCAGGCCAAGGCTCAGGGCCAGCAAGCTGATACGGCAGGGGATCGTCATGGGTTATTCGCTGGTAAGGGCCTTGACCGGGTCGAGGCGGGCGGCCTTGCGGGCCGGCATGAAACCGAACACCACGCCGGTGATCACGGCGCAGGCAAAGGCGCCGAGGATGGCGGGCAGGGCGAAGGCCACGGCGATGTCGGCCAGCAACAGGCTGCCGCCGATGGCCAGGGCCAGGACGATGCCGGTCACGCCGCCGACCATCGACAGCATCACCGCCTCGGTGAGGAACTGGCGCAGGATGTCGCGCTGGCGCGCGCCGGTGGCCATGCGGATGCCGATCTCGCGGGTGCGTTCGCGCACGGTCATGAGCATGATGTTCATCACGCCAATGCCACCCACCAGCAGGGAGATCGCGGCAATCGCACCGAGCATCAGCGACAGGCTGTTCTGCGTGCGGGCCTCGGCCTGGATCAACGCGGCGTCGTTGGTCAGGACGAAGTCATGCTTGCCCTGGTGACGCTGCAGCATCAGGCGCTCGATCGCCTGCTCGGTCTCCTTCACCCGGCTGGAGTCCAGGGCGGCGATGGTGACGTATTCCGGGTCGCGGCTGCCGAACAGGCGGATGGCGGCGGCGGAGTAGGGCACCACCACGCGCTCGTCGCTGTCCTCGCTGCCGGAGCTGGCGCCTTTGCCCTGGAGCACCCCAATCACCTGGAACGGCACGTTGCCGATCAGCAGGTACTGGCCGAGTGGATTGCTGCCCGGGCCGAACATCTTGTCACGCACCTTCTGCCCGATCACTGCCACGGCGGCGCCGTTGGCTTCGTCGGCTTCGCTGTAGAAGCTGCCCTCGACCACGGGCCAGTTGAAGATCTCGGGGAACCCGGTGTTGTTGCCGCCAACGTAGAACTGCTCGCCCTTGTTGCCGTGGCGCACCATGAGCTTGTCGCCGATTACCGGCATGACCCGTTTGACCTGGGGCAGTTCGCCGATGGCGTCGACATCGTCGAGGGTGACGATGCCCATCAGTTCCTCGGAGGAGTGCTTGCCGTTGAGGTAAAGGATGTTCGAGCCGAATGCGGCCATCTGCGCCATGACCTGGCGCTTGCTGCCTTCGCCGACCGCGAGCATGACCACCACCGAGGCGACCCCGATGATGATACCGAGCAGGGTCAGCGCGGTGCGGAAGCGGTTGATCCACATCACCCGCCAGGCAGCCTGCAGGGACTCGACCAGTTCGCCTTTCCAGGCGCCGCGCTGGGTGGCGCCGCGGTCCAGGCGCTGGCGCAGGTCGTCGGCCTGCAATTGCCGGGGGATGTTGGCCGATGGCTGGCTGGGCGAGTCGCTGACCACTTCGCCGTCGCGCACTTCGATGATCCGCTGGGCGCGGGCCGCGACTTCACGGTCGTGGGTAATGAGGATGATCACATGGCCCTGGCTGGCCAGTTCGTCGAGCAGGGTCATCACCTCGGCGCCGCTGTGGCTGTCGAGGGCGCCGGTGGGCTCGTCGGCGAGGATGATGTGCCCGCCGTTCATCAGCGCCCGGGCGATCGACACCCGTTGCTGCTGGCCGCCGGACAACTGGTGCGGGCGGTTGCCGGTGCGGCTGGCCAGGCCCAGGCGCTCGAGCAGGGCGTGGGCGCGGGCATGGCGCTCGGCGGGCGGGGTGCCGGCGTAGATGGCCGGCATCTCGACGTTCTCCTGGGCCGAGCCCGAAGGGATCAGGTGATAGCCCTGGAACACGAAGCCGAACGCTTCGCGACGCAGCCAGGCCAGCTCGTCGCTGTCCAGTTCGGCCACGTCCCGGCCTGCGAAGCGGTAGCTGCCCGAGGTGGGACGGTCGAGGCAGCCGAGGATGTTCATCAGGGTCGATTTACCGGAGCCCGAGGCGCCGACGATGGCGACGAACTCGCCGGGGTGGATGCTCAGGCTGATGCCGCGCAACACCTCGACCCTGGGCGAATCGACACCGCCGTAGACCTTGCGGATGTCGCACAGCTCGATCAGGGGCGTGGCCATCTCAACCCCCACTGGCGGCAGGCAGGCCGATGACCAGGCGCTCGCCTTCGTTCAGGCCTTCGAGAACCTGCACCCGCAGGCGGTCGCTCAAGCCGGTGCGTACCTGGCGTGCCTCGACCTGACCCTTGCTGTTCAGCACCTGGGCCAGGCGCACGCCGTCGCCGGGGGTGTCATCCAGCGCAGCCAGGGGGACGCTGAGCACTTGGCTGGCTTGCCCGGCGACGAAGAACACCTGGGTGGTCATTTCTGCCATCAGGGCGCCGTCGGGGTTGTCCACGTCCAGCAGCACGGTGTACTGCACCACCTTGCTGCCTGTGGTGCCGGCGGTGGCGCTGGCCGGGCTGCCGCCGCCCTGGCTGGTCTGGTCCAGCGGCTTGGGCGGTACCGGCAGGATCTGGCGCACGGTGCTGGTCCAGCGGCGCTTGCCGCCGGCCAGGGTGTTGAAGTAGGCGGTCATGCCCGGCTTGACCTTGCCGATGTCGGCTTCGGACACCTGGGCCCAGACGGTCATCGGCGAGAGCTTGGCGATCCGCAGTATCAGCGGCGTCTGCTGCTGGGCATTGAGGGTCTGGCCTTCGCGGGCATCCACCGCCACCACGGTACCGCTCATGGGGGCGTAGATGCGCGTGTAGCCCAGTTCTGCCTCGTCACTGCGCAGGCTGGCCTGGGCCTGGCGGATCTGCGCCAGGTACATGTCGATGCGGGCCTGGGTCACCTTCAATTGCGCCTGCGCCGTCTGCAGGTCTTCCTGGCGGGTGGCGCCGGCGGCGGCCAGGCCGTGCTGGCGCTGGTACTGCTGCTGGGCAAGCTGGTATTGCGCACGCTGTTCGGCCAGCTGGGCCTTGAGGTTCTCGATCGAGTAACGTCCGGCGTCGAGCTTGGCCTGTTGCGTGGACGGGTCGATCTCCACCAGCAACTGGCCCTGGCGCACTTCGTCACCGGCCTCCACATGCAACTTGCGAATCTGCCCCGAGGCCTGGGCGCCGACGTCGACGTAACGGCGCGGTTGCAGGGTACCCAGTGCGGTAACGCTACTTTCGATGTCGGCGCGCAGCACCGGCACGGTGCTGACCGGTGCGCCGCCGAGCGGCAGGACCTGCCAGGCCACGAGGCTGCCGAGGCCGGCCAGGCCCAGGGCGCCGAACAGCACTCGGCGGCGGGTATTGGATGTGCGTGTCATGCGGGCTTCCAGCCGGGGGTAGTGGCCGAGTGCTGCGACGCGGCACGCGCTCGGGGGTCCCAGTTAAACGAATGTGATAGGTGGCGATTTAACGCAGGAAGGGGAGGGCTGTGTGTTGCTGCGAATAATTATAATTTGTAAGATCGCACACTGATATTATCCAGACCCGCTGCGCCTGCCTACCAGCGCTCGAGCAGGGAGACGACAGGTGCCGTCGTGGAACATTACTATCGCGAGTTGGTGAGCTTCCTGTCCGCCCGGCTTGGCAATCGCCAGGCGGCCGAAGACGTTGCCCATGATGCCTACATTCGCGTGCTGGAGCGCACGGGCGGCGAGCGTATCGAACACCCGCGCGCGTTTCTTTATCGCACGGCGATGAACCTGGTGGTCGATCATCACCGGCGTCACCAGGTGCGTCAGGCCGAGCCGCTCGAGGTGCTCGACAGCGATGAGCGCTGGCACAGCCCCGCGCCGACGCACAGCATGCAGCTCGACCAGCGTCTGGCGCTGATGCAGCAGGCCTTGGGCGAGTTGAGCGCGCCTTGCCGTGACAGTTTCCTGCTGCGCAAGCTCGAGGGCTTGTCACACCAGCAGATCGCCGAACGCCTGGATATTTCCCGCAGCGTGGTGGAAAAGCACATCGTCAACGCCATGAAGCACTGCCGCATGCGCATGCGCCAGTGGGAGTCCTGAGCGGGATGCCGGCGGATGTGAAAATTCCGTGAGCCGGTCACTTGATTTCTCCCGGGTTCACGACAACTATCAATAAAGACCCCCCGTCCAGGCGCGCTGCCTGACGTTGCCGTTCCCGGCGCAGTATGGTCACGGAGCCACTGTCATCACCTAACTGCCCAGGTCCGGACGATGCCTAACAAATCCATGCGCATCCTCATCGCCGACGAGCATCCCGCCCAGCGCCTGCAACTGGAGAGGATGCTCAATGGCCTGGGTTATTACCGGATCGCTCCGGTGGAGAATTTCGAAGACCTGCAGCGCCTGGTGCACAGTGCCTTGCAACCGTTCAACCTGCTGGTGGGCAACATCGAGCTGGCCAGCCATGCTGGGGTGGACCTGGCGCGCTTCTGCCGGGTCAGTTCGCAGATCCAGCATGCACTGCTGTACCACTCGCCGCACCTGAAGGTGCCGGCGG
Source organism: Pseudomonas sp. FW305-96 (assembly GCF_058783825.1). Classification (NCBI taxonomy): domain Bacteria; kingdom Pseudomonadati; phylum Pseudomonadota; class Gammaproteobacteria; order Pseudomonadales; family Pseudomonadaceae; genus Pseudomonas; species Pseudomonas sp. FW305-96. Next base: position 12,209 of record NZ_JBYSYW010000015.1, read on the forward strand.
TGCCGCCGAGTGACCGGCATGCTGTCAGCATCAGCCTGCCCCATGCGCCCGACAGCGAGGCGCTGGAGTCGTTCATGGCGATCATCGACCTGCCGGTGCTGGTCGGGCAGTTGCCCCTGCCACCGGGGCTGGCCGGGGCCTCGAACTATTCCCGGCGACGCACCAACCTCGCGCAGACAGTGTTCTGCCGCAACTCCTGAAGCACGGACGGCCACAGGCTCAAGGCTTTTGCTATTCTCTTGGCCTTTTGCCACGTTGCGGAAGCTGCCATGACTGCGCTCGATACCACCCGCCCGCCACGGTTCAGCCGTGGCGACCACCGGACCCTGGGGCTGGCCGCGCTGGGTGGTGCCCTGGAAATCTACGATTTCATCATCTTCGTGTTCTTTGCCCTGACGCTCAGCCAGCTGTTCTTCCCGCCCGAGATGCCGGAGTGGTTGCGCCTGCTGCAGAGCTTCGGGATCTTCGTCACCGGTTACCTGGCCAGGCCGCTGGGCGGCATCCTGATGGCCCATTTCGCCGATCACCTGGGGCGCAAGCGGGTGTTCAGCCTGAGCATCCTGATGATGGCGCTGCCGTGCCTGCTGATCGGGATGATGCCGACCTACGCCGACATCGGCTACGCCGCGCCGCTGATCCTGCTGGCGCTGCGCATCCTGCAAGGGGCGGCGGTGGGCGGCGAGGTGCCCAGTGCCTGGACGTTCGTTGCCGAGCACGCGCCACCCGGGCGACGCGGGTATGCGCTGGGCTTCCTGCAGGCTGGGTTGACCTTTGGTTATCTGCTCGGGGCGCTGACCGCGACCTTGTTGGCGCAGGTGTTCACGCCCCAGGAAATTCTCGACTACGCCTGGCGCTATCCCTTCCTGCTGGGCGGAGTGTTCGGCGTGATCGGTGTCTGGTTGCGCCGCTGGTTGAGTGAAACGCCGGTATTCCTGGCGTTGCGCGAGCAGCGGGAGCAGCCTGTGGCATTCCCGTTGCGTAGAGTACTGAGCCGACACCGTCGGGCGTTGATTCCGGCGGCGCTGCTTACGTGCGTGCTGACCTCGGCGGTGGTGGTGCTGGTGGTGATCACCCCGACCGTGATGCAGCAGCGCTTCGCCATGACCGCCGGGCATACCTTTGCTCTGAGCAGTGTGGGCATCGTCTTCCTCAATATCGGGTGTGTGCTGGCCGGGCTGTTGGTCGACCGTATGGGTGCGTGGCGGGCATTGATGATCTACAGCCTGTTGCTGCCGCTGGGTATCGGCGCGCTGTACGCCAGTCTGGTGGGGCAGTGGGGCATGACCTGGCTGGCCTATGCCCTGGCCGGATTGTGCTGTGGCGTGGTGGGGGTAGTGCCATCGGTGATGGTCGGGCTGTTCCCGGCGGATATCCGCGTGTCGGGCATCTCCTTCACCTACAACGTCGCCTACGCCCTGTGGGCCAGTACCACGCCGCTGGCGCTGATCGCCCTGATGCCCTGGAGTCCGTGGGTGTGTGTCGGCTTTTGTCTGGTCATGGGCATGGTCGGGTTGCTGACGGCGCTCTATTTCGGGCGTCGTGAACCGTTGGGGTTTGTTGCCGAGTCGATGCCGCTCATGTGCGGTGACAAATGAGGTGGTAATGCCTTTTCCCGCTACGAGAACGGCAAGGCTCAACCATCGGTCGCGCTGATCAAGTTGTTTCAAGCGCCTTGACTGTCATCCGGAATTGTTCGAGGAAGTCAGGGCTGCCTGCTACGGCCTGGCAGTCAACAGGTCCTACAGGCAGGGGCGGGTTTTTGAGTGTCCGCAACTCTGCTCCCCTACAGCGCCTGCGAGGTTGTGCACGTAGTTTCGACTGATCGTTGACGGACCCTTCCGTTCATACTGTCAGGAGAAATGTACATGTCCAGTTTCAGCATCACCTGGATGACGCGGGCCCAACTGCCAGCGTTTCCGCCACAGATGAGCTTTTCGGCTGCGAATCCCGCCAGCACGAAACCGGATGATCAAGCCAGAACCCCCGTTGTTCACTGGGGCCGTAGCCTTGCCTGTGTCCTGGAGTCCCAGCACCTTCACGATCAGGCGTGGGTGGTGGTCTACGGTGACGGCAAGCAACTGACCGGCGTGCACCCGCTGCATGACTTTCGCCACATCAGCCGTATCGAGTTGGCCGCCAACGGCCATGCCGTGCTGTTGACCGACAGTGCGCAGCGTCAGCAAACGGTCGAATTCACCCAGCTGAAGGCACTGGATGGCAGTGGTGGTGCCGGGGACCCCGTGAACGGCCTACCCAGCGGTATCCCGTTCATGCTCACCAATGGTCATGATTACCTGATGGCGGACGAGGAGGGCGTGTGCCTCGCCGTGAATCCAGATCCCAAGGCCATGCAATGGCTCTACAAGGACGGGCAACTGGTCAATGTCACCACCGGGCAGACCTTGGGGCTCGGGATCTGCGGCAAGGCGAGCGCAGCCTCGGGAGATCGCTGGCGGCTGTCGTCCAAGGGCGAGCTTCTCTATGGCGACGGCACCCGTACCTTGTGCAGTGCTCCGATTGCGGGTGAGGTCTGGCTGCAGCGACGAAGCGAGGCACTGCCTGCCGAGGCCTGGCGGGTGCACTTGCCTCAGCGTCCGAGGCGGGGTCAGGTACCGAGCATGGTCATCGACAAGCTGAGCGTGTGCCTCGCGGTCTCTGCCGACTACAGTGCCGGAACCGGCGATACGCTTTCGTTTTCGATCAATGGCAGCGAGCACCGACAGCCATTGGCCGGCAACTTCGAGCGGGGGGCGCACTTCCAGGTCGAGGTCGACCTGTCCAAGATGTTCCAGCGCAGCGTGATCTATGCCGATGAGTTGCATTCGGTCGAGATCTACCAGACCAGTGCCGGGGGGTACGGTCCGGCCTGGAAGATGCAGTCGCTGGACCTCAAGGTCAATGACCAGCTGAACAACCGTGTGGTAGGGAGCGACAACCGCTGGATCGAGGCCAGGGGCGGCGTGGCATGGCAAGGCCGGGTGAACTGGCTGGACTGGCGCAAGGCCGATATCTCGGCGCCCCTGGACTTTGCTGGTTACACCTACCCGGTGCAATTGCAGCAATGGCTGATCGATGTGCTGAAATGGCGCAGCTATCAGCCTGAAACCCTTGAGGGCGTCTGTCAGCTAATTGGCGAGGAGCGGGGTCAGATACTGGCCTATGAGCTGAAGAGCGGCAGATTGACCTATCTGCGCCCCAATACTGCCCAGGATGCCTACACCTGGGTCTACACCCCGCAAAAAAGCATCCTGGTCAAACTCTGGGACCAGTCCCTGGACCGTACGCGCTATACCCGGCACAGCCAGCTTGGCGGTGGCCAGCCGGTGGTGTGCGCCGGAGAAATGCGCATCGACCGCAAGACCACCAGCAATGCGGTGAGCGACATTCTTGGTCTGGTCAACGATGCCTCCGGACACTACAAACCCGATGGCGGACAGTGCCTGGGGCATGTCCTGGAGCGGCTCGAACAACTGGGGTTGGACACCACGCACACCGTGGTTTCGTACAAGGGATAGCGACCATGAAAAAACCCCCGGGCCTCTCGGCCAGGGGGCTTTTGCTTGCCGCCAGGGCAGGGCTTACATATTCGGGTAGTTCGGCCCGCCGGCGCCTTCAGGGGTGACCCAGGTGATGTTCTGGGCCGGGTCCTTGATGTCGCAGGTCTTGCAGTGCACGCAGTTCTGCGCGTTGATCTGGAAGCGCTTGTTGCCGTCTTCCTGGGTGATCACTTCGTAAACGCCCGCCGGGCAGTAGCGCTGCGCCGGTTCGTCGTACAACGGCAGGTTGCTGGCGATCGGGATGTTCGGGTCGGTCAGCTTCAGGTGGCAGGGTTGTTCCTCTTCGTGGTTGGTGCTGGAGAGAAACACCGAGCTGAGCTTGTCGAAGCTGAGCTTGCCGTCCGGCTTGGGGTAGTCGATTTTTTTCGAGTCGGCCGCGAGCTTGAGGCAGGCATAGTCCGGCTTGGTGTCGTGCAGGGTGAAGGGCAGCTTGCCGCCGAACCAGTTCTGGTCGACATAGTTGAACGCTGCGCCCAGCAGTGGCCCGAACTTGTGCATGGCCGGGCCGAAATTGCGGCTGGCGAACAGCTCTTCATGCAGCCAGCTGGCCTTGAAGGCGCTGACGTAGCTGTTGAGCTGGTCACCGCCTTCACTGCCGGCGATCAGTGCATCGGCCACCGCTTCGGCGGCGAGCATGCCGGACTTCATCGCGGTGTGGCTGCCCTTGATCTTGGCCACGTTCATGGTGCCCAGGTCGCAACCGATCAGCGCGCCGCCGTTGAAGACCATCTTGGGCAGCGAGTTGATGCCGCCCTTGGCCAGGGCGCGAGCGCCGTAGCTGATGCGCTTGCCGCCTTCGAGGTACTGGCTGATCACCGGGTGGTGCTTCAGGCGCTGAAACTCGTCGAACGGCGAGAGGTAAGGGTTGGCGTAGGAGAGGTCGACAATCAGGCCAACGACCACCTGGTTGTTCTCCAGGTGGTAGAGGAACGAGCCGCCGGTGTTGTCCTTGGCCATCACGTCCAGCGGCCAGCCGGCGGTGTGCACTACCAGGCCCTGCTCGTGCTTGGCCGGGTCGATTTCCCAGATCTCTTTCAGGCCGATGCCGTAGTGCTGTACGTCGGACTCGTTGTCCAGGTCGAAGCGCTTGATCAACTGCTTGCCGATATGGCCACGGCAGCCTTCGGCGAACAGGGTGTACTTGGCACGCAGTTCCATGCCGGGGGTGTACAGGCCGTCTTTCGGGTTGCCTTCTCGGTCCACGCCCAGGTCGCCGGTAACGATGCCGCGCACCACGCCGTTTTCGTCGAACAGCGCTTCCTGGGCGGCAAAGCCTGGGTAGATCTCCACGCCAAGGTTTTCCGCCTGCTGGGCCAGCCAGCGGCACAGGTTGCCCAGCGAGATGATGTAGTTGCCCTGGTTGTGCATGGTCTTGGGCACGAACAGGTCAGGCACTTTCGTCGAGCTTCCGGCATCCTTGAGCACATAGATGTCGTCGCGCTTCACTTCGGTGTTCAGCGGTGCGCCCAGTTCTTTCCAGTCGGGGAACAGTTCGTTCAGTGCGCGCGGCTCGAATACGGCGCCGGAGAGGATGTGGGCGCCGACTTCGGAGCCTTTCTCGACCACGCAGACGCTGATCTCGCTACCGGCTTCGGCGGCCTTCTGCTTCAGGCGGCAGGCGGCGGACAGGCCCGCCGGGCCTGCGCCGACGATGACCACGTCGAATTCCATGTATTCGCGTTCCACAGGTTCTCTCCTACTCAAGGCTCATCGCGTTGCTTGTCTTTTATGGGTGTTCACGGTCACGTGCGGCGTGCAGAGGCTGTAGCTTCGCAGGTGATGGACTACACCGTTTTGTCTTGGCCGCGCATTATATCTACACCACTTGGCGGGTCCAATACAAACGTTTGTTTGAATTTGCCGGAGGCCCGTAGAATCGCAGGTAGGCGGCTGGAGGCTGGCCAATTTGCCGTATTGACCGGATTGGGTGTTACGGTCAAGATACGAGCGCTTTCGCGTTCGCCGTAGGCTGACCGTCGGGCGCAGGTGCACCCCTAAAGACCAGGCGTGGAGCAGGGTTTACGGGCCGAATCAGGTTTTGTAGTGGAGTCTACACGCCACGACAGAAAATGACCCGCAGGTTTTGTCCCTGAAGGTCGCAACAAGACTGATCGGTCAACTGAACTTTGCCGGCGCAGAAACGTTTTTAGAGGTGCCCTTGTACCCACGCGCATTCGCCGGGCAGTCCCCAGGCGATCTTCTTTTCACCGGAGAGTAACGAGGAATCCATGAAGGTTCTTGTAGCTGTCAAACGAGTGGTCGACTACAACGTCAAGGTTCGCGTCAAGGCGGACAACTCCGGCGTCGACCTTGCAAACGTCAAGATGTCCATGAACCCCTTCTGCGAAATCGCCGTGGAAGAAGCCGTCCGCCTGAAAGAGAAGGGCGTGGCGAGCGAAATCGTCGTCGTCTCCATCGGCCCGACCGCCGCCCAGGAGCAACTGCGTACCGCCCTGGCCCTGGGCGCCGACCGCGCCATCCTGGTCGAGGCCGCCGATGAACTGAACTCCCTGGCCGTGGCCAAGGCGCTGAAAGCCGTTGTCGACAAGGAGCAGCCGCAGCTGGTCATCCTCGGCAAGCAGGCCATCGACAGCGACAACAACCAGACCGGCCAGATGCTGGCCGCGCTGACCGGTTACGCCCAGGGCACTTTTGCCTCCAAGGTCGAAGTTGCTGGCGACAAGGTCAACGTCACCCGTGAAATCGACGGTGGCCTGCAGACCGTTGCGCTGAACCTGCCAGCCATCGTCACCACCGACCTGCGCCTGAACGAGCCGCGCTACGCGTCGCTGCCAAACATCATGAAGGCCAAGAAGAAGCCGCTGGAGACTGTCACTCCGGACGCCCTGGGCGTATCCCTCGCCTCCACCACCAAGACCCTCAAGGTCGAAGCACCTGCTGCCCGCAGCGCGGGTATCAAGGTCAAGTCGGTGGCCGAACTGGTCGAGAAGCTGAAGAACGAAGCGAAGGTAATCTAAATGACTATCCTGGTTGTCGCTGAACACGAAAACGGTGCCGTAGCCCCGGCCACCCTGAACACTGTCGCCGCTGCCGCCAAGATCGGTGGTGATATCCACGTGCTGGTCGCAGGCCAGAACGTCGGTGGCGTCGCCGAGTCCGCCGCCAAGATCGCAGGTGTCGCCAAGGTGCTGGTCGCGGACAACGCGGCCTACGCCCACGCCCTGCCGGAAAACGTCGCGCCGCTGGTAGTCGAACTGGCCAAGGGTTACAGCCATGTGTTGGCCCCTGCCACCACCAACGGCAAGAACATCCTGCCACGCGTCGCCGCGCTGCTGGACGTCGACCAGATCTCCGAGATCATCTCGGTGGAATCGGCCGACACCTTCAAGCGCCCGATCTACGCCGGTAACGCCATCGCCACCGTGCAGTCGAGCGCTGCCGTGAAGGTCATCACCGTGCGCACCACCGGTTTCGATGCCGTGGCCGCCGAAGGTGGCTCGGCTGCCGTCGAAACCGTGGCCGCGGCCCACGACGCTGGCAAGTCGGCCTTCGTCGGCGAAGAGCTGGCCAAGTCCGACCGTCCAGAGCTGACCGCCGCCAAGATCGTCGTCTCCGGCGGCCGTGGCATGGGCAACGGTGACAACTTCAAGCACCTGTACGCCCTGGCCGACAAGCTCGGTGCTGCCGTGGGTGCCTCGCGCGCCGCAGTCGACGCCGGCTTCGTGCCGAACGACATGCAGGTCGGGCAGACCGGCAAGATCGTCGCGCCACAGCTGTACATCGCCGTCGGCATCTCCGGCGCGATCCAGCACCTGGCCGGCATGAAGGACTCCAAGGTGATCGTCGCGATCAACAAGGACGAAGAGGCGCCGATCTTCCAGGTGGCCGACTACGGCCTGGTCGCCGACCTGTTCGAAGCGGTTCCAGAGCTGGAAAAGCTGGTCTGATCCGACTGCTTCACTTATAAAGAACCTGGGCCGCCCTTGGCGGTCCGGGTTTTTTCATGATTTTTTTCAAGGGCGGGAGAGGGTGCATGGCGTTTCGCTGGAGCAAGGGGGGGCTGGCCTGCGTGCTGGCGCTGCTGTCGACTCAGGCCTTGGCGGTGGGGAAGTGCGAGCGTCTGGTAGCCACCGGCAGCCCGGATGCGCCACCGTATTCCTGGCAGGATCCGCAAGACCCCAAGCACCTGATTGGCGCCAATGTCGACCTGCTTCGCCAAGTCGCCGCCGAGCTGGGGGTGAAGGTCGAGGTGTTGCACGCCGGCAAACGCGAACAAGCGCTGGAGGAAGTGCGCAGCGGGCGCATGGACCTGTTGCTCGACACGCCGATGCAGGTGACCCAGCTGACCAGCCTGGACTACATCCACCCGCCTTTGCAGCTCAATGAATACCTGGTCTGGACCCGTCATGACGCCGCCCTGGCGTTCGACGGCCCGGCCGACCTTGCCCGCTACCAGGGCGCCTTGTCGGAGAAGGCCCGTCTGACACCGGCCTTCGAGGCGTTCGCCAAGGCCCAGCTCAAGCTGGAACCGGCGCAGAATCTGACGCAGGCCTTCCAGAAGCTGGTGCTTGGCCAGGTGGACTATGTGCTGGCCGGGCGCTACTCGGGCATGGCCATGGCCCAGAGCCTTGGGGTGGCTAACGACCTCATCGCCCGCGGCTTGCCGGTGGACCGGCCGGGGTTGTATCTGGCGGTGTCGCACAACTCGGCCTGCAACGACAGCTGGTTGCGCGGACAACTGGCGAAAAAGCTGACAGAATTGCCGATCTCCGGGGCGAGCGAGGCTGTGCTGCAGCGCAATGTCGAGCGTTGGAAGGCGCAGATGCAGGCGTCGCAGGGTGCCCCCAAACAGTAGGAAGCGTGTGTGAGAATCCAACCCTTGATGCTCGCCCTGGCCGTGCTTGGCCTGGCCGGCTGTGCCAATGACCCGGCACCCAATGAACAGCTGCGCTTGTCTGAGCAGGCGCTCGAGCAGGCCAAGGCGGTCGGTGCCACCGAGCAGGTGCCGGAGTTCAAGTTGGCCGAAGACAAACTGGCCCGCGCCAAGAGCAACATGCTCGGTGAAAGCTATCGCGATGCACGCATGCGCGCCGAGCAGGCCGAACTCGATGCCCGCCTGGCCGAGGCGCGGGTGCTGAACCAGAAGAGCGAGGAGCAGTTGCAGGTGTTGCAATCGCGTATCAAGCGTCTGCGCAAACAGCTGGAGGTGCAGCCATGAGCCGCTTCACGCCCGTGGCCGCGTTGGCCTTGCTGGCCCTGGTGGGGTTGCAGGGCTGCGCCAGCCAGCGCAGCGAGTCGGCGCTGGACGACGCCAGCGCCGCGTTCCAGAAGGTCAAGGACAATTCCGACGTGCTGCGCAGCGCGCCCCGTGACGTGATCCGTGCCGGCGAATCGCTGGGGCGCGCGGAGCGCCTGGCCGGTTATGTCGGCACCGGCAGCGATGTCCGCCATTACGCCTACCTCAGCCAACGCTACAGCGAGATCGCCAGCGAGCATGCCAAGCTGGCATTGAACCAGGAACGCATGGCCAAGCTCGACCTGGAGCGCCAGCGCCTGCAACTGGCGTTGCGCGAGGCCAAGCTGGCGAGCGTGCAGCAGCAGGGCAAGTTCGTCGAGGCGCAAATTGTAGCGCTGGCGTCCGAGCAGACTGACCGTGGCCTGGTGATGACCCTGGGTGACGTGCTGTTCGATACCGGCCAAGCCGACCTCAAGAACTCGGCCAGCCGCACCGTGCTCAAGCTGGTGCAGTTCCTTCAGCTCAATCCGCGTCGAGTGGTGCGGATCGAGGGTTATACCGACAGCACCGGCGCGGCGGAAGAGAACCTGAAGCTGTCCCGTGATCGTGCCCAGTCGGTCGCCGACATGCTGGTTGACCTGGGCGTGGATGAAAAGCGCATCCAGGTCGAGGGCTATGGTGACCAGTACCCGGTGGAAGCCAATGCCTCGGAGCGGGGCAGGGCGCAGAATCGTCGGGTAGAGATCGTCTTCTCCGACGACAAGGGCAAGCTCGCCCCCGCACGCTGAGCCCCGCTTCTTCGATCATGAGCACGTCGCATCGGCGCACCGATGCGACAGCCAATCAATGATCAGCTGCCAAACAAGCATTTGTGCTTTTTCGTCTTGCTCTTGCTCTGCTTCTAAGCGCGCAATAGTCCAGGCGCCGCCAATTGCGACTTCAGGAGGCCGAACGCAGGGTTTGCGCAGGGAGGTGACGGGCATGGATGCCCGTCAAGCGCCGATCAGGCCATGGATGGCCCGTCGGCGCGTCCTCCCGGAGCAAGCCCGGAGTGAGGGGACCCCGAAGCGAAGCGTAGGGGCCGGATGAATGGAGCCAGCGGTTTTTGCCTTCTTTTGCCCGCGCAAAAGAAGGTCGCCGTAAAGGCGAAAAGGTGACTATGCGTCGCCCTCGCCAATGAATGTGCTTACATGAATCAAAACCCGCACTTTGAGGACCCAAGCCCGGTCAGGGCATCACCCCAACAGTCCCATTCCCCACCTTCGGCTGCCGATAAAGATCCAGCAACACCTGATCCAGCACCTGCGAAGCCCCCCAAGGCTTGGGATCATTGAGAATGGCCGCCACCGCCCAGGTGTGCCCGTTGCTGTCCCGGCTGAACCCGGCAATCGCCCGCACGGTATTCAGGGTGCCAGTCTTGATGTGCCCTTCGCCTGTCATGGCGGTGCGCTTGAGCCGCTTGCGCATGGTGCCGTCCATGCCCACCAGCGGCATCGAACTGATGAACTCGGCCGCGTACGGGCTCTTCCAGGCCGCCTGCAGCAGCGCCGCCATCTCGCGGGTGCTGACCCGCTCTGCACGGGACAGGCCCGAGCCGTTCTCCATTACCAGGTGTGGTGCGGTGATGCCTTTCTTGGCCATCCACTGGCGGACCACCCGTTGGGCAGCACGGGCATCGTCGCCGTCGGCGTCGGTACGGAACTGCGCGCCAAGGCTGAGGAACAGCTGCTGAGCCATGGTGTTGTTGCTGTACTTGTTGATGTCGCGGATCACTTCCACCAGGTCTGGCGAGAAGGCCCGTGCCAGCAGGCGTGCGCTCTTGGGCACGTTCTCGATGCGGTCGCGGCCCTGGATGCTGCCGCCCAGCTCGTTCCAGATGGCCCGTACGGCACCGGCGGCATAGGTCGGATGATCCAGCAGCGCCAGGTAGGTCTGCGAGTTGCAGCCATCGGCGAGCTGGCCACTGACCGTGACGCTGACGCCATCAGGCTGCACTACCGGGTTGTAGCGCACTTCGCCAGTGCACTGTTTGCCGGCCACGGCCTTGACCTGGTTGTCGATGCGGATGCTGGCGATCGGTGGTTCGACCGACACGTTGACCTTGCCACCGTCGTTACGGGCGACGAAGCGCAAGGCCTTGAGGTTGACCAGCAGCGAGTCCGGCTTGACCAGGAACGGCTTGTTGTCGTCACCGCCGTCGTCGTTGAACTGTGGCAGGTTGGGTTGCACGAAGTGGCTGCGATCCAGGATCAGGTCGCCGGTCACGGTACGCACACCGTTGGCGCGCAGGTCGCGCATCAGCAACCATAGTTTTTCCATGTTCAGCTTGGGGTCGCCACCGCCCTTGAGGTAAAGGTTGCCATTGAGCACGCCGTTGCTCAGGGTGCCGTCGGTGTAGAACTCGGTTTTCCACTGGAAGGTGGGGCCCAGCAGCTCAAGCGCGGCATAGGTGGTGACCAGCTTCATGGTCGAGGCCGGATTGACCGACACGTCGGCGTTGAACACGGTCGCCGCGCCCGGTCCGTCCAGTGGCAGCATGACCAGCGACAGGGCCGAGTCCTGCAGCTTGTTGGTCTTGAGCGCCTGTTGCACTTTCGGTGGCAGATTGGTGTTGACGGTGGCGGCCTGGACGGACAGCGACAAGGGCAGGAACAGGCCGGCGAACAGCAGTGGGCGGAGCGTCTTGATCATAAATGGACAAACCCTGCGGGCGAGGGGAAAAGACACTGGGGCTGTATGAAATGATGGCCCCAAGACGAATATAATGCGCATTATGCCCCAAGCGTGCTCTGCATGGGCCTCGTTCGACGGAAAAGCGCCGTTGTGCGCTGGAAACTGGTAAAGTGCCGCGCGTAATTAATTGAGAGGATTGTTTCATGGCTACCAACCGTTCCCGTCGCCTGCGCAAGAAACTGTGCGTGGATGAATTCCAGGAGCTGGGTTTCGAACTGAACCTGGGCTTCAAGGAAGACCTGTCCGATGAAGCCATCGATGCCTTCCTCGATGCTTTCCTGGCTGATGCCATGGATGCCAACGGCCTGGACTATGTCGGCGGCGATGACTTCGGTCTGGTCTGCTCCGTCAAGCGTGGCTCGGTCAGCGAAGAGCAGCGCGCCGCTGTGGAAGCCTGGCTCAAGGGCCGTAGCGAACTGACCAGCATTGAAGTCAGCCCGCTGCTGGATGCCTGGTACCCGGAAAAGCCGATCAACCCGGCTTCCTGATCGATGTCGGCGGTACGCCCTGTACCGCCCTCATCCCGCCTCGGCCAGGTGCCCCAGCTGCCTGGCCAGGGCTTTCTCGACGCGGCGCATATGCCGTGCCAACGCCTGACGGCGCCTTAGCAGTTCGGCCTGGGGTACGTCCGTTCCCTCCAGTGCCTGGCAAGCCTCGATCAACGCCCGCGCATTCAGCATCCGTCCCGCGCTGAGGATCTTGTGTGCCTGCAGCGCCAGCTCGTCACCTTCGTGCCGCGGATCAATGGCCATCAGAATCTTCAGGTCCTGGCGCAGGCTCAGGAGCAGGGTTTCGAGGATGCGGTCGCGGTCGGCGAGGTTGTCGCCAACGATCGTGGACAGGCCTTTGAGATCGAAGCGTGGTGCCGGGCCAGGGTGGCTGTCACACCGCCGGGCAATGGGTGTGATGGCGCTCAGGCGTTGCCCCAGCACCTGCAAGCCGATGGGTTTGAGCAGGCAGTCATCCATGCCGGCGTCCAGGCACTGCTGGCGAACTTCGGGTTGGGCGTTGGCGGTATAGCCGAGAATGGTGCAGCGCGGTCGGCCGTGCAGGCGTTCCTCCGTGCGCACGGTCCGAGCCAGTTCGTAGCCATTCATCTGTGGCATGTTGCAGTCCACGATCAGTACATCGAAACAGCCCTCACGCCATTTACGCAGTCCTTCGCCGCCCTCCTCGGCGCTTTGCTGGTTCAACCCCATGTAATTCAGCTGCTGGGCCATCAACAGCAGGTTGGCCGGGTGGTCGTCGATCACCAGAATGCGCAGTTGCTTGTTCGGCGGCAGGAATTGCGCCATTGGCCGCGGCGGGGCCGCGACCGGCTCGACGCACTGCAGCGGCATCACCAGGCGCACGCGGGTGCCGACACCTTGCAGGCTCTGCAGGGTCAGTTCGCCGCCCATCATCGCGCACAGGTCGCGGCTGATCACCAGCCCAAGGCCGGTGCCGGCCCGTGCGCCGTCGCTGTAGGGGTTGGCCTGTACGAAGGGGGAGAACAGGCGCTGCAGGTCGTGCTCGTGAATTCCGATACCGCTGTCGCGAACCTCCAGGTCAAGTGCCGGCAACGCCGGTTCGCCGTCGTTGCGCAGCTTGACGGTGATGCGCACCTGCCCCTGTTCGGTGAACTTGATCGCATTGCTGACCAGATTCGACAGGACCTGCTTGAAGCGCAGCGGGTCGAGCAGCGCATGGCAGCGGGCCTCGCGGGCAATCACCACATCCAGTACCAAACCCTTGTGGCGGGCGAGGCCGTCGAAAATCCGCCCGACCGACTCGACCAGCGCCGCGAGGTCGACGGGTTCGGGGGCCAGGGACATTTGCCCGGATTCGATCCGGGCGATATCCAGGATGTCGCCGATCAAGCCCAGCAGATCGTTGGCCGAATGGTGGGCGACTTCCAGCGCGGGGCGGTCCAGTTTGCCCTGCTCGGCGTGCTTCAAGGCCAGCTCCAGCATGCCGATGAGGGCGTTCATCGGCGTACGGATCTCATGGCTGATGGTGGCCAGGAACGTGCTCTTGGCCCGGTTGGCGTCATCGGCCTGCTGCTTGGCCAGGCGCAGGTCCTGGACCAGGTTGCGGCGTTCGCTGATGTCGATCCAGCCGCCGATGATTCCTTGCATTTCGCCTACCGAATCGCGGTAGGGCAGGATCCAGTGATAGATCGTCAGGTCGCGGTCTTTCAGGTGCAAGGGTCGATCGAGAATCAAGGGTGTTCCCTGCGCCATCACCCGCTGGTAGTCGTCCTGCACCTGTTGGGTATAGTCACAGTCGCTGTAGGGGGCGTCTTCCAGGCGTTTGCCCAGCACCTGTTCGCGGCTGGCACCGACGGCTTGCAGATAGCTGTCGTTGCAGCTTTGCAGGCGTCCCTCGCGATCGCGCACATACATGGGGTGGGGCGTGCCGTTGAGCAGGGCGCCCATGAATTCCAGCTGGTCGTTCAGCGCCCGTTCGGCCCGCTGACGTTGCTTGATCTGACGGCGCAGCCGGGCATTCCATACCAGTGCGAGCACCAGCAGGATCGCGATCACCCCGACCACCTGCAGGATCACCCGGCGGTAGTTGCGCCAGTAGGCGTCGTCACGCAGCCCATGGTCGCGCCAGCGGCTGTTGATCACCCCCAGTTCTTCTGGCGAGATGCTCAGCAACGCCTTGTCGAGGATCGAACCCAGCTCACTGGCGTCGGGGGCGGTGGCCATGGAAAAGGCCGCGGGTTCCGTGCCGACCGTGCTGCGGATGACCAGGTCGTTGCTGGTGGCGAGCATGTGGTTGGCGTCGATCAGGGTAGCGATCGCCGCATCCACCGCGCCGCTGCCGAGCAGCACCATGGAGTAATAGGTGCTTTCGGTGGCAACCTGGTGGATCCGCGGGTGGCGAGCTGCAAGCAGGGCGGCCACGGTGCTGTCGCGGGGAACGGCGACCCGCTTGCCCTTGAGTTGCTTGAGGCTGTTGGGTTGGCCGGTGCCGGTATGGGTGACCAGCACATAGGCGCTCTCCAGATAGGGGCGGCTGACCTGCAGCGGGTTGCCCCGGCGTGCCTCGGTGGACAGGCTGGCGATGATATCGGCACGACCGGACTCGAGCTGATCGATCATGTCGCCGTCGCCACTGGCGCGGCGGATCTCGAAGCGCAGGCCGGTGCGCAGGCGAATGAGCTCAAGCAGGTCGGCGACTATCCCCCGCAGGCGATCATTGCTGTCGAAGAACGTCAGTGGCGCCGCCGTATCGTTGACCACCACGCGCATGATCGGGTGTTGGCTCAGCCACTGCTCCTCGCGTGTCGACAACTGCAGCTTGCGATCGGTCAGCAGGCTGCCGCTGCTGGCGCTCCAGCGTTTGAAGATATCGTTGCGGGTGGCGCTGGACTGCGCGTCAAGCGCGGCATCCACCAGGGACTGGAGGATAGGCTCGCCCTCACGCATGGCAAAGCTGAAGCCTACGGCCTCGTGCTTGCCGAAGTTGGCCATGCGCACATGCGGCAAGTGACCCTGGCTGATCAGGTAGTGAGTGGAGATGGTGTCGCCGATGAACACGTCGGCCTGTTCGAAGGCTACCGCATTCAGGGCCTGGGTGGATGACTCGAAGGTCAGCAGCTCGGCCTTGGGGTAGTTGGCGTGGATTTCCCCGGGCGGCAGGTAGTGATACAGCATGCTCAGGCGCATGCCCGCCAGGCCGGTGTCCAGCGCGCGACTTTCGTCCTCGCGGGTCACCAGCACGGGTTGGTCAATGGCATAGGGGCGTGACAGCGCCAGGCCCTGGGTGACGGCTTCATAGCCGTTGGCGCTGCCCAGCAGGTCGATATGGCCGCTCTTGAGCGCCGCGACCGCCGCCGGGCGGCTGGGAAAGCGCTGCACGCGGACAGGCAGGCCCAGGGCGCTGCCGATCAAACCGGCGTAGTCGGCGGTCAACCCTTGGTATTCGCGCCCACCCGTGGCGATATCGAAGGGGGGATAGTCGGGCGCCGAGGTGCCCAGCACCAGCTCCTTGCGCTCTGCGAGCCAGTCGCGCTGGGCCGCTGTCAGGGGCGGCCGGACCGACGTCGGTGCCGAGCGGCTGAGCAAGGTGTAGGTGCGCCCCAGGTCGACGGTCACGCTGCCACCTTGCAGCGGCGTGCCCAGGCAGAGCAGCAATACAGCGATGTACCTCCACGTCATCATTTCAGACCAGTGCGTTGCGCTTGGCGACGTCGATCAACTCTACCAATGTGCTGGCGCGCAATTTGTGCATGAGGCGCTTCTTGTAGGTGCTGACGGTCTTGTTGCTGAGGAACATGCCCTTGGCAATTTCCTTGTTGCTGCGGCCCTGGGCAAAAAGTTGCAGGACCATCAATTCCCGGTCGTTGACCTGGCGGAACAGTTCCAGCTCCTGGTTGCTGCCTGTCGGCGGTGGATTGAGTGCCTGGCTAGGAAAGTAGTTATAGCCGGAAAGCACGGCCTTGATGGCGCTGAGCAGCTCGCTGAGGTCTTCCTGCTTGCACACGTACCCGGCCGCGCCGGAGTGCATGCAGCGTACGGCGAACAGTGCCGGCGATTGCGCGGTCAGCACCAGGACTTTCAGCTGGATGGCCATGGCCTGCAGGCGTGAAAGCATTTCCAGGCCATCGAGCTTGGGGATGCTGATGTCCAGTATGACCAGGTCCGGCGGGGTCTCGCGGATAAGCTGCATGGCGTCAACGCCATTGTCCGATTCACCGACCACCCGATATCCCTGGTTCTCCAGCAACATCCGTATCGCCAAGCGTATAACGGGATGGTCATCAACAATAAAGACTGAGTGCATATTCAACATTCCAGGCTGCAGGTGAAGGCAGCCGGCACATTAGCTCAGATGCATGGCGGCGGGCAGGGAAGTAGGTGCCAAATGCGGGATATAGGAATTAACTTACAGCGCTCGCGAAACTTTGCTACGAGAGATGTAGATGTTGGCAGGTTTTTATCAGGAGTTGATAACTTTTGCGGGGATGGGAAGCTGGCAAGTTTATTTGTAAAAAAATATCATAGGAAATTTCATACAAATTAAACATGGGTGGCAAACATTCGTCTGCCACCCCGTTTTTTCTATTTCGGGCTGGAGCGCCCGGTCATTTCCAGGGCCATTTCACTGGCGTAGCTGTCGGTCATGCCGGCGATGAAGTCGATCATGCGCAGGAATGCGCCATGCAGCGAACCATGCGGGTCGGGGGCGTTGTTGCCGATCAGGTCCAGCACACGCCGGCTCTTGAACGATGGCGTGCGCCCACCGTGCTGCTCCAGGGCCGCGCCACAGAAGGTGTTGAGCAGGATCTCCAGGGTCGTGTAGGCGCCGATCTCGTGCAGGGTCTTGCGCTTGTCCTGGAAGATCTTCTTGCGCGCCATGTCCTTGGCCTGGAGCACGCAGCGTTGCGCCGGGCCGTGCATGTGCTCCACCAGGTCACCGGCCAGGCGGCCGGCAAGCAGGGCCTGCTGTTGTTCGACGAAGGCCTGGGCGGCGGCATTGGTCAGGTGCTCGATGGCCTTGCCGCGCAGGATCGCCAGCTTGCGCCGGCGTGACTCGCCCGCGCCCAGCAGGCGGTAGGTTTCCGGCAGGTCGTCACCCACCAGGTCCAGCAGCAGCGCCTCGACTTCGGCATACTGCAGCAGGTCCATCTCCAGGCCGTCCTCGAGGTCGATCAAGGCATAGCAGATGTCGTCCGCGGCCTCCATCAGGTACACCAGGGGATGGCGCGCCCAGCGCTGGTGTTCGAGCTGGGGCAGGCCGAGCTTGCCGGCGATCTGCTCGAGCAGCCCCAGTTCGCTCTGGTAGCAGCCGAACTTGTGCTTCTTGTAGCCCAGGGCATCGGCGTGGCGCGCGGCCCAGGGGTACTTGAGGTAGGCACCGAGGGTTGCGTAGGTCAGGCGCATGCCACCATCGAACTGGTGGTATTCGAGCTGCGTGAGGACACGAAACCCTTGGGCGTTACCTTCGAAATTGAGGAAGTCGCCGCGCTGCTCGTCGCTCATGTCGTCCAGCCAGCCACGCCCGGCAGCCTGTTGGAACCAGTGACGAATGGCGTCCTCGCCCGAGTGGCCGAACGGCGGGTTGCCGATGTCGTGGGCCAGGCAGGCCGACTGCACGATCATTCCCAGGTCGCTGGGTTCGCACCAGTCCGGCAGTTGGCCGCGCAGGGTCTCGCCGACACGCATGCCCAGCGAGCGGCCGACGCAGCTGACTTCCAGGGAGTGGGTGAGGCGGGTGTGGATGTGGTCGTTGCTGGACACTGGATGCACCTGGGTCTTGCGCCCCAGGCGGCGGAAGGCGCCGGAGAAGATGATGCGGTCGTGGTCCTTGTGGAAAGGGCTGCGCCCGAGTTCCTCGGGGCTGTAGAGGGCCTTGCCCAGTCGTTCGCGGGTCAGCAGGGTTTGCCAGTCCAAGGCGTTTTCTCCCATCGTCGAGTCGGGATAGCTTCCTGTGTCCGGCGCGCCCGCGCAAGGGCCGGGCGCGCTCGGGCTTCAGCGGCGGCGGCTGCCGAGGAACAGGCGGATCAAGGGGGCCAGGCTGGCGCCCAGGCGCACCAGGCGCGTCAGGTTGCCGCTGCGCACGCCCTTGCCGGTGAGAAAGCCCAGGGCGACCACGGCGCCTATGCCCCACAGCGAGCCGTGCTTGACCCCCAGGCCTTCACCGAACGAGCCGCCCATGCCGCGCAGGCGGCGGACCGGTTCGAGCAACTGCCCGGATTCGTGGCGGATTTCCTGGCGGTGCATTTCCATGCGCAGGCGCAGCAGCGCCTTGCGCAGCTCCCGTGGGTTACGGGTGTTGGGTAGTTCTGGCAGGCTCATGGCAGCAGGCGCTCCCGATCCTTGGCCAACTCCTCGAGGGTGGCATTGAACGGCGAGGATTCGTCGAACACCGCGGCCTTCAGGCGCAGGCCGCAGTACAGCGCGGCGACCCCGTAGAACACGCACAGGCCGATGATCCCGGCCAGGCGGTAGCTGTCCCACAGCAGCACCAGCACCAGCCCCGACAGGGCGGTCAGCAGCAGCAGGGCGAACACCAGCGCCAGGCCGGCGAACAGCAGCAGGCTCAAGGTGCGGGCCTTCTGCTCCTGCAACTCGATACCGAACAGCTCGATATGGCTGTGCAGCAAGCCCAGCACGGCCGCGCCCAGGCGCCTGCCGGAGGCGCCCGTGCCGATGGCTTCGTTGTCCATGAAGGTTCCTCAGCGCTTGGCCAGCAGGCCGATCAGCAGGCCGACGCCGGCGGCGATGCCGATAGCCTGCCACGGGTTCTCCTGCACGTACTGCTCGGCGCTGCCCAGGGCCGCCTGGCCACGGGCGCGCACCGAGTCCTGGGTCAGTTGCAGGGTTTCACGAGCCTGGACCAGGCGATCGTGGATCTGCTCGCGCAGTTCATCGGCCTGGTCGCCGGCCAGGTTGGCCGTGTCGGCCAGCAGTTTTTCGGTGTCGCGGACCAGGGCCTGGAAGTCAGCCATCAGTATGTCTTGTGCAGTCTTTGCCGATTTGCTGGCCATAGGTGGGCCTCTCCCTGTGGATGTGTGTGGTATTTCGAGTAAGCGGTGGCGCGGAAGGTTCAGCGGGATGTGTTGGTACAGCGCTTGCTAAAAAACGGTGCGTGTCCGCCGAGGCGTGCGCCGACATCAGGCGCCCTTGCTGCAGATACCGCTAAACCTTAACCCAATCCACGACAAACCCAAGAAAAAACCACGCAGGCCCCGCCCGGCTCACCGAAATTGGGCAGCGGCCTGGCACCGATGCGGTGCATGGATGCCGGTTCTTGAACTGTCCTGGTGCCTTTTTGCAGGTCTGCCATTACATGGAAAACACGCACAGCGCGATGGACTCCCTGGTCCACGGCTCCAACACTTTGTTCATCCTCATGGGCGCTATACTGGTCCTGGCCATGCATGCGGGGTTCGCCTTTCTCGAAGTCGGCACAGTGCGGTACAAGAATCAGGTCAACGCCCTGTCGAAGATCCTCAGCGACTTCGCCATCTCGGCGCTGGTGTACTTCTTCGTCGGTTACTGGATCGCCTATGGCGTGAGCTTCTTGCAGCCGGCGGCGGCGCTGGCCAGCGACCATGGCTACGCGCTGGTCAAATGCTTCTTCCTGCTGACCTTCGCCGCGGCGATTCCGGCAATCATTTCCGGCGGCATCGCCGAACGCGCGCGCTTTGCGCCGCAACTGTGCGCGACGGCGTTGATCGTGGCGTTCATCTATCCGTTTTTCGAAGGCATCGTGTGGAACGGCAACTTCGGCTTGCAGGCTTGGTTGCAAACGCGCTTCGGTGCGCCGTTCCACGACTTTGCCGGCTCCGTGGTGGTGCACGCCATGGGGGGCTGGCTGGCGCTGGTGGCGGTGTTGCTGCTGGGGGCGCGCCGCGGCCGTTATCGCGATGGCCGGCTGGTGGCGTTCGCCCCCTCGAGCATTCCGTTCCTGGCGCTGGGGTCGTGGATCCTGATCATCGGCTGGTTCGGCTTCAATGTCATGAGCGCGCAGACCCTGCAAGGGGTGAGCGGGCTGGTGGCGATCAATTCGCTGATGGCCATGGTCGGGGGCACCCTGGCGGCATTGCTGGCCGGGCGCAACGACCCCGGCTTCCTGCACAACGGCCCGCTGGCCGGCCTGGTGGCGGTGTGCGCAGGTTCCGACCTGATGCACCCTGTGGGGGCGCTGGCCACCGGCCTGGTGGCAGGCGGGCTGTTCGTCTGGTGCTTCACTGCCGCGCAGAACCGCTGGAAGATCGACGACGTGCTGGGGGTATGGCCGCTGCACGGCCTGTGCGGCGTTTGGGGTGGCATCGCCTGCGGCGTGTTCGGGCAGGTGGCCCTGGGAGGGCTGGGCGGTGTCAGCCTGGTCAGCCAACTGCTGGGCAGCCTTGCGGGTGTGCTGGTGGCACTGATCGGCGGCTTTGCTGTGTATGGTCTGCTCAAGGCGCTGCATGGTTTGCGCTTGAACCATGAACAGGAGTTCCAGGGCGCGGACCTGGCGGTGCATCGCATCGGCGCCACCAGCCAGGATTGAGGCAGGTCAGGTGCACGCAGGCGCAGGCGGACCTAGAATGAGCATCCCTTCCTGCGATTTTGCGGATAGATGCATGCTGCCTGAAACCCAATTGTTCGGCACCCTCGGGTGCCATCTGTGCGAAGTGGCCGAAGCGTTGCTGATGCCATTCGTCGAGCACGGCTTGCTGGTCGAACTGGTCGATATTGCCGACAGTGAGGCGCTGTTCGAACGTTATGGGCTGATCATTCCGGTATTGCGCCGTTGCGATACCGGTGCCGAGCTGGGTTGGCCGTTCGATGCCGAGCAGATAGTGGCCTTCCTCGGCTGAGTCGCGCATTGACGGCACCCGCTTCGCTTCGTATGCTGTATATAAATACAGTGTCCCGAGGTAAGTCATGCTCAATGTCGAGCAACTCAAGTACAGCATCAATCACATGGCGCCCGAGCGTGTGTGCGAGGCGGTGCTGGAACTGCGCCTCGATGGCATCGTCACCGACGAGCGCACACCGTTCGGCAAGGTCCATTTCAACACCTGCTTTGCCGAGATCGAGGCGCTGTTCCAGCGTGCCGGCTTCCACCGCCCGCTGGATGTCGTGGGCTACCAGGGGCTGAGCTACGCCCTCTACGATCCGGGTCGCTGGGACGCGGTGCAGGTACTGCGTTGGCTGAAGGCGCGCTGCGAGCCGGCCTGCGAGGCTGGTTGAGGGGCGGGGGGTAGGAGATAATGTCCGCCCACGCAGAACCGAGCCCGATGATGACCACGCCTTTCGACCCCGCCCAACAGCAAGCCAGCACTGTATGCCTGCCGCCTGGGCCCTGGGCAAACGTGCTCGACTGCCTGTGCGAGCATTTCAAGGGCATCAGCCGCGAACAATGGCTCGACCGCTTCGCCCGAGGGCGGGTATTGAATGCCGAGGGCCAGCCGATTGCAGCGGACACCCGCTATCGTCGGGGCATGCGCCTGCACTATTTCCGTGAAGTACCCAATGAAAGGGTGATTCCGGTGCAGGAAGAAATCCTGCATGTGGATGAGCACCTGGTGGTAGCGGACAAGCCGCATTTCCTGCCTGTGACGCCCACCGGCGAGTACGTCGAGCAGACGCTGCTGCGCCGGCTGATCCGGCGCCTGGACAACCCGCATCTGGTGCCGCTGCATCGCATTGACCGACACACGGCTGGGCTGGTGCTGTTCTCTGCCAACCCTCAGAGCCGTGGCGCCTATCAGCGCCTTTTTCCCGAGCGGCGTATCGACAAGCACTACCAGGCCATTGCCGCGGCGATGCCGCAGCATGACTACCCGCTGGTGCATCGCAGCCGCCTGGTGCACGGCGAGCCGTTCTTCCGCATGCATGAGGTCGAAGGGGTCAACAACAGTGAGACCCATGCCTGCGTACTGGAGAAGCAGGGCGAACTGTGGCGCTACGGCCTTTCACCGGTCACCGGCAAGACTCACCAGTTGCGCGTGCACATGGCGGCGCTCGGGGCGGGGATCTGCAACGATCCGTTCTATCCGCAGCTGGTAAACGAGCAGGATGATTACGCACGGCCACTCAAGCTGCTGGCCCATAGCCTGCGTTTCGAGGATCCGTTGACGGGTGAGGTACGTTACTTCGAGAGCCGGCTGGCACTCGACTGGTAAAAGCATCGCCGGCAAGTCGGCTACCACAGAGATGGCGCTTGGCCTGAGGGCGGCGCGGTCAGTGTGGGAGCCGGCTTGCCGGCGATGCGCCGCTTAAGCGGCGCCTTTTGTCATCAGCGGTTGAAGCGCTCCACCAGCGAGTACTGGGTCCCCGCAGTGCTGGTCAGCTCTTCGCTGAGCAGCGCCGAGCGCTGGGCCTGGCCGGCGGTCTGGTCGGCGAGGTCGGCGATGGTGCTGATGTTGCGACTGATCTCCTCGGCCACCGCGCTCTGCTCTTCGGTGGCCGCGGCGATCTGCGTCGCCATGTCGGTGATATTGGCCACGGCATCGCTGATGCCCACCAACGCCTGGTCGGCCTGCATGACCCGCTCGACGCCTTCCTGGGCCTGGCGATGGCCGGATTCCATGGTCTGCACCGCGTTGTTGGCGGTCTGTTGCAGCTTGGCGATCAGGGTGTGGATCTGCCCGGTGGACTCAGCGGTTCGCTGGGCCAGCTGGCGGACCTCATCGGCCACCACGGCGAAGCCGCGACCCATCTCCCCGGCGCGGGCCGCTTCGATGGCAGCGTTGAGCGCCAGCAGGTTGGTCTGGTCGGCGATGCCCTTGATCACATCTACCACGCCGCCAATCTCGTCGCTGTCCTTGGCCAGCTGGGTGACGGTCAGCCCGGTTTCGCCCACGGCAGCCGACAGACGTTCGATGGCGTCACGGGTTTCGCCGGCAATATTGCGGCCCTGGCTGGTCAGGCGATTGGCCTCCTGCGTCGCGTCGGCGGTGCGCTGAACATGGTTGGCCACTTCCTGAGTGGTGGCGGCCATCTGGTTGACGGCGGCGGCCACCTGCTCGGTCTCCACGCGCTGGCGCTCCAGGCCCGAGGAACTCTGGTGGGCGAGGGTGTCGGACTGGCGGGCCTGGTCGCTGAGCTGCTCGGCACTGTCCTGCAGGCGGGTCAGGCAGGTCTTCATCCGTGCGTCCTGGCTGAGCATGGCCATTTCCAGGCGTGCCTGAACGCCGCGGCTGTCGGTGTACATCTGCGCGATCAGCGGGTCGGAGGTGGTCTGTTCTGCCAGGCGCAGCAGGCGCTTGAGGCCGCGTTGCTGCCAGCTCAGGCCGAGCAGGCCCAGCGGCACCGACAGGCCGGCGGCCAAGGCGAATCCCCAGGAGTGGCCCAGCCAGTTGCCGATCAGGAAACCGACCTGGCTGATCAGGATGAACGGCAACCAGTCCTGCAGCACCGGCAGCCACTTGTCACGTTTCGGGATGGCCGACTTGCCCTGGTTGATGCGCTGGTACAGCGCCTCGGCGCGGCGGATCTGCTCGGCGGTGGGCTTGACCCGCACCGACTCGTAGCCGACCACCTGGTTGTTGTCGAAGATCGGTGTGACGTAGGCATTGACCCAGTAGTGGTCGCCCGACTTGCAGCGGTTCTTGACGATACCCATCCACGGCAGGCCCTGTTTGAGGGTCTGCCACATATGGGCGAATACGGCTGACGGGACGTCGGGGTGACGCACCAGGTTGTGCGGTGCGCCCATCAGGTCCTCGCGGGAGAATCCGCTGATCTCGATGAAGGCATCGTTGCAGTAAGTGATCACGCCTTTGGCGTTGGTGGTGGAGATCAACCGCTGCTGGGCAGGGAAAGTCCGTTCTCTCTGGGTAATCGGCTGGTTGTTACGCATTGGCTGTTCAATCCGCAAGGCTTTCGACGGGTATCGGCAAGCCTCTGGTTTTATTGAATGAATATTTGACTGCCTTGATCTGGGGCAAGGTGCCATCAGTGTGGTTGAGCTATCGCAGCCGACCTGATCGCAGCCATTGCCTTCAATATTGCAGTTTTCTTTATAAATGATGACGTTTAGGTCTGATCATGACCGATTGTTCAGCTCGGGACCAGCATCGGGTAGCTGAACAGGGCGAAGTGCGCCAGGTTGACGCAGGTGTGGCACAGCACCGCCGCTGCCAGCCCGCCATGGCGATAGGCCAGACCATACCCCACCCCGGCCAGGGTGGCCAGGTAGAACCACTGCCAGCCGCCGGCCAGGTGCGCGAGGCCGAACAACAGGGCGGCCACCAGCAGCGCCAGCCCCTCATGTTTGAACAGACGTTGCAGGCCGCCCTGGATGTAGCCACGGAACAGCAGTTCCTCGGTCAGGCTCACCAGCAGCAGGTTGTTGGCCAGCCACAGCCAGGCCTGGTCCGGCCATTTCGGTGCCCAGGCCACCAGGCCCAGGGCCGAGGCACCACCCAGGCAGGCGAGCAGGGTAAGGGGAAGGATCAGCGCCAGGCTCATGGCCAGGCCGCGACCGCGCAGCATTACCAGCCAAGGGCAGGCCAGCAGCAGCCACAGGCCGATCAGCGGCTTGTCCAGGTTCAGGTACATGGAGAAGGGCACCGCGCCTTCGCTGAGGACGGCCTTGTCGATGACGCGAGCGCCATGGAAACCGGGCAGCCAGTGCAGCGCCAGGGCGATGCCCAGGAGGATGAACAGCAGATGGCCGAGGCTTTGTTGCCAGCGCACCGGACGGCGGACGAGCAGGGCACTGCACAGCAGCGCGAGCAAGGCGGGCAGGGCGGCGAGGCCGAGGCTGCCGTAGGTCAGGGCGATCGCATAGCCGAGGGCAAGCAGGAGCAGGGCGATCCAGTGGAGAAGAGGCATGGTGTTTCCTTAGTGCCGGTGAATCAGAGGAGGGTAGGACTCCTCGTCTGGCCTTCAGGACACCTGAAACCACCCGCGCGGGGCAAGCCCCCACATTGCGTGGGAGCGGGCTTGCCCCGCGAAGGGGCCTTATCCTGCGATCAATTGCCGCAGCACATAATGCAGGATCCCTCCCGACTTGAAGTACTCCACCTCATTGAGGGTGTCGATCCGACACAGCACCTCGATCTGCTCCTGGCGCCCGTCTTCGCGAGTGATGCGCAGCGGCAGGCTCATGCCCGGGCGGATCTGCGCATCAGTCAGCCCCAGCACATCGATGCGCTCGCTGCCGGTCAGCCCCAGGCGCTTGCGGTCGTCTCCCGCCTTGAACTGCAGCGGCAGCACGCCCATGCCCACCAGGTTGGAGCGGTGGATACGTTCGAAACTCTCCGCCAGCACCGCCTTGACCCCCAGCAGGTTGGTGCCCTTGGCCGCCCAGTCGCGGCTGGAGCCGGTGCCGTACTCCTGCCCGGCGATCACCACCAACGGCGTGCCATCTTGCTGGTAACGCATGGCGGCATCGTAGATCGACAGCTTTTCACCGCTGGGCACGTACAGGGTGTTGCCGCCTTCCTCGCCGCCAAGCATCTCGTTGCGGATGCGGATGTTGGCGAAGGTGCCGCGCATCATCACTTCATGGTTGCCGCGACGCGAACCGTAGGAGTTGAAGTCGCGCGGTTCCACGCCCTTGCCGCGCAGGTAGCGGCCGGCAGGGCTGTCGGCCTTGATGTTGCCAGCCGGAGAGATGTGGTCGGTGGTCACCGAGTCGCCGAGCAGGGCGAGGATGCGAGCGTTGCGCACATCACCGATCTCCGGCAGCGGGCCGCCAATGTCATCGAAGAAGGGCGGGTGCTGGATGTAGGTAGAGTCGTCCTGCCAGACATAGGTAGCGGCCTGGGGCACTTCGATCGCCTGCCACTGGGCGTCGCCGGCGAACACCTCGGCGTATTCCTTGTGGAACATGCGGGTGTCGACATTGCTGACGGCTTCGGCGATTTCCTGCTGGCTTGGCCAGATGTCGCGCAGGTAGACAGGCTTGCCGTCCTTGCCGGTGCCGAGCGGCTCCTGGCTGAGGTCGACGCGCACGCTTCCGGCCAGTGCATAGGCCACCACGAGCGGCGGCGAAGCCAGCCAGTTGGTCTTGACCAGCGGGTGTACCCGGCCTTCGAAGTTGCGGTTGCCCGATAGCACCGAGGCGACGGTGAGGTCGGCGCTGCCGATGGCTTGCTCGATGGCCTCGTCCAGGGGGCCCGAGTTGCCGATGCAGGTGGTGCAGCCATAGCCGACCAGGTCGAAACCGAGCTGGTCGAGGTATTGTGTCAGGCCCGCGGCCTTGTAGTAGTCGGTGACCACCTTGGAACCGGGGGCCAGCGAACTCTTCACCCAGGGCTTGCGCTGCAGGCCTTTCTCCACGGCTTTCTTCGCCACCAGCCCGGCGGCCATCATCACGCTGGGGTTGGAGGTGTTGGTGCAGGAGGTGATGGCGGCGATCACCACCGCGCCGTCGCGCAGGGTGTGGGTCTGGTTTTCGTGGGTATAGTCGATCTCGCCAGCCTGGTCGGCATTGCCCACCGCCACGCCACCGCCGCCTTCGCTTTCCAGGCGGCCGACTTCCTTGGCCAGTGGTTTGGGCTGCAACTCGATGAAGTGGTCGAAGGCCTGGCGCACCTGGCCCAGGGCGACGCGGTCCTGCGGGCGCTTGGGCCCGGCCAGGCTGGCTTCCACATCGTTCATGTCCAACGCCAGGGTGTCGCTGAACAGCGGCTCCTGGCCGGGCAGGCGCCACAGGCCCTGGGCCTTGCAGTAGGCCTCGACCAGTTGCACGGTCTCCTCGGGGCGGCCGGACAGGCGCAGGTAGTCGAGGGTCACCTGGTCGACCGGGAAGAAACCACAGGTGGCGCCATACTCGGGGGCCATGTTGGCGATGGTGGCGCGATCGGCCAGCGGCAGGTCGGCCAGACCGTCGCCATAGAACTCGACGAACTTGCCCACCACGCCCTTCTTGCGCAGCATCTGCGTGACTGTCAGGACCAGGTCGGTAGCGGTGATGCCCTCGCGCAGCTTGCCGGTGAGCTTGAAACCGATCACCTCGGGGATCAGCATCGATACCGGCTGGCCGAGCATGGCTGCCTCGGCCTCGATGCCGCCCACGCCCCAGCCGAGCACGCCCAGGCCGTTGATCATGGTGGTGTGCGAGTCGGTGCCGACCAGGGTGTCGGGGAAGGCATAGGTACGGCCGTCCTCTTCGCGGGTCCATACCGTGCGGCCCAGGTACTCGAGGTTGACCTGGTGGCAGATGCCGGTGCCCGGCGGCACCACGCGGAAGTTGTCGAAGGCGCTCTGGCCCCAGCGCAGGAAGGCGTAGCGTTCGCCGTTGCGCTGCATCTCGATGTCGACGTTCTGGGCGAATGCGGCCGGGGTGGCATAACGGTCGACCATCACCGAGTGGTCGATCACCAGGTCCACCGGCGACAACGGGTTGATCCGCTGCGGGTCGCCGCCGGCCTTGGCCATGGCCGCGCGCATGGCGGCAAGGTCGACTACCGCCGGCACGCCGGTGAAGTCCTGCATCAGCACCCGCGCCGGGCGGTACTGGATCTCGCGGTCGGAGCGGCGCTCCTGCAGCCAGGCAGCCAGGGCCTTGAGGTCGTCGCCGGTGACGGTCTTGCCGTCTTCCCAGCGCAGCAGGTTCTCCAGCAGTACCTTGAGCGACATGGGCAGGCGCTGCAGGTCGCCGAGCTGGCGGGCGGCGTCGGGCAAGCTGAAATAGTGGTAGGCGCGGTCGGCCACCTGGAGGGTCTTGAGGGTTTTCAGGCTATCGAGCGAGGGCATTTACAACTCCTTGTGCTCCGGTGCCCGGCGACTGCGGGTCGCTCGCCGGTATCACCGCTCTGGACCGGTCCGCACGGCACGGACCTGGCTGAACAGTCAGGTTAGACCGGTTTGCCGGCCCCGACCCTTTTCTGGACCGATGGGGCGTGTCGCTGGTTCCCGACTTCCTTTATCATTCGCCGCCCTGGCGCCGTCTGCGCCAGTGATGTGGAGTGAGAAATGAATACCCTGTTCATGCATTGCCGGCCCGGCTTCGAGGGCGAGGTCTGCGCCGAAATCAGCGAACACGCCGCCCACCTGGGCGTGCCCGGCTATGCCAAGGGCAAGCCGCAGAGTGCCTGCGCCGAGTTCGTCTGCACCGAGCCCGGTGGCGCCGAACGCATGATGCAGGCGCTGCGCTTCTCGCAGCTGATCTTCCCGCGCCAGTGGGCCCGCGGTATGTACGTCGAGTTGCCAGAGACCGACCGTATCAGCGTGCTGCTCGAGCACCTGGCCGGGCTGCCGGTGTGCGGCAGCCTGTGGCTGGAGGTGCTCGACAGCAACGAGGGCAAGGAGCTGTCGACCTTCTGCCGCAAGTTCGAAGTGCCGCTGCGCAAGGCCCTGGAGAAGGCCGGCCGCCTGGTCGATGACGCCCGCCGTCCGCGCCTGCTGCTGACCTTCATCAGCGGCCGCCGGGTGTTCCTCGGCCTGGCCGAGGCCGACAACTCGGCGCTGTGGCCGATGGGCATCCCACGGCTGAAGTTCCCCCGCGAGGCCCCGAGCCGATCGACCCTCAAGCTCGAGGAAGCCTGGCACCAGTTCATCCCGCGCGAGCAATGGGACGCGCGCCTGAACGACGACATGACGGGTGTCGACCTGGGCGCCTCGCCCGGTGGCTGGACCTACCAGTTGGTCAAGCGTGGCATGCTGGTCACCGCCATCGACAACGGCCCGATGGCCGAGAGCCTTATGGATACCGGCCTGGTCACCCATCTGATGGCCGACGGTTTCACCTGGCAGCCGAAGCAGACGGTGGACTGGATGGTCTGCGACATCGTCGAGAAGCCGGCGCGCACCGCTTCGCTGATCGAGACCTGGCTGGGCGAAGGGCTGTGCCGCGAGGCGGTGGTCAACCTGAAGCTGCCGATGAAACAGCGCCATGCCGAGGTTCGCAAGCTGCTGGAACGCATTGAGGCTGGGTTCAAGGCGCGCAAGGTGAAGGTCTCGATCGCCTGCAAGCAGCTGTATCACGACCGTGAGGAAGTCACCTGCCACCTGCGCCGGCTGGACCTGAAGCCGCGCTGAGCCCATCGCGGGGCAAGCCCGCTCCCACGGTACCCGGCCCTTGTGGGAGTGGGCTTGGCGCCCCTCGGCCGATACGCCACAATGACGAGCATTTTGCGGAGCCTTTCATGACCGATTTCACCCACGACGCGATCCTCGATGCCACCGGCCTGAACTGCCCGGAGCCGGTGATGATGCTGCACAAGCATGTGCGCGAGCTGGTATCCGGCGGTGTGCTCAAGGTCATCGCCACCGACCCGTCGACCCGCCGCGACATCCCCAAGTTCTGCATCTTCCTCGGCCACGAGCTGCTCGGCCAGGAAGAAGAGGCCGGAACCTACCTGTACTGGATCCGCAAGAAGGCCGACTGAGCCCGCCGCGATCGCGCTACACTGCGCTCCCCTGATAGGAGAGCGCCATGCTGATAGTTGCCGACGAGAATATCCCGCTGCTCGATGCCTTCTTTGCCGGTTTCGGTGAAATCCGCCGTTATCCCGGTCGGGCCATCGACGCCGCCTGCGTCAAGGACGCCGACGTGCTGCTGGTACGCTCGGTGACTCGCGTCGATCGGCAACTGCTCGAGGGCAGTCGGGTACGCTTCGTCGGCACCTGCACCATCGGCACCGATCACCTCGACCTCGAACACTTCGCCCAAGCCGGTATCCACTGGAGCAGCGCGCCGGGCTGCAATGCCCGTGGCGTGGTGGACTACGTGCTGGGCAGCCTGCTGACCCTGGCCGAACTCGAGGGTGCCGACCTGGGCAAGCGCGTCTATGGCGTGGTCGGCGCGGGTGAGGTTGGCGGGCGGCTGGTGCGTGTGCTGCGCGGCCTCGGTTGGAAGGTGCTGGTGTGCGACCCGGTGCGCCAGGCCAGCGAGGCCGGCGATTTTGTCGATCTCGACAGCGTCCTTGAGCAATGTGATGTGATCAGCCTGCACACGCCGCTGCAGCGTGGCGGCGAGCACCCGACCTGGCACCTGCTCGACAAGTCGCGCCTGGCCCGCTTGCGCGCAGGCGCCTGGCTGATCAACGCCAGCCGTGGGCCTGTGGTGGACAACGCGGCCCTGCGCGAACTGCTGCTGGATCGCGAGGATCTGCACGCGGTGCTTGATGTGTGGGAGGGAGAGCCGCAGGTGGACCTGCAACTGGCTGACCTGTGCACCCTGGCCACGCCGCACATCGCCGGCTACAGCCTGGACGGCAAGCAGCGGGGCACGGCGCAGATTTACCAGGCCTTCTGCCGCTGGCGCGGGGAGCCCGAGCAGGTGCGCCTTGCCGACCTGCTGCCGGCGCCGGGCCTTGCGCGGATCGAGTTTGACGCGAGCGCGGATTCGGCTTGGGCATTGGCCACCCTGTGCCGGGCGGTCTACGACCCACGTCGTGACGATGCCGATTTCCGTCGCAGCCTGAGCGAAGATCCGCTCGAACAGCGTGCGGCGTTCGACCTGCTGCGCAAACACTACCCGGTAAGGCGTGAGATCGAGGGGCTGGCGGTGGGTGTACGTGGGGAGGCGCCGCAGCTGGCGCAACTGGTCAGTGCGCTGGGGGCGGTGCTGGCCTGAGGCTCGGCCACTAAAAACCCGGCGCAAGCGCCGGGTTGCACGCAATTCAGGGGTCAGGTCTTGCGGGTTTTCTCGGCCCGGCTGGCTTCCAGGTCCTTGCAGGCCTTCTGGATCATCTGCTCGGTGATGGGTACCTCGCGGCCCTGGGCATCGATGATCGAGCCGCAGACCTGATGTTGCGCAGGGGGCTGGGTCTTGGGCGTATCGGTGTGCTGCAAGCTCATGTCCTGTCTCCTCTTTCAGGTTCAAGCTCAAGGTATCGCTTCGCCGTGACTGGTCTGTGACAGCTTTTCGGCTTCATGCTGGATCAGTCCACCAGAAAGCGCGGCAAAGCTCCAGTCACACTTTAGAACGAATGGGCATAGCCACTGTCGCTCCGTCCGGGCATGGGACGACCTCGCATTCCCAGGCGTTGCATAGCGCCGACGAGTGGTAGTCTGCTACCAATCCCCTGTGGAACGACCTTTGCCATGTCCGATCCGATCTCTCCCCGCCAACGCCGCGCCCTGCACCTGGGCTGGCAGTTCGTGCGACCCTATCGCCGCCAGGCGCTGCTGGCCTTGCTGGCGCTGGTGGTCACTGCCGCCATCACCCTGTCCATGGGGCAGGGGATCCGCCTGCTGGTCGATCAGGGTTTCATGACCGGCTCGGCGCACCAGCTCAACCAGACCATTGGCCTATTCCTGCTGCTGGTGCTGGCCCTGGCGGTGGGGACGTTCGCCCGCTTCTACCTGGTGTCGTGGATCGGCGAGCGCTGCGTGGCCGATATCCGCCGGGCGGTGTTCGACCACCTGGTCGGCCTGCACCCGGGTTTTTTCGAGGACAACCGCAGTTCGGAGATCCAGTCGCGGCTGACCACCGACACCACCTTGCTGCAGTCGGTGATCGGCTCGTCGCTGTCGATGTTCCTGCGCAATGCGCTGATGGTGGTCGGCGGGGTGATCCTGCTGTTCGTCACCAACCCCAAGCTGACCAGCATCGTGGTGCTGGCCCTGCCCCTGGTGCTGGCGCCGATCCTGCTGTTTGGCCGGCGCGTGCGCAGCCTGTCGCGGCAGAGCCAGGACCGGGTGGCCGATGTCGGCAGCTATGTCGCCGAGACCCTTGGCCAGATCAAGACGGTGCAGGCATACAACCACCAGGCGCGCGACCAGGCACTGTTCGGCGACACCGTGGAGGCGGCGTTCGATGTGGCGCGCCGTCGCATCGCCCAGCGCGCCTGGCTGATCACCCTGGTGATCGTGCTGGTGCTTGGCGCAGTGGGGGTGATGCTCTGGGTCGGCGGCATGGATGTGATCGCCGGGCGTATCTCCGGCGGCGAGCTCGCCGCGTTCGTGTTCTACAGCCTGATCGTCGGCAGCGCCTTTGGCACCCTGAGCGAGGTGATTGGCGAATTGCAACGGGCCGCCGGTGCCGCCGAGCGCATCGCCGAGCTGCTGGCGGCGCAGACGGCGATCCTGGCGCCGTCACAGCCGGCGGGATTGGCGCACGGGCGCGCCAGTGGCGACATCGAACTGCGCGAGGTGCGCTTCGCCTACCCGTCACGGCCCGCGGTGGCGGCCGTCGACGGCCTGAGCCTGCATGTCCGTCCCGGCGAGACCGTGGCGCTGGTCGGGCCGTCGGGGGCCGGCAAATCGACCTTGTTCGACCTGCTGCTGCGGTTCTACGATCCGCAAGGTGGCGCGATTCTGCTCGATGGCCAGCCGATAACCGGTCTGGCGCCTGCCGACCTGCGCCGCCAGTTTGCCCTGGTGGCCCAGCAACCGGCGTTGTTTCGCGGCACGGTCGAGGCCAACATCCGCTATGGTCGGCCCGAGGCCAGCCTGGCCGAGGTCGAGGCGGCGGCGCGCGGTGCCCATGCCCATGAGTTCGTCATCCAGCTGCCCCAGGGCTATCAGACACTCTTGGGCGAAGGGGGCGTGGGCTTGTCCGGTGGCCAGCGTCAGCGCCTGGCGATTGCCCGGGCGCTGCTGGTGGATGCGCCGATCCTGCTGCTGGACGAAGCCACCAGCGCGCTGGACGCGCAAAGCGAGTATCTGATCCAGCAGGCGTTGCCACAACTGATGGCCGGGCGCACCACGCTGGTCATCGCCCACCGCCTGGCGACGGTGCAGCATGCCGACCGTATCGCGGTGATCGACAAAGGCCGATTGGCGGCAGTTGGCAACCATCGACAATTGATCGAGCAAAGCCCACTCTACGCACGCTTGGCAGCGCTGCAATTCAACTCGGCCTGAGCGTCTTTGTTGTCGCTGTTTTGTAAAAATTCTGTAGCAATTGCCTGAGACTATCTGCCTCGGCTGCTGCGCAGGTGCTTGCCCTGGCTGCCATCGCCCGATGGCAGCGTTGATGGGGCAGTGAACGAGGACAAGGATGCCTCTGTCGGCGGTGCCGGCGTGCGCCGTTTCCCTCTTCCTTGTTCCGAGATCCGCAATCTTGCGTAAATCCCTCAGAGTGCAAATTCTCTCCCTGCTCGGTGGCAGCCTGTTGGCGATCCTGTTGATCGCCCTGGTGTGCTTCCAGTTCCTGTCGTCCAGTGTGCGCGGCTACGCCGAGTTGGTGGACGGACCCTTGCGTGCCTCGCAGCTGATCGACGAAGCCAACCTGCAGTTCAAGATCCAGGTGCAGGAGTGGAAGAACGTGCTGCTGCGTGGTCGCCAACCCGCGGAGCTGGACAAGTACTGGCCGCAGTTCCAGGCCCGCGAGCAGCAGGTGCAGCAATTGCTGGGGCAATTGATCGACAGCAGCGATCCGGCTCTCAAATCGCGTCTGGAGCAGCTCAAGGCCAGCCACCGCCAGCTGGGTTCGGCCTACGAGCAAGGGCGCCAGGCATTCCTGGCTGCCGGTGGCGACCCGGTGGCCGGCGACCTGGCGGTCAAGGGCGTGGACCGCGCCACCAGCGACCAGATGAGTGCACTGGTGGAGCAACTGCGCGCCGATGCCCACGGGCGTGCCGACGCCATCAGCGCCAGCGCCGAGCGCACGGTGTGGTTGGGCGTGCTGGTGATGCTGGCCTCGGCCGTGCTGGTCGGGCTGTTCAGCCTATGGCTGGTCAACCGCAGCCTGGTCGAGCCGATTCGCCAGTTGATCGACTACGTCGCCCAGCTCAGCCAGGGGCGTTTCGCCGCCCGGGTCGACAGCCGCCGCGAGGATGAACTCGGACGCCTGGCGCTGGCCGCCAACACCCTGCGCGATTTTCTTGCCGACACCGTTGGCCGGCTCAAGGACAACGCCGAGGAACTGGAGAACGCCAGCGGCCAGCTCAGCCGTATTGCCGGCGACATGGCCCACGGCACCCATGATCAGTTCCAGCGTACCGACCAGGTCGCCACGGCCATGCACGAGATGTCCGCCACCGCCCAGGAGGTGGCCCGCCATGCCGCCGATGCCGCCCGCGCGGCGGACGAGGCCGACCACAGCGCCCAGGCGGGCGAGCAGGTCATGCAGCGCACCATCGACACCATTGCCGTGGTCAACCGCGAGATCGCCGGCACCGCAGCGGTGATTCGCCACCTGGAAAACGACAGCACGCGCATCGGCAAGGTGCTCGAAGTGATTCGCGGCATCGCCGAACAGACCAACCTGCTGGCGCTTAACGCCGCCATCGAAGCCGCCCGTGCCGGCGAGGCCGGGCGGGGTTTCGCGGTGGTGGCCGATGAGGTGCGCAGCCTGGCCCAGCGCACCGCGGCATCGATCGCCGAGATCCACCAGATCATCGAGGCGGTGCAGTCGGGCGCGGTGGAGGCGGTCAAGGCCATCGAGAGTGGCCAGCAGCGCAGCGAGGAGGGCGCCGAGCAGGTGCAGCAGGCCGGGCAGATGCTGCAGCGCATCACCACGGCGGTGGAGGCGATCCGCGACATGAACCGCCAGATCGCCACCGCGGCGGAGGAGCAGACCAGCGTCGCCGAGGACATCTCGCGCAACCTGGTCGAGATCACCCGCATCGCCACCGCCAACCAGCAGGCGGTGCAGCACACCGAGCAGGCCGGACAGCGCCTGCACGGACTGTCGGGTCAGTTGGGCGAAGTGACTTCCCGCCTGACCGCCTGACGGTAGTGCGGGGCGCGAAGCGGCCCTTAGGGGGAATTCCGCCAACCTGCCAGGCAAAGCGCCTGCTTAGCTGGCGGATTGCCGCCACCAACCCGACAGATCCCGTTGCGACAGCCCTGAACCACTGGCCCAGAGCAACCTGGCACACTCCCTGCTTTACGGCGCCCCGGGCCAAGGCCCGAGGCGATCGTGCCCCGATTTCGCGAAACTCCTGCCAACCACAACAACAACCGGGCGTGCACACCGGGGGCAACGACTGCCAATCCTTCACTTCAATTGGATTGAGCTAATGAAAAAAATCCTGCTGACGCTCCTGTGCCTGAGTGTCATCGGCTGCTCCAAGCCCGCGGAGCCACAAAAGTCCGTCGATGTGCTGCTGATCGGCGGCGGCATCATGAGCGCAAGCCTCGGGACCTACCTCACCGAACTGGAACCGAACTGGAAAGTCGACGTCTACGAGCGCATGGACCAGGTCGCCGAAGAGAGTTCCAACGCCTGGAACAACGCCGGCACCGGCCACTCGGCGTTCTGCGAGCTGAACTACACCAGCGTCGGCAAGGACGGCAGCATCGACATCAGCAAGGCGGTCAACGTCAACGAACAGTTCGAGGTTTCCAAGCAGTTCTGGGCCTACCAGGTCGAGCAGGGCGTGCTGAGCAACCCGCGTTCGTTCATCAACAACGTGGCGCACATGAGCTTTGTCTGGGGTGACGAGAACGTCGCCTTCCTGCACAAGCGCGTCGAGGCCCTGCGGCACAGCTCGCTGTTCCGCGGCATGGAGATCACCGAGGACCACGAGCAGATCCGCCAGTGGGTGCCGCTGGTGATGGAGGGGCGCGACCCCGGGCAGAAGGTGGCCGCGACCCGCATGGCCATCGGTACCGACGTGAACTTCGGCGAGATCACCCGCCAGCTGTTTGCTGCCATGACCCGCAACCCGAACGTGCAACTGCACCTGGGCCATGAAGTGCGCGACATAGTGCGCAACGACGACGGCAGCTGGAATGTGGTGGTGGCCGACCTGGCCAAAGGTGGCAAGGAGTCTGCGGTCAAGGCCAAGTTCGTCTTCATCGGCGCCGGTGGCGGCGCGCTAAAGTTGCTGCAGAAGTCCGGCATCCCGGAAGCCGAGGGCTATGCCGGCTTCCCGGTCGGTGGCCAGTTCCTGATGACCGACAACGCCGATCTGGTCGCTCGCCACAAGGCCAAGTTATACGGCAAGGCTTCGGTCGGCGCGCCGCCGATGTCGGTGCCGCACCTGGACACCCGGGTGATCGATGGCAAGGAGGTGCTGCTGTTCGGTCCGTTCGCGACCTTCTCCACCAAGTACCTCAAGCACGGCTCGTTGCTGGACATGTTCAGTTCGCTGACCACCCACAATATCCGCCCGATGATGCAGGCCGGCATCGACAACATCGACCTGAGCACCTACCTGATGGGCCAGTTGATGCTCAGCTTCGACGACCGCATGGCGGCCCTGCGCGAGTACTTCCCCAACGCCAAGAACGAAGACTGGCAGCTGCTCCAGGCCGGTCAGCGCGTGCAGGTGATCAAGAAGGACCCCGTGCACGGTGGCGTGTTGCAGTTCGGCACCGAAGTGGTGGCCGCCGAGGATGGCAGCATCGCCGCGCTGCTGGGTGCCTCGCCCGGTGCCTCGACCGCCGCGCCGATCATGCTGAGCGTGCTGGAGAAGACCTTCAAGGATCGGATCAAGAGCGCCGAGTGGCAGGCCAAGCTCAAGGAAATCGTGCCGACCTACGGTCAGAAGCTGAACAATGATCTTGAGTTGACCAACAAGACCCGCGAATGGAGCAGTGCGCGTTTGCAGCTGCTGCATGTGCCCGTGTTGCCGGAGTAATCGCACAAGCGTGGGGGCGGGCTGGCCTGCTCCCACCAGTGACTGGCTTTTTCGCGGGCAACAAAAAACCCGCGCAAGGCGGGCTTTTTGCAGGATTTGGTCGGAGAGACAGGATTCGAACCTGCGGCCTTCTCGTCCCGAACGAGACGCGCTACCTGGCTGCGCTACACTCCGATGTCCGAAATGCTACTGCATCGATTTTTTCAACGCAACCCCTTGTTGCAAAAAGGAGTTGCGCCAAAAACGCAGGGCTGGATCACAGCTCCTTGACGGTACGGATCTGGTCTTTGTTGATGCGCGTGCGCTTGCCGTCGAGCTGTTCGAATTCGTAGAAGCCGGAGTCGTCGTCATACGAAGGGGTGTCCACCGCCTGGATCTCGCGGCCGTCGTTCAGGGTGATGACGGTTGGCGAGGCGCAGCCGGCGAGGGCGCCCAGGCCCAGGGCAAGCAGGAAGGCGGGAAGGGTCCGTTGGATCATCGTGTTTCTCCAGTGCGATGGTGCTAGATGTCATTAAGACGCAGGGCGTCCACGCAAGTTCCTTGCACAGTGCAGCATAGCGCCATCGTGCTGGCATTGACCAAGAACAACGTCGCGGTCTGGGCGCCGTGGCCTGTGATATAACAGCGCACATTCCCTGTTCCCCTGCGACGGACTCCCATGAAAGCCAAGGCAGATACCCCTTTTGTAGCGCTGAACATCGCCGTGCTGACGGTCAGCGATACCCGTACCTTCGACACCGATACCTCCGGCCAGCTGTTCGTCGATCGCCTCGGCGCCGCTGGCCACCGCCTGGCCGAGCGCGTGCTGCTCAAGGATGACCTGTACAAGATCCGCGCCCAGGTCGCGACCTGGATCGCCGATGACCAGGTGCAGGTGGTGTTGATCACCGGCGGCACCGGCTTTACCGGGCGCGACAGCACTCCGGAGGCCGTGGCGTGCCTGCTGGACAAGCAGGTCGAGGGCTTTGGCGAGCTGTTCCGGCAGATCTCGGTGGCCGACATCGGCACTTCCACCGTGCAGTCCCGCGCCCTGGCAGGCCTTGCCAACGGCACCCTGGTCTGCTGCCTGCCGGGCTCGACCAATGCCGTGCGCACCGGTTGGGACGGTATCCTCGCCGAGCAGCTGGATGCCCGCCACCGGCCGTGCAACTTCGTGCCGCACCTGAAGCAGGCAGCGGCCTGTGACAGCCGTGGTTGAGGTAGCCCGGCCGTTGATGCCGATGGAAGAGGCCTTGCAGCGCCTGCTGGCGCTGGCCGAGAAGGCGCCCATCGGCGAGACCGAACACGTCGCGCTGGCCGAAGCCGAAGGGCGCGTCCTGGCCCATGAGCTGGTGGCCGGCCTCGACCTGCCGCCGTGGCCCAACAGCGCCATGGACGGCTACGCCCTGCGCCTGGCCGACTGGCAGGGCGAACCGCTGCGGGTGACCCAGCGCATCTTCGCCGGCCACGCGCCACAGCCCCTGGAGCCGGGCACCTGCGCACGGATCTTCACCGGCGCGCCGCTGCCCGAAGGCGCCGATTGCGTTGAGATGCAGGAAAACACCGAAGTGCTCGAGGATGGCCGGGTACGGTTCCTCGAACCCCTGGCACTGTCACAGAACGTTCGCCCCAAAGGCCAGGAAACCCGTGTTGGCGAACAGGTGATGAGCGCCGGCACGCGGTTGGGGCCGATCCAGCTCGGGCTGGCCGCGACCCTGGGTTTCGGCACCCTGCAAGTGCGGCGCCGGCCACGGGTGGCGGTGCTGTCGACCGGCGATGAACTGGTCGAGCCGGGCCTGCCGCTGGGGCCCGGGCAGATCTACAACAGCAACCGGCGCCTGCTGGTCAGTTGGCTGCAACGCCTGGGCTGCGAGGTGGTGGACGCCGGGATCCTGCCCGACGACCTTGAGCGCACCCGCCAGTGCCTGGCCGGGTTGGGCGATGTCGACCTGATCCTGTCCACCGGCGGTGTGTCGGTGGGCGAGGCCGATTTTCTTGGCCTGGCCCTGCGCGAAGCGGGCGAGCTGGCGCTGTGGAAACTGGCGATCAAGCCGGGCAAGCCGCTGACCTTTGGCCATTACCAGGGTGTGCCGGTGATCGGCCTGCCGGGCAACCCGGCCTCGACATTGGTCACTTTCGGCCTGCTGGCGCGGCCCTACCTGCTGCGCCGGTTGGGTGTGCGCAGTGTCGCGCCGCTGCGTTTCAGCGTGCCGGCGGGTTTCGATTGGCCCAAGGCTGGGACGCGGCGCGAATACCTGCGCGCGCGCATCGAGGATGGCCGGGTGCGCATCTACAAGAACCAGAGCTCCGGTGTGCTGCGCAGCGCGGCCTGGGCCGATGGGGTGGTGGAGGTGCTTGAAGGCAGCACGCCACGGCAGGGCGACCCCGTGGCATTCATCCCGTTCAGCGAGCTACTTGGCTAGCACGCCGCCAGGCGCGCCTGCGCTTGCCGGTGCCAGCTGGGTCAGGCGCATGTGCACGTTCTCCAGCTGCTGGGCGGCAACGCTCCAGTCATGGCGCTGGCGGGCGAACTGGCGCCCGGCCTCGCTGAGCTGGCACATGCGCCAAGGCTGGTTGAGCAGTTGCGTGACCAGCAGCGCCAGCTGGCCGCTGTCGTCGCTGCCCAGGTAGTGTTCGCCATTGTTCATGGCCAGGCCCGAGGCGCCCTTGCTGGTGGTGATGACCGGTAGCCCGGCGGCCATGGCTTCGAGGATCTTCACCTTGGAGCCACCGGCATGGCGCAGCGGCGCGAAGAACAGCGCCGAGCGACGCTGCAGCTCGCGCAGGTCGGGGCGGTAACCTACCCATTCGATGCGCGGGTCATTCCAGTGCAGCTTCCAGCTGGCCGGCAACGCGTGCCCGGCAATGGCCAGGCGCACCGCCGGGTTGCTCATCCATACCTGGGGCAGGATCTCCTCCAGCGCCCACTCGATAGCCTCCAGGTTGGCGCCGTACTCGAAGTTGCCGACAAAAAGCAGGCGCTGGCTGTGCAGGGTGGGGCGCACGTCCTGATAGTGGTCACAGTCCACGCCATTGACCACCACATTCACCGGGCGGCCGCTGATCTGGCCGATCAGCTCGGCATCCTGGGCGCTGACCGCCACCACTTCGGTGGGCTGGCGCAGCACCCGTTGTTCCCAGCGCCGATAGCGCCAGCGGTCGAAGGCGTTCAGCGGGCGCAACCACAATGGCAGGCGGTCATGGCAGGCGGCGCCCATCACCGACTCCAGGTAATGCTCGCTGAGCATGTAGGGCAGGCCCCGGGCCTGCAGGGCCCTCTCGAACGGTTGGAAGCTGTAGCTGTGCTCGATCTGGATCACATCCCAGGGTTCGTCCAGCAGTTGCTCGAAGCGGTGCCGCAGGCAAGGTGCCAGGCCATTGATGATGGCCCGCATGGGGTAGTCGATGATGGGTGAGGCGAGCAGGTTCAGCGGGCTGTTCAGTGCTCGCCTGGGCAGTACGATCAGGCGCTCCACCAGGGGCTCCAGGGCTTCGCGCGCGGTGTCGCTCAACGGGATCTTCGACTGCACCAGCAAGGTGATCCGGTGGCCATGCTGCGCCAGGGCGCGCAGCAGGTGGTATTGCCGGGTCTTGCTGCCGCTGGTGGTGGGCCAGGGCAGGTAGGGCAGGGTCCAGAGTATGCGCATGAGCCCGAATCCTCGCGGTTGGCCGGGTGTCGGCCCTGGATGGCAAAAACGCGCCCTCTGGCAGTCAGGCAGGTGCTGCTGCCGCCGGGGCGCGTCCATAGATATCAGTAAAGCGTACGATGTCGTCTTCGCCCAGGTATTCGCCGCTCTGCACCTCGATCATCACCAGGTCGATGACCCCAGGGTTGGTCAGGCGGTGGCTGCGCCCGGGCTTGATGAAGGTGGACTCGTTGGTGTCCAGCAGGAACTCCTCCTGGCCGTTGGTCACGCAGGCCATGCCGCTGACCACGATCCAGTGCTCGCTGCGATGATGGTGCATCTGCAGCGACAGCGATTCGCCAGGGCGGACCATGATGCGCTTGATCTTGAACCGTGGCCCTTCCTCGAGCACCGTGTACAGGCCCCAGGGGCGGGTCACGGTGCGGTGCAGGCGGTAGGCGTCATGGCCCTGGCGCTTGAGCTGCTGGGCGATCACCTTGACTTCCTGGCTGCGCGCGGCATCGGCGATCAGCAGGGCGTCGGGGGTGTCGATGACGATCAGGTTGTCCAGGCCGACCGCGCCGACCAGGCGCCGTGGCGAGTCGATGTAGCAGTTGCGCACGTCTAGCAGCACGGTTTCGCCGTTGCAGTGGTTGCCCTGGCCGTCGGCCGGGCGCAGCTCACGTACCGCTTCCCAGCAGCCGATGTCGCTCCAGCCGATGTCGCACGGCACCACGGCCACCTGGGCGGACGGTTCCATGAGGGCATAGTCGATGGAGATATCCGGCACCAGGGCGAAGCGGTCGGGGTCGAGCTCCACCTGCAGGCCACCCGTGCCTTCCTTGACCTGGCTCTGTTCCAGGCAGTCGGCCACGCTGCGCAGGACCTCAGGGGCATGGGCCTGCAGCTCCTGTAGCACCGTGCCGACGCGCAGGCAGAACATGCCGGCGTTCCACAGGTGCCGACCACCGTCGAGGTAGCCCTGGGCGGTGTCGGCGTCGGGCTTTTCGACGAAGCGGGCGACCTGGTAGCCGCCGTCAGTGATCGGCTGGCCCTGCTCGATATAGCCGAAACCCGTTTCGGCACGGGTCGGTTGCAGGCCGAAGGTGGTCAGCCAACCTTGTCCGGCCAGTGCCAGGGCCTGCCCGACGGCCGCCTCGAAAGCGCCCTGGTCTTGAATCAAATGGTCGGCGGGCAGCACCAGCAGCAGGCTGTCTTCGCCGTGCAGGCGGGCGCAGTGCAGTGCAGCGGCGGTAATGGCAGGGGCGGTGTTGCGACCCAGGGGTTCGAGAATGAAATCGAGGGCCACGCGTGCTGCACCGACCTGGCGATATTCGTCTTGGGTGCGGAACACTACTTCGCGGTTGGTCACCGTGAGCACCCGCTCGACCCCGGGCAGGCTGCTGACGCGGCTGAAGGTCTTCTGCAGCAGGCTCATGCCGTCGGGCAGGCGCATGAAGGGCTTGGGCATCGCTTCACGCGAGACTGGCCACAATCGGGTGCCGGCGCCGCCAGCGATGATGCACGGGATCAGAACGCTCATAGTCACAACCTCGAATCGGTGCGCTGTGGGCAGCGCAATGCAAGGGAATCACGACCTGTCAGGCGTCTGGCGGCGCAAAGTCAATAAAATGACTTTTTCGTGCGGCATCTTCCATGAAGGCCAAATATTTGTCGAATGATGCGCCTGTCACGAGCGGCTTTCAATGGCAATTGCATGAAACGGCGGTTTTTGGGCGGGGCATGCAGCAATCCGTGCGCGTTCATGGTCGAGATTGCAGTAGGGCATTTCTGTGCACTTTTCCGGGAGGGCGACATGAGCGAGCGCAAGGCATTGCTGATCCTGCATGGCAAGCAGGCCACCAACGAAGACGTGCGAGCTGCGGTGGGTCAGCTGCGTGAGCGTGGCTGGAAGCTGGATGTGCGCCTGACCTGGGAGGGCGGTGATGCCCAGCGCCTGGTCGAGGAGGCTCTGGCTGCGGGCTATGCTCACGTGGTCGCCGGCGGCGGTGATGGCACGTTGCGCGACGTGGCCGAGGCCATGGGGCTGGCGGCTACCCAGGCCAGCCTGGCGCTGCTGCCGCTGGGCACGGCCAACGACTTCGCCAAGGCGGCCGGTGTGCCGCTTGAGCCGCAAGCGGCCCTCGACCTGTTGGAGGTACCGGCACGGCCGATCGATCTGGGCCGGGTGGGTGAGCAACTGTTCCTGAACATGGCTACCGGCGGATTCGGCACCCAGGTCACCGCCAATACCTCTGAAGACCTGAAGAAAGTGCTGGGCGCCGCGGCCTACCTGTTCACCGGGCTGTCGCGCTTCAGTGAGCTGCAGGCGGCCTCGGTCGAGCTGCAGGGTCCCGGGTTCCAGTGGCAGGGCGAGTTGCTGGCGCTGGGCATCGGCAATGGTCGCCAGGCCGGCGGCGGGCACGTGCTATGCCCCGAGGCGAGCGTGGACGATGGCCTGCTGGACGTCGGCATCCTGCCGGCGCCCCAGGAGATGGCCGGGGCTTTGCGCGATCTGTTGGCCGGTGAGGGGCTGTTCGTGCGCGCCCGCTTGCCATGGGTGGAGATCAAGGGCGCCCAGGGGCTGGACATGAACCTCGACGGTGAGCCCCTGCAAGCGGCCAGCCTGCGTTTCGAGGCCGTGCCCAAGGCGCTGCGCGTGCACCTGCCGGCGGATTCGCCATTGCTCAGTCGTCCAGGCTGATGATCTTCTCGCGCACGGCGAACAGCACCAGGCCCGCCACATCGTAGATCTGCAGGCGCTTCATGATCTGCGAGCGATGGGTTTCCACGGTCTTGATCGACAGGCCCAGGCCGCCGGCGATCTCCCGGGTGGATTTACCGCGCACGATCAGGCGCAGGATCTCCAACTGACGGGCGGTCAGGTTGTGGTGGCCTTCGTTGTTCGATTGACGGCCGCTCTGGGCGCGCAACAATGCCTGGTTGATCACGGTGTGGGCGATGGCCGGGCTCAGGTAGCGTTCGTCGTTGCGCAGGGCGGTCAGTGCCTGCTCCAGTTCGGTGGCCGTGGTGTCCTTGAGCAGGTAGCCATGGGCGCCGCTCTCCAGGGCGCGCATGATCAGCTCCGGGTCGGTGTGCATGGACAGGATCAGCACCTTGCAGGTGCAGCCGCTTGCCCGTAGCTGCGTGAGAGCGTCCAGGCCGCTGGTCGAGCGCATGGAAATATCCAGCAGGACGATGTCTGGCGCGAGACCCCGGACGTGCTCCAGCAGTTGGCCACCATCGTCGGCCTCGCCAATCACGGTGTAGCCGGGGATGTCCGATACCAGGGCCCTGACGCCTGCGCGAATCAGGGAATGGTCGTCCACCAGCAATAATCTACAGGTCATCGGGAGCGGGAGTCCTGGCACGTTCTTGGTTGCGGGGTGGCCATGGGAAGAGGGCGTCGATCCGGGTGCCCTGGCCGGGCTGGCTGGTGATGCTCAGGCTGCCCTGCAGCGCTGTCACACGTTCCTGCATGCCAGCCATGCCGCGCAGGCCGCTTTCTGCTGGCGTCTGCGCCGGCACGAAGCCGCCGCCGTCATCCTGGATCGACAGCGCCAGGCCGGCCGAGGTGCGCTGCAGGCGGACCAC
This sequence comes from Pseudomonas sp. FW305-96, assembly GCF_058783825.1. Taxonomy (NCBI): domain Bacteria; kingdom Pseudomonadati; phylum Pseudomonadota; class Gammaproteobacteria; order Pseudomonadales; family Pseudomonadaceae; genus Pseudomonas; species Pseudomonas sp. FW305-96. Next base: position 55,760 of record NZ_JBYSYW010000015.1, read on the forward strand.
AAGGTTGCGTGCGTGTGCGTGGCGGAGCATGTTGGTGACCGCCTCCTGGGTGATGCGAAAGGCCGCCATGGCCACCTCCTCGCTGATGCCGCCGAGGCGTTGGTGGCATTCAAGACTCCAGTGCACCTCGGTGTTTTCCAGGGTGCGCAGCAAATGCGCGCGCAGGCTCGCCTCCAGGCCCAGGCTGGCCAGTTGTCGAGGATTGAGAATGGTGGAAACGTCGCGCACGTTGCCCAGCGTATGGTCCAGGGTGCTGCGCAAGGTAGCGCAGTGCTCCTGCAGGTCCGTCGGCACCCGGCGTTGCAGCCAGTCGACCTGCAGCATGGCGGCGGTCAGCAGCTGGCCGATATCGTCATGCAGTTCGCGGCTCAGGCGCTGGCGCTCGCTCTCTTGCACCTTGAGCATGCGCGTGGCCAGTTCCGCCGGGCGCAGGTTGATCGAGCGCGCCCAATGGCGCAGGTGCCAGCCGACGCCGATCATCGCCAGCAACTGGAGCAACAGCAGGCTGGCCGACAATGGCAGGGTGCGCAGGTACACCACCAGGTTTGCCGCCAGCGATGCAATGCACAGCAGCGTGGTCGTCCAGCGGAGCAGGGCAACTCTGGAGCGGCAACGCTGGAGGAACTTCAAGCGTGGGAGCATAGATAGGGAAGCCACTGAGTTATTGCAGTTGAGGGCATTGCACATGCCTGGCCAGAGGTGCTGGTGCCGTGCATTCAATCAAGCACCGGGCACGTATCCAATCACCCGATAGTCTGGGTGCGCATGTTCGAACGTGCGCATGTTATCACTTTGATTGAATTTGGTCGCGGGGGGATAACTGCTTGAAACCTCGGATTTTCCGGGCTGTGGCGGGTCTGGCGGGCAAGGCGCTGGCTAGCATAGTGCCATTATTAAAAGATGTTTCCAGTGCGCCTCTATCAACTAAAAAACCAGCGGGCAAAAACATTTGGAAAAACTTGCCAAACTTTTCAAGTTAAACCCTGAGTGAGTTTAGTTGCCGCGCATTTAGTCGGGTTAATGTTGGCGGTCGGCTGCACTGAGGCTTTGCTCTGCAAGCGCATCCTGGGCGTGGGGGTGGGCGCAGAACGTGCCGGCTTCCTGGCAATCGGCACACAGTTGCGATGCCGGCTGGCCCAGGGTGGTGGCGAGCTCGGCCAGCAGGCGTCGTTGCTCCTCGGTGTCCATGTCCAGGCGGCCGGTCTGCGGGTCGAGCAGCTCCAGTTGCCAGTCCAGCAGGGTCAGGCAGGCCGCAAGCGCGGGCAGGCTGGTACCGTGCAGGTGCTGCTGGGCGCACGCGGGCGCGAGCAGTCGTTGCAGGGCCAGGGCATGGTGGGCCACTTCGAGCAGGTCGAGCGCGACTGCTCGTCGGGCGAGAGTGTCGAGTGCGGCATTGAGGCTGTGGCAGGCATCCGGATCGTTGGTGATCAGCTCCAGGTGCTGCAGGCATTCCTGGGACCTGGCCAACAGGACCTGCGCATCCTGCAAAAAGGCCGCCACGGCGGCGTTGTGCAGTGGAGTGCTATCCATCATGGCGCCCCGTCTTCAGGGATTGGCCGTACCAAGATGATCGCTCGCAAAAGCCTGACTCCGTTCATGCAGTGAGAATGGCGTCACATTAATGGCTAATGGATATTGCGAACATCAGGTTGGACCCGATTGCCACTAGGGGTTTCCCTGATGCGGTTTCAGGCGGGTCGTTCGTTGCGAACGATGGGCATGGCAGGATGTGGCAGCAGTAAAGCATGATGGTAAAGTGATATCAATCACCCCGCATGGCTTTTTCCATCAGGGGTCAAGCTGTGCCCGTGTCCGCCGATACAGGGGGATGCATTCACTTTTTCCCGACTCACGCCTGGGGGCTTCCAATGGCTGGCATTCTCGACACGGTAGACCAACGCACGCAACTGGTGGGTGAGAACCGCCTGGAAATCCTCATGTTCCGGCTGGCCGGCCGGCAGTTGTTCGCCATCAACGTGTTCAAGGTCCAGGAGGTGCTGCAACTGCCCAAGCTGACCCTGATGCCGCAGCGCCATTCGTTCGTCTGTGGCGTGGTCAACCTGCGCGGCCAGACGCTGCCGGTCATCGACCTGTCCCAGGCAATCGGCATGCGTCCGCTGCAGCCGGGGCCAAACAGCACCATCATCGTCACCGAGTACAACCGCTCGGTGCAGGCGTTCCTGGTGGGGGGCGTGGATCGTATCGTCAACATGAACTGGGAAGCCATCATGCCGCCGCCGGCCAGCGCTGGCCGCCAGCACTACCTCACGGCGATCACCAAGGTCGACGAGCAACTGGTGGAGGTCATCGACGTGGAGAAGGTGCTGGCCGAGATCGTGCCCTACAACGCCAAGGTCTCCCGCGACAAGCTCGAAGACCCGGTGCTGGCCCGCGCCCGTGGCCGCGAGGTGCTGCTGGTGGACGACTCCACCGTGGCCCTGGCGCAACTGCGCGATACCCTCTCGCAACTGGGGGTCAAGCTGCACGTGGCCAGCGACGGCCTCAAGGCCCTGCGCCTGCTCAAGGGTTGGGCGGACGCAGGGGAGAATGTCTGCGAGAAGTTGCTGATGGTCTTCACCGATGCCGAGATGCCCGAGATGGATGGTTACCGGCTGACCACCGAAATCCGCAACGACCCGCGCTTGCGTGGCCTGTACGTGGTACTGCATACCTCGCTGTCGGGCAGCTTCAACGAATCCATGGTCAAGAAGGTCGGTTGCGACAACTTCCTGTCCAAGTTCCAGCCCGATCGCCTGGTGGATGTGGTGCGTCAACGCCTGAGCCTGGACGACGCCACGGTGTAACGGCTGTACCGATCCGGTATAAGCTTGGCCTTTCGACTGGCGCAAGGTGGCAGGGATGTTTCTCAGTGCGTTGTATCGGTACCCGGTGAAATCGGCGCAGGCCCAGCGCCTGCAGGCGTCGGTTGTCGGCAACCTGGGCCTGGACGGGGACCGGCGCTGGCTGGTGGTGGAGCAGGAGAACGGCCGCTTCCTGACCCAGCGCGCCTGGCCGAGGCTGGGGCAGGTTGGCGCCAATTACGGCGAGCAGGGCCAACTGCTGCTCCAGGCGCCGGGGCAGGCACCCTTGGAGGTGCCGGTACCGCCCGCCGAAGAGGCCCTGCGCGGCGTCACCATCTGGCGCGACACCTTGCGCGTGCCCGATGCCGGCGATGCCGCCGCAGCCTGGCTCAGCGAGCTGCTGGGCAAGGCGGTAAGGCTGGTGTACTGCCCCGAGCAGCGGGCCCGCTACCTGCCCAGCGGCTACGGCCTCAACAGTGACCGGGCGGCCTTTCCCGATGGTTTTCCACTGCTGTTGATCGGCCAGGCCTCGCTGGATGAGTTGAGCCGTCGGGTGGGGCGCCCGATGGAGATGCTGCGTTTTCGCCCGAACCTGGTGGTCGAGGGGGCCGAGGCCTTTGCCGAAGACCGCTGGAAGCGCATCCGTATTGGCAACATGACCTTCCGCGTGCTCAAGCCGAGCGTGCGCTGCATCCTCACCACCCTCGATCCCGCCACGGGCGAACGCAGCCCGGACCGTGAGCCGTTGACCACGCTCAAGACGTTCCGCGAAAAGGAAGGGGATGTGCTGTTTGGCCAGAATCTGGCGGTGGATGGCGAGGGGGAACTGAAGGTGGGGATGGACGTCGAGGTTCTGGAATAGCGTCATCGCGGGGCAAGTCGCATCGGCGCACCGATGCGACTTGCCCCGCGACAGGGCTCTAATCACATATCGTCGAAATACCGCTCATGCCAATCCACCAGCGGCTGCGGTGAATTGAGCTTCTGCCCGTAGATGACCGAATACGACAGCACGTTCTGCACGTACTGGCGCGTCTCGTCGAACGGAATCGATTCGACCCACACATCGAAACTCAGGTGCTTGGCGCCCTTGAGCCACTGGCGTACACGCCCGGGGCCGGCGTTGTAGGCGGCCGAGGCCAGCACGCGGTTACCGTTGAACTGGCTGTGCACCTGGCTCAGGTAGGCAGCGCCGAGCTGGATGTTCTTGTCCGGGTTGAAGACCTGGGCCGGTGAAGCCAGCGGGATGCTGAACTTGCGCGCGGTTTCCTTGGCGGTGCCCGGCATCAGCTGCATCAGGCCGCTGGCGCCGACGCTGGAGCGGGCGTCTTCCATGAAGGCGCTCTCCTGGCGGGTGATGGCGAACACCCAGCTCGAATGCAGGCCGCGAACCTTGGCTTCGCGCACCAGGGTGTCGCGGTGGGCCATCGGGAAGCGGATGTCCAGGTCGTCCCAGTACTGGGCCTGGCTGATGGTGCGGATAGCCGGGAAGTACCAGCGCATGTCGTAGGCCAGGCGAGCCTGGGCGACCATTTCGTCACGGTTGAAGTGGCGGCTGACGTGGTACCACTCGCGGCGCCCTTCGACGATCTGGCCACGGGCGTGGAACTCCAGTGCGCGACGGATGCCGGGGGTGTTGCGGACCTTGTTGGTTATCGCTTGGCTCAGTGCCAGCGGCTTGTTGTTCAGCTGGTAGGGGGTCTGCGCCCGGTCGGCGGCGAGGAAGCCATAGAAGTCGCGTTCGCGGGCGACGGTCTTGTACAGCAGCGGGACCTGCGGGTTGTTCGGCTGGGCCAGCTCCAGGCTGCGCGCCTGCCAGTACTTCCAGCGGTTACTACTGGCCAGGTCCTGGGGCAGGCGCTTTGTCAGTTCGTAGGCTTCTTCCCAGCGGGCCAGGCGCAGCAGCAGGCGCAGGCGCCATTCGCTGACAGTGTTGTCGCGCAGCTCCGGGTCGTAGCGGGTCATCAGGTCGAGGGCGCGCGGGTCGTAGCGGCGGGCCAGGGTCAGGCCGATCTCGCGGGCGATGGCGACCTTCTCGTCACGGGAGAAGTGCATGCGCTGGGCATAGTCGTCGAGCAGCGCCATGGCCTGCTCCGGGTTCTGCCGGGCCAGGCGACGAAGGCCAAGGCTGACCACGTCGGACATGGCCTCGTTGACGGGCGTGAAGCGCGAAGGCTGGTTGAGCAACTCGGGCTTCTGCGCCACGTCGATCAGCAGCTTGCCCTGGGGGGCGAGGGTGGTGAGGGTTTTCACCAGATTGTTCGCAAGCCCATAGTTGCGCGCCTGTGCCGCCAGTTTGGCGCGCTGCCAGCGCTTGGCCTCGGTCAGCTGACCTTCGGCGGCCCACATGGCGAACAGGGTGTCGCAGGCCGTGGGCTGGGACTTGCCGACGTTCCACAGCTTCTCGGCGCTGGCGAAGCCTTCGGCACGCTGGCCGTGGGAGAGCTGGTACTGGCCGTTGAGGCAATCCAGTTCGGTGAAGTTGAGCTTGGGGTCGTAATAGCGGGTGAAGGTGTTCCATTCGCCGCGCTCGGCCAGCCAGCGCAACCAGCGCAGTTTCATCCAGTTGGCCTGGGGCAGGTCGCCATGGGCCTTGAGGAAACCCTCGATCTCCTCGTTGCTGGCGCTCTTGAGGCGGGCGGTCAGCTCGTCGTAGGTGAGATAGGGCGTGAGTGGGTAATCGCGCAGCGCCTGCGCGTAGCGCAGGTAGGGGCCCTTGTCGCCCTTGGCCAGGGCGCGCTTGGCCTCGTCGTAGTATTGACGTTGCTGGGTGAGGTCGGCGGCCTGTGCGACGCTCGCGGCGAGGGTGGTCAGCAACAGGCAGGAAGCAATTTGTAACAGGCGGCTGCGCATGATACGTCCGGGCAGTGGAACCATGGAAAGTGACGGCGGAGCCAGCACTGTTGAGTATTACTGCTTAGCTTAGCCGTTTGCCGGTGGCCGGCGAAAGCACTGTGCTTGTATCGAGTTGTTATCCGACGCTCTGTCGCGGCAACGGGCTTTTGATGCCGTGAAGGGGTAAGTCAGGTAGAATGCGCGCCCGGTTTTTGGAGATGATCATGACCCTGCTCAAATTCAGCGATGTGTCCCTCGCGTTCGGCGCCATGCCGCTGTTGGACAAAGTGTCCTGGCAGATCGCCCGTGGCGAGCGGGTGTGCATCATCGGCCGCAACGGCACGGGCAAGTCGAGCATGCTGCGCCTGGTCAAGGGCGAGCAGAAGGGCGATGACGGCGATATCTGGCGCGCCCCAGGCCTGAAGATTGGCGAGCTGCCCCAGGAGCTGCCGGTGGCCGACGAGCGTAGCGTATTCGACGTGGTGGCCGCCGGCCTAGACGGCGTCGGCGAGCTGCTGGCGCAGTTCCATCACCTGAGCCAGAACATCCACGGCGACGAGGATCTGGAAAAGCTCATGCACGTCCAGCACGAGCTCGAGGCCCGTGACGGCTGGCGCTTGCAGCAGGTGGTCGAAAGCACCCTGAGCCGCCTGCAGTTGCCGGCCGACAAGACCCTGGCCGAGCTTTCCGGCGGCTGGCGCCGGCGCGTGCTGCTGGCCCAGGCGCTGGTGTCCGAGCCTGACCTGCTGCTGCTCGACGAACCGACCAACCACCTGGACATCGGCGCCATCGCCTGGCTGGAAGAGGCGCTCAAAGGCTTCGGTGGCGCGGTGCTGTTCATCACCCACGACCGTTCCTTCCTGCAGAACCTGGCCACGCGCATCCTCGAGCTGGACCGTGGCGGGCTGATCGACTGGAACGGCGACTACGCCAGCTTCCTGGTGCACAAGGAGGCCGAGCTGGCCGCCGAGGCCACTGCCAACGCGCTGTTCGACAAGCGCCTGGCCCAGGAGGAAGTGTGGATCCGCCAGGGCATCAAGGCCCGACGTACCCGCAACGAAGGCCGCGTGCGCGCGCTCAAGGCGCTGCGCGTGGAGCGCGGCGAGCGCCGTGAACGCCAGGGCAAGGCCAATATCCAGATCGAGGTGGCGGACAAGTCCGGCAAGCAGGTGATGGTGCTGGAGGACGTCAGCTTCGCCCACCAGAATGGACCGAAGCTGGTCAAGGACTTCTCCATGGTGCTGCAGCGCCAGGACCGTATCGGCCTGCTCGGTGCCAACGGCACCGGCAAGACGACCCTGCTCAAGCTGATGCTGGGCGACCTGGAGCCCACCAGTGGCAAGGTCGAGCGGGGCACCAAGCTGGAGGTGGCCTACTTCGACCAGATGCGCCATCAGCTGGACCTGGAAAAGACCGTCATCGACAACCTGGCCGAAGGCCGCGATTTCATCGAGATCGATGGCCAGAACCGCCATGTGCTCAGCTACCTCGGCGACTTCCTGTTCAGCCCGCAGCGTGCGCGTACACCAGTCAAGGCGCTGTCCGGGGGCGAGCGCGCGCGCCTGCTGCTGGCCAAGCTGTTCAGCAAGCCGGCCAACCTGCTGGTGCTGGACGAACCGACCAACGATCTCGACGTCGAGACCCTCGAACTGCTCGAGGAGGTGCTGTCGAACTACAAGGGCACGGTGCTGATGGTCAGTCACGACCGGGCCTTCCTCGACAACGTGGTGACCAGCACTCTGGTGTTCGAAGGTGAAGGGCGCGTGCGCGAGTACGTCGGCGGTTACGAGGACTGGATCCGTCAGGGTGGTTCGCCGAAGCTGCTCGGCGTGACCGAGAGCAAGGGTGGCAAGTCCGAGCTCAACAGCGCCGTGGTGCAGGCGCCGGTGGAGGAGGTGGCGCCGCTTGCCGCTGCTACGCCTGCGGCCGATGCCAGCAAGAAGAAGCTCAGCTACAAGCTGCAGCGTGAGCTGGAAATGCTGCCGGGGCAGATCGATGAGCTGGAACGGCGGATGGCCGAGGCACAGGAAGAAGTGAGTGCGGCGGGCTTCTATCAGCGGCCGATTGCCGAGACTGCGGCGGTGCTGGCCAAGATCGAGAAGCTGCAGGGCGAGCTGGACGTGCTGGTGGAGCGCTGGGCCGAGCTGGAAGGCTGAAGCCATCGCGGGACAAGCTCGCTCCCACGCAGCCCTGTTTGACGGGCTTTGTGGGAGCGGGCTTGCCCCGCGATGAAAGTATTACTCGGCCTTCTTCTGCAACCGCACCGCCAACACATCGCACGGCGCGCCGTGCAGCACGTCGTTGGCGGTGGAGCCCAGCAGCAGGGCCAGGCCGTGGCGGCCATGGCTGCCGACCACGATCAGGTCGCACTTCTGATCCTTGGCCAACTGGTGGATTTCCTGGCGCGGCTGGCCGTAGACCAGGTGCGAGTCGCCGCGATTGATATCTGGGTATTTGTTGTACAGGCGCTCCATGCGTTCCTTGGCCTGGTCGAACTGTTGCTGCTGCAACTGCGACAGGTCCATCGGCACGTCGCCGCCGAAGGCCATGGCCATGGGTTCGACGATATGCACCAGGGAGACCTTGGCGCCGCTGGCCAGGGCAATGGCCTTGGCCCGCTTGATCACCGGGTCGCATTCTTCGGTCAGGTCGACAGCGACCAGAAGATGTTCATAGGACATGTGCAGTACTCCTGACAATCGCGATAGTAGAAGTATGGTCGCTTTCGCGCGGATCTTCCGTGAAACCTGACTAACCCGCTCATTTGCAACGCTTTATAAGGTCTACAGATATGACGGTATGGCTGGTGGTGTCAATCCTTGCGCTGATTCTCAGCCCGTTGGCCTGGTTGCGCCCCTCGCGCAAACAGAGCGAGCAGATGAGCCTGCGTCTGGAGGGGCGGCGCATGGGGCTGGCCATGCAACTGGCGCCGCAGCAGTGGCCGCACTGGCTGGTAAACGAGCCGCCAAGCCCCTGCCCGCAGTACCACCGGGCACGACGCAAGGGGCGCGCGGACAGCTGGTGCTACTGGCAGATCACCCCGGGCGTGTGGTGGAACCAGTGGCGCGAGCCCTGCGAGGATCAGCGCCTGGCCGAGACCTTCGCCCGCCTGCCGGCAACGGTCTACAAGGTCGAGGCCGACAGTCGCATGATTGCGCTGTACTGGAGCGAGCGGGGCGACAAATCTGTTTTGCAGGATATTGCCCAGACCCTCGAAACCCTCGCCTGAGCCCGTGTGACACAAAACGGCGCACAGGAGCAAGCATGCTCCTGTGCGCCGTTTTGCGTTTGTGCGTGGAAGCACAGGGCCAGGCAGGCCGGAAATACTTTCAATCAGTCGCAGTGTAGCCATCCTGGCCGGATGCGTTTAGAAAAAAAGCACGTCTGCCATCGGGGTGGCCTATCGCTGACATGAATGGAGGGCGATCACTGTCATCATTTTTCGTACCCGGAGGGTAGAAGATGACTGGAAAGTCGCGTTTTCACGGCCTTCGCGAGTATTTGACAACGCGGTTCTTTTCGGGGAATGTGTGCACACCCAAGTCAAACGGGCGTATGAATTGAGCGTTTGTATGTCAGACGGCTCTTACAGAATCCCGATTAGCGCGTCGACGGGTGTGCCTGGGGCGAGGGACCGGTAGACCGGCTCTTGCTGCCAGCGATCGACGTGTACTGTTCAGCTTCCATATCGTGGAGATCAGTTGATGATTTACGAAGGTAAAGCCATCACGGTTAAGGCTCTTGAAAGCGGCATCGTCGAACTGAAGTTCGACCTCAAGGGTGAGTCCGTCAACAAGTTCAACCGTCTCACTCTGAACGAGCTGCGTCAGGCCGTGGACGTGATCAAGGCCGATGCCTCGGTCAAGGGCGTGATCGTCAGCAGTGGCAAGGACGTGTTCATCGTCGGCGCCGACATCACCGAGTTCGTCGACAACTTCAAGCTGCCCGAGGCCGAACTGGTCGCCGGCAACCTGGAAGCCAATCGCATTTTCAGTGACTTCGAAGACCTGCAGGTGCCGACCGTCGTCGCCATCAACGGCATCGCCCTGGGTGGCGGGCTGGAGATGTGCCTGGCCGCCGACTACCGGGTCATGGCCAGCAGCGCCAAGATCGGCCTGCCGGAAGTCAAGCTGGGCATCTACCCAGGCTTTGGCGGCACCGTGCGCCTGCCGCGCCTGATCGGCTCGGACAACGCCATCGAGTGGATCGCCTCCGGCAAGGAAAACCGCGCCGAGGACGCCCTGAAAGTCGGCGCCGTCGATGCCGTGGTCGCCCCTGAGCTGCTGCAGGCCGGTGCCCTGGACCTGGTCAAGCGCGCCATCAGCGGTGAGCTGGACTACAAGGCCAAGCGCCAGCCCAAGCTGGAAAAGCTCAAGCTCAACGCCATCGAGCAGATGATGGCCTTCGAGACCGCCAAGGGCTTCGTTGCCGGCCAGGCCGGCCCGAACTACCCGGCCCCGGTCGAGGCCATCAAGACCATCCAGAAGGCCGCCAACTTCGGCCGTGACAAGGCCCTCGAGGTCGAGGCCGCAGGCTTCGCCAAGCTGGCCAAGACCTCGGTCGCCGAGAGCCTGATCGGCCTGTTCCTGAACGACCAGGAGCTCAAGCGCAAGGCCAAGGCCCATGACGAGATCGCTCACGACGTGAAACAGGCCGCCGTGCTCGGCGCCGGTATCATGGGTGGCGGCATCGCCTACCAGTCGGCGGTCAAGGGCACGCCAATCCTGATGAAGGATATTCGCGAGGAAGCCATCCAGCTGGGCCTGAACGAGGCCTCCAAGCTGCTCGGCAAGCGCGTCGAGAAAGGGCGCCTGACCCCGGCCAAGATGGCCGAGGCCCTCAACGCCATTCGCCCGACCCTGTCCTACGGTGACTTCGGCAACGTCGATATCATCGTCGAGGCCGTGGTCGAGAACCCGAAGGTCAAGCAAGCCGTGCTGGCTGAAGTGGAAGGCCAGGTGAAAGAGGATGCGATCCTCGCCTCCAATACCTCGACCATCTCCATCAACCTGCTGGCCAAGGCGCTCAAGCGTCCGGAAAACTTCGTCGGCATGCACTTCTTCAACCCGGTGCACATGATGCCGCTGGTGGAAGTCATCCGTGGCGAGAAGTCCAGCGACGTGGCCGTGGCCACCACAGTGGCCTACGCCAAGAAGATGGGCAAGAACCCGATCGTGGTCAACGACTGCCCGGGCTTCCTGGTCAATCGCGTGCTGTTCCCGTATTTCGGCGGCTTCGCCAAGCTGGTCAGCGCAGGCGTCGACTTCGTGCGCATCGACAAGGTGATGGAGAAGTTCGGCTGGCCGATGGGCCCGGCCTACCTGATGGACGTGGTCGGCATCGACACCGGCCACCACGGCCGCGACGTGATGGCCGAAGGCTTCCCGGACCGCATGAAGGACGAGCGTCGCTCGGCCGTCGACGCCCTGTACGAGGCCAACCGCCTGGGCCAGAAGAACGGCAAGGGCTTCTACGCCTACGAGACCGACAAGCGCGGCAAGCCGAAGAAAGTCGCCGACGCCAGCGTGCTCGACGTGCTCAAGCCGGTCATCTTCGAGCAGCGTGAAGTCACCGACGAAGACATCATCAACTGGATGATGGTACCGCTGTGCCTGGAAACCGTGCGCTGCCTGGAGGACGGCATCGTCGCCACCGCCGCCGAAGCCGACATGGGCCTGGTCTACGGCATCGGTTTCCCTCCCTTCCGCGGTGGCGCGCTGCGCTACATCGATTCGATCGGGGTCGCCGAGTTCGTCGCACTGGCCGACAAGTACGCCGACCTGGGGCCGCTGTACCACCCCACTGCGAAGCTGCGCGAAATGGCCAAGAACGGCCAGCGCTTCTTCAACTGAGCGCCCACGAGCTAGAGCGAGAATATTGATATGAGCCTGAATCCAAGAGACGTGGTGATTGTCGACTTCGGTCGCACGCCGATGGGCCGCTCCAAGGGTGGCATGCACCGCAACACCCGTGCCGAAGACATGTCCGCGCACCTGATCAGCAAGCTGCTGGAGCGCAACGACAAGGTCGACCCGAAAGAAGTCGAGGACGTGATCTGGGGCTGCGTCAACCAGACCCTGGAGCAGGGCTGGAACATCGCCCGCATGGCCTCGCTGATGACCCAGATCCCGCACACCTCCGCCGCGCAAACCGTCAGCCGCCTGTGCGGCTCGTCGATGAGCGCGCTGCACACCGCCGCCCAGGCGATCATGACCGGCAACGGCGACGTGTTCGTCATCGGTGGTGTCGAGCACATGGGTCACGTCAGCATGATGCATGGCGTCGACCCCAACCCGCACCTGTCCTTGCACGCTGCCAAGGCTTCCGGGATGATGGGCCTGACCGCCGAGATGCTGGGCAAGATGCACGGCATCACCCGTGAGCAACAGGATCTGTTCGGTGTGCGTTCGCACCAGCTCGCCCACAAGGCGACGGTCGAAGGCAAGTTCAAGGACGAGATCATCCCGATGCAGGGTTACGACGAGAACGGCTTCCTGAAGGTCTTCGACTACGACGAGACCATTCGCCCGGAAACCACCCTCGAAGGCCTGGCGTCGCTCAAGCCGGCGTTCAACCCGAAAGGCGGCACCGTCACCGCGGGCACCTCGTCGCAGATCACCGACGGCGCCTCGTGCATGATCGTCATGTCCGGCCAGCGCGCCATGGACCTGGGGATCCAGCCACTGGCGGTCATCCGTTCGATGGCGGTCGCCGGCGTGGACCCGGCGATCATGGGCTACGGCCCGGTCCCGTCGACGCAGAAAGCCCTCAAGCGCGCTGGTCTGACCATCGCCGACATCGACTTCTTCGAGCTCAACGAAGCTTTCGCCGCACAGGCCCTGCCGGTGCTGAAAGATCTGAAAGTGCTCGACAAGATGAATGAGAAGGTTAACCTGCACGGCGGCGCTATCGCCCTGGGTCACCCGTTCGGTTGCTCGGGGGCGCGGATTTCCGGCACCCTGCTCAACGTCATGAAGCAAAATGGCGGTACCCTGGGCGTCGCCACCATGTGTGTCGGCCTGGGCCAAGGCATCACCACTGTCTTCGAACGCGTCTGATCGCGTCGCAGGACAGCAGCCGGGGCCATGTGCCCCGGCTTTTGTTTTTTACAGGATTTGTTCAAGAGGGCGAGCGACATGCAGATACAACCTGGTGTGTACCGGCATTACAAAGGCCCTGAGTACCGTGTTTTCAGCGCTGCGCGACACTCCGAGAGCGAGGAGTGGATGGTGTTCTACCAGTGTCTGTATGGTGATTACAGCTTCTGGGTCAGGCCACTTTCGATGTTCCAGGAGTCCGTCGAGGTTGACGGCGAGCAGGTGCCACGCTTTGCTTTGGTCAAGGCCGAAGAGGGCCTTGGCGAGCGGCTGGGCAAGGTGCACGAGTGATAGAGCGCGCTTGACCTCACTCTTTTGCCACTATATATAGCGGTGCCGCGTCCGGCACCTGACGCGTTTTTCATCTTCAGATTCAGGAATACTCCGATCCATGGGCAAATCGCTGGTCATTGTGGAATCCCCGGCCAAGGCCAAGACCATCAACAAGTACCTGGGCAGCCAGTACGTGGTGAAGTCGAGTATCGGCCACATCCGTGACCTTCCCACCAGCGGTTCCGCCAGTGCGAGCAAGGAACCGGCGGCCAAGCGTGGCAAGGCCGCGGCCGAGGCTCCGGCCTTGTCGCCGAAGGAAAAGGCGCGCCGTACCCTGGTTGCACGCATGGGCGTCGACCCCGAGGCGGGCTGGAAGGCCAAGTACGAGATCCTTCCCGGCAAGGAGAAGGTCATCGAGGAGCTGCGCCGCCTGGCCAAGGATGCCGACACCATCTATCTCGCAACCGACTTGGATCGCGAGGGGGAAGCCATCGCCTGGCACCTGCGCGAGGCCATCGGCGGCGACGACAGTCGTTACAAGCGCGTGGTGTTCAACGAGATCACCAAGAAAGCCATCCAGGAAGCCTTCTCCCAGCCGGGCGAGCTCGATATTGACCGGGTCAACGCCCAGCAGGCGCGGCGTTTCCTTGATCGCGTGGTTGGCTACATGGTCTCGCCGCTGCTGTGGGCGAAAATCGCCCGTGGCCTTTCTGCCGGCCGCGTACAGTCGGTGGCGGTGAAGCTGGTGGTCGAGCGCGAGCGCGAGATCCGGGCGTTCAACCCCGAAGAGTACTGGGAAGTCCACGCCGACCTGGGTACTGCCAAGAACGCCAAGGTGCGTTTCGAGGTCGCCCGTGAGAAGGGCGAGGCCTTCAAGCCGCTTAACGAAGCCCAGGCCATGGCCGCGCTGGAGAAGCTCAAGGCCTCGAGCTACAGCGTGAGCAAGCGCGAGGACCGGCCGACCAGCAGCAAGCCTTCGGCACCGTTCATTACCTCCACCCTGCAGCAGGCCGCAAGCAATCGCCTGGGCTTCGGGGTGAAGAAGACCATGATGATGGCCCAGCGTCTGTACGAAGCCGGCTACATCACCTACATGCGTACCGACTCGACCAACCTGTCGACCGACGCTGTCGAGATGGCCCGCAGCTACATCGAGAAGGAGTTCGGCAAGCAGTACCTGCCTGCCGCGCCCATCGTCTATGGCAGCAAGGAAGGGGCCCAGGAGGCGCACGAAGCGATCCGTCCGTCCGACGTCAGTACCCACCCGACCAAGCTCAGTGGCATGGAGCGTGACGCCGAGCGCCTGTACGAGCTGATCTGGCGCCAGTTCCTGGCTTGCCAGATGCCGCCGGCGCAGTACCTGTCCACCAGTGTCACCGTGGTGGCGGGCGAGTTCGAGCTGCGCGCCAAGGGCCGTATCCTCAAGTTTGATGGTTACACCCGTGTCCTGCCGCAGCAGAGCAAACCGGGCGAAGACGACGTGCTGCCGGAAATGGCCCAGGGTGAAGCGCTCAAGCTGATCCAGCTCGATCCCAGCCAGCACTTCACCAAGCCGCCGGCGCGCTTCACCGAAGCCAGCCTGGTCAAGGAGATGGAAAAGCGCGGCATCGGCCGCCCATCCACCTATGCGGCGATCATTTCCACCATCCAGGACCGCGGCTACGTTACCCTGCACAACCGTCGCTTCTACTCCGAGAAGATGGGCGACATCGTCACCGAGCGCCTGTCCGAGAGCTTCGCCAACCTGATGGACTACGGCTTCACCGCCGGCATGGAGGAGAACCTCGACGACGTGGCCCAGGGCGAGCGTGACTGGAAGAACGTCCTCGACGAGTTCTATGGCGATTTCAGCAAGAAGTTGCAGACCGCCGAGTCCAGCGAGCACGGCATGCGCGCCAACCAGCCGACCCTGACCAACATTCCGTGCAAGGAATGTGGCCGGCCAATGATGATCCGTACCGCGTCCACTGGCGTGTTCCTCGGCTGCTCGGGCTATAGCTTGCCGCCGAAGGAGCGTTGCAAGGCAACGGTCAACCTGGTGCCGGGCGACGAAATCGCCGCTGACGACGAGGGCGAGTCCGAGTCCCTGGTGCTGCGCGGCAAGCACCGCTGCCCGATCTGCGCGACGGCGATGGATGCCTACCTGCTCGACGAGAAGCGCAAGCTTCACATCTGCGGTAACAACCCGGACTGCGTCGGCTACGAGATCGAAGAAGGCAACTACCGCATCAAGGGCTACGAAGGCCCGAGCCTGGAATGCGACAAGTGCGGCAGCGAGATGCAGCTCAAGACCGGCCGTTTCGGCAAGTTCTTCGGCTGCACCAACCCAACCTGCAAGAACACCCGCAAGCTGCTCAAGAGCGGCGAGGCGGCGCCACCGAAAATGGACAAGGTGGACATGCCGGAGCTCAAGTGCGAGAAGGTCGACGATACCTACGTGCTGCGTGACGGTGCCTCAGGTCTGTTCCTGGCCGCCAGCCAGTTCCCGAAAAACCGCGAAACCCGTGCGCCGCTGGTGCTGGAGATCGTCCCGCACAAGCATGAGATCGATCCGAAGTATCACTTCCTCTGCGAGGCGCCACAGAAGGACCCGGAAGGGCGCCCGACGGTGATCCGCTATAGCCGCAAGACCAAGGAGCAGTACGTGCAGTCCGAGGTTGACGGCAAGCCTACCGGCTGGAAGGCGTTCTACGACGGCAAGGCGTGGAAGGTCGAAGACAAGCGCTGATCTGAAGGCGTGACTGGGGCCGCTCCGCGCCCCCAGTCATTTGATGACAAGCAAAGCGCAATCCCTGAAACTGCAGGCAATCGCCTTGCAGCCTTCAGGAGTCAGTCGAAATGGCCCAGGAACTCTACACTCGCACCAACCAGAAACTGTTCTTCGCCGGCCTCGCGCTGGAGTCCATGGCCAAGGCCGCGGACAGCCAGGCGATGAATGCCCAGGGGCTGCTCCAGGCCGAGCGCGAGTCGGCGCTGTTCCACCTGTATGGCGCGCTGCTTGGGCTATGCCACGAGATCGCCGGCTTCTACCGCCTGCCCCAGGCCTCGGCGGCACGGGCGGAGTTGCTGTTCAGCGACGAGGTGCTGCAGAGCGTGGCGATCCCGGAAATGGCCGAGCTGCTGGAGCTGGCCCGCCAGCCGGAAACCTGGCTGGCGCGTCTGCTGGCGGCTTATGCCGATTTGTTCCGACCACCGGTCGCGAAGAAAACCGTGAAGGGTGACGTTACCCAGCCGCTGATCCAGGCCGTCAATCTGGACGCGTCTGAGCCGGCTGAGCTTTCCCGGGAGGAGTTGGAGGCCTGGCGGCAGAACCTGAAAAGCCTGGTGAGACGATTCCGCGATGCGCTGAGTGAGTGCTGAGCGCTTCCATGGCTGGTACACTAATGGCCTTTCGTGAAAAGCAGGCCCTTTATGTCAACGTCCTTTCTAGAAATTGTCGAGTTGCCTGATGGCCGGATCGAGCTGCGCCGCGCCGAAGATGAAGGCTCCCTGGTAACCCTGGATTTCTCCGAGGATGCCAAGGCATTCCTGCAAGGACAGCATGTGGAAGTGGCCAAGGCCATGCTCAGCGTCGGCGTGCAAATGGCCGGCCGCCTGGTTGAAGGCGACTTCGAGCGTGAAGAGGGGCCGCGCGTCCTTCACTGAGCCACGGTAGCGGCCCAGGGTTTCAAGCGATTGACAGGCAAAGCCTGAACATCAGCCGAGGCGGATGTTCAGGCTTTGTGCGTTTCCGCTGGCCGCTGCGCGCTGCAGCTGTTGGCGGGCGTTGCTGTTGATGGTGCCCAGCCAGCTGACCACGGTATGGCTGTGCCCGAGGCGCAGTGCCTCGCAGGCCAGTTGCAGGGCTGTCTGCCTGCCGCCGGGTTGCAGCAGCAGGATGCGTTCGCGGTTTAGGCCGGCGTCGCGCAGCCAGGCCTGGGTGAGGCTGCCGGGTGGGGCGATGAGCGTCAGCCAGCGGCTGTCGTCTTCTTCGCTGAGTTCGCGCAGGATCGGCGCCAGCAGGCTCTGGCAGTGCCCTGCCGCGCCGCGCAGGGCCAGCTCGCTGAACAGCTCTGGCTGGCTGCTCTTGCGCGGTGGCGCGCTGGGCTTGAGGCCTGGTAGCACCGGCTGGGCAAGGAAGGCCTCGAACAGCGGCAGCTGGGCTTGCTGGGGTACATGGGTGAACGGCTGCATGACGCCTCCTGGTTCAGCGGCGCAGAACGCCGACGCTCAAGCCCTCGATCACCAGCTCCTGGTCCTTCAGGTCGACTTCGATGGGGGCGAATTCGGGGTTTTCGGCGATCAGCCAGACCTTGCTGCCTTCGCGCTTGAAGCGCTTGACGGTCACTTCGTCGCCGATACGGGCCACCACGATCTGGCCATTGCGGGCTTCGCGGGTGGTGTGCACGGCAAGCAGGTCGCCGTCGAAAATACCGATGTCCTTCATGCTCATGCCATGCACCCGCAGCAGGTAATCGGCGCGAGGGTGGAAGAACGCCGGGTTGATACTGCAGGAGTCCTCGATGTGTTGTTCGGCGAGGATCGGTGCACCGGCGGCGACGCGGCCGATGATGGGCAGGCCGCTGTCCTCTTGCTTGGGCTCGAGGCCGGGGATGCGGATACCGCGGGAAGCGCCAGGGGTCATCTCGATGGCGCCCTTGCGGGCCAGGGCTTTCAGGTGCTCCTCGGCGGCGTTGGGCGACTTGAAGCCCAACTCCTGGGCGATCTCGGCACGGGTCGGCGGGAAGCCGTTGTCTTCGAGGCAGCGTTTGATGAAAGCCAGAATCTCGGCTTGGCGTGGCGTCAGTTTCAGCATGGGCGAGGGCTCTGTCTTTATATACAGTGACTGGGATTATATACAGTGGCTGGCAAGCTGCAAGCACATCGGCTGCAAAGCGTGCGCATTCAATGCCTTGTGGCTGTGTTTAAATGAGCGACCGCCCGGTCATCGAGTCTTGACAGAATCAGCCTTGAAACGTATGTTTCAAACAACTGTTTGTCAGGCGGAGTAGTCATGGCCCAATCGGAAACCGTTGAGCGCATCCTCGATGCGGCGGAGCAGCTGTTCGCGGAGCGCGGGTTCGCGGAAACCTCATTGCGGCTGATCACCAGCAAGGCCGGAGTCAACCTGGCGGCGGTGAACTACCATTTCGGTTCGAAGAAAGCCCTGATCCAGGCGGTCTTTTCGCGCTTCCTGGGCCCGTTCTGCGCCAGCCTGGAGCGTGAGCTCGACCGCCACCAGGCGCGTCCCGAGCAGAAGGCCTCGCTCGAGGAACTGCTGGAAATGCTGGTGGAGCAGGCCCTGGTCGTGCAACCACGCAGCAACAACGACTTGTCGATCTTCATGCGCCTGCTGGGCCTGGCCTTCAGCCAGAGCCAGGGGCACCTGCGCCGTTACCTGGAAGACATGTACGGCAAGGTGTTCCGCCGCTACATGCTGCTGGTTAACGAGGCCGCGCCGCGCATTCCGCCACTGGAGCTGTTCTGGCGCGTGCACTTCATGCTCGGCGCCGCGGCGTTCAGCATGTCGGGTATCAAGGCCCTGCGCGCCATCGCCGAAACCGACTTCGGCATCAACACCTCGATCGAGCAGGTGATGCGCCTGATGGTGCCGTTCCTGGCCGCCGGCATGCGTGCCGACAGCGGTGTCACCGACCAGGCCATGGCCGCGGCGCAATTGCGCCCACGCAGCAAGTCCGGCGCGCCCGCCAAGGCCTGAGCACTGGGCGGGGCAGGGCGCTTGCGCTAAGCTAGCGCCCATGCCTGAACTCGCCCCCGCCGCAATTCCCGTCAGCACGGCAGCTTCGCCACTGAACCATCGGACACCGCGTTGTCCGATGTGTGCGTGCGTCTGCGCGACCTCCGGATCTCCAATGAAGGATTCCCAATGACTGCCAGCCTGCAAGGCTCCCTGATGGTGGATATCGCCGGTAAATGGCTGACCGCCGAAGACCGCCATCTGCTGCGCCAGCCCGAAGTGGCCGGCCTGATCATCTTTGCCCGCAACATCGACAGCCCGCGCCAGGTGCGCGAGCTGTGCGCCTCGATCCGCGCCATCCGCCCCGAGCTGATCCTCGCCGTGGACCAGGAAGGCGGGCGGGTCCAGCGCCTGCGCCAGGGCTTCGTGCGCCTGCCGGCCATGCGCGCCATCGCCGACAACGCCAATGCCGAATACCTGGCCGAGCAGTGCGGCTGGCTGATGGCCACCGAGGTGCTGGCGGTAGGCCTGGACCTGAGCTTTGCCCCGGTGCTGGATCTCGACCATCAGCGCAGTGCCGTGGTCGGCAGCCGCGCCTTCGAAGGCAATCCGCAGCGGGCTACCGAACTGGCCGGCGCCTTCATCCGTGGCATGAATGCCGCGGGCATGGCCGCCTGTGGCAAGCATTTCCCCGGTCACGGCTGGGCCGAGGCCGATTCCCATGTGGCGATCCCGGTCGATGAGCGCAGCCTGGAACAGCTGCGCGCGGCCGACCTGGTGCCGTTCACCCGCCTGAGCGGGCAGTTGGCGGCGGTGATGCCGGCCCACGTGATCTACCCGCAGGTCGACAATCAGCCGGCCGGCTTCTCCCGGCGCTGGCTGCAGGACATCCTGCGCGGCGAGCTGGGCTTCGACGGGGTGATCTTCAGCGATGACCTGTCCATGGCCGGCGCCCACGTGGTGGGCGATGCCGCCAGCCGCATCGAGGCGGCGCTCAGTGCTGGGTGCGACATGGGCCTGGTGTGCAATGACCGGGCTTCGGCCGAGCTGGCGCTGAGCGCGGCGCAGCGCATGAAGGTCAAGCCGTCGCCGCGGATTGCACGGATGCGCGGGCAGGGCTTCGCACGTACCGATTACCGCCAGCAGCCGCGCTGGCTGGAGGCGTTGGGGGCGTTGAAGGAAGCCCAGCTGGTCGATTGACCTCGCTGGCCTCGTCCTGGGCAAGCCCGCTGCCACGCCCCCCTGAGGGTTCGTGGGAGCGGGCTTTTACTTACTTCGCTTGCCCGGCAGCGGCGCGAACAGCGCCTCGATCTCTTCATCCCCCAACCGCCATTGCCCGGCCTGCCCGCCATCGAGCAGCCCGGCTGCCAGTGCCGCCTTCTCTTGCTGCAATTGCTGGATCTTCTCTTCCACCGTTCCACGGGTGATCAGCTTGAACACGAACACCGGCTTGTCCTGGCCGATGCGGTAGGCGCGGTCGGTGGCCTGGTTCTCGCTGGCCGGGTTCCACCACGGGTCGTAGTGGATCACGGTGTCGGCGGCGGTCAGGTTAAGCCCCGTGCCGCCGGCCTTGAGGCTGATCAGGAATACCTCGCTGTCGCCATTCTGGAACTGCTGCACGGGGGCGCGACGGTCGCGGGTATCGCCGGTCAGCAGGCTGTAGCGGATGCCGCGCTTCTCCAGCTCGAACTCGATCAGTGCCAGCATCGAGGTGAACTGCGAGAACAGCAGCACCTTGCGCCCCTCGCTGAGCAGCTCCTCGAGCATCTCCAGCAGGCTGCCCAGCTTGCCCTTGTCGGCGAACGAACCCTTGGCCTCGGTGCCCTTGACCAGGCGCAGGTCGCAGCACACCTGGCGCAACTTGAGTAGTGCATCGAGGATGACGATCTGGCTGCGCGCGGCGCCGTTGCGGGCGATCTCGTCGCGGACCTTCTTGTCCATTGCCACCCGCAGCGCCTCGTAGGTGTCGCGTTGGGCGTCGCTGAGCTCGACCCAGTGGATCATTTCGGTCTTGGCCGGCAGTTCGGTGGCCACCTGTTCCTTGGTACGGCGCAGCAGGAACGGGCGGATGCGGCTGGCCAGGTGGGCCATGCGCTCAGCGTCGCCGTGACGCTCGATCGGGGTACGGTAGTCCTGGGTGAAGCGCTTGCTGTCGCCCAGCCAGCCGGGCATCAGGAAGTGGAAGATCGACCACAGCTCGCCGAGGTTGTTCTCCATCGGCGTGCCGGTCAGGCACAGCCGCTGGCTGGCCTGCAGCTCGCGAACGGCCTGGGCCGCCTTGCTGGTGCTGCTCTTGATGTTCTGCGCCTCGTCCAGCACCAGCAGGTGCCAGGGCTGGGCCTTGAGTGGTTCGAGGTCGCGGGGGGCGAGGGCGTAGGTGGTCAGCACCAGGTCATAGTCGGCCAGATTGGCGAAGTGCTTGTTGCGGCCTGGGCCGTGCAAGGCCAGCACGCGCAGGTCGGGGGCGAAGCGCCGGGCTTCGTCGAGCCAGTTGGGCACCAGGCTGGTGGGCATCACCGCCAGCGCCGGATGTGCCAGGCGCCCGCTTTCTTTCTCCAGCAGCAGGTGGGCCAGGGTCTGCAGGGTCTTGCCCAAGCCCATGTCGTCGCCGAGGATGCCGCCGGTGCCCATCTCGCGCAGGGCCTGCAGCCAGTTCAGGCCTTGCTGCTGGTAGGGGCGCAATGTGGCGTTCAGGCCTTTGGGCGGCATCACCTGCAGGTCGCGAGCGTCACGCAGGCGTCGGCCCAGATCGCGCACATGGCTGCCGCCTTCCCATTGCAGCGGCAGGTGGTCGATTTCGTTGAGGCGCGCGGCATCGGTGCGGTCCAGGCGCAGGCTCGGGCCCACGGCGTCCTCGTGCAGGTACAGTTCGCCCAGGGTGCCCATCACCGCCTTGATGCGCCCGTAGGGCAGGGCGACCCGCAGTGCCGGGCCGTCATGGCGGGCGCGGTTGAGGTCAATCAGCAGGTGCTCGTCGTCATTGCGCCGCGCCAGTTCGCTGGGTCGCAGCAGTTCCGGGCTGGTGCGCAGCAGTTGCAGGACAATGGGCAGCAGGCTGTGGCGCTGGCCGTCGACCACGATACCCAGCTCGAGGTCGAACCATTCGTGGCCTGGCGCTTCCTCGATGGTGGCATACCAGTCGTCGACCTCGTGCAGGTTGAACGCGAAGTCGCGGTGCACGTCGATCGCCCAGCCCGCTTCGCGCAGGCGCGGCAGGCCCTCGCGGGCGAAGCGCAGCCAGGCTTCGTCGTCGGGCAACTGGTACATTTCGCCGGCACTGTCGGGGAGGGCCTTGCTCTGACGGGTCGCCACCTTGAAGCCGTGGTCGCGCAGGGCCATGCGTAGGGCCTGCTCGGCCTGTGGCTGGCGCTGGATGCGTTGGCTGGTGGTGCCCACCAGGCGGCTGAGTGACTTGTCGTCGCTGCCGCTGGCACGCAGGCCGTCGTAGTCGAACGCCAACGCGGCGCGGTGCTGCATCTGGCGTTGCATGCGCCCGGTCTTGGGCGTGTAGGCGCTGAATTCGAGACTGCCGAGGGTCAAGTGTGGGGTCGGCTCGATGCCGTCGAGCTGTTCCTCCTGCACGGCGGTGGGGGTCGGCAGGCCATGGTTGAGCGCGTTGAGCTTGTGGCTGAGAGGCACGATAAGGTGTTCCGGTACATCGGGGGCAAGGGACAGCTGCAGGGCGGTGTGCGGGTCGAGGGTGTGGGTGACGGTGCCGACTTCTTGGCTGTCGACATCGAAGTAGAACAGCGGCACCAGCGGCAGCACGCAATTGAGCGGTTCCTCGCCGTTGTACCACATGCCCCGATAGTCGCCACTGTTCAGGCGTACCCAGCGGAATTGCGCCTGGCGCGGGGCGCCCTGAACCATCAAGGGAAAGTCTTCGATGAACATCAGGCGCCCGGTATCCAGCGCCCGCTGCAGCAGTTCGCCGCCCTCGTGCCCTTTCAGCGCGAAACCGCGCTCCTGGCCGAAAGGCGCGTTCTGCGCCGAAAGCTGACGCAGGATGCGCAGGTCTTCTTCCTTGACGTATTTTGGCGGCTCGTAGAGCAGTTCGTACAGCGAATGGATGCGGCTGTAGCGAATGCCATGCTCTTCGCGGGTGCCTTTGCGCACGCGCAAGGCGCAGCTCTTGTCGTCCTTGAGCATGAGTTGGTAGCAGACCATGCGCCCGCGCCGGTCTTCAGCGCCGTCTTGCCTGGGGGTGGGCTGCTCCAGGCCTTGCAACCAATGCTGCAGGTGATGGGGCAGTTGCTCGCCGCTGGCCGCGCCGCGCCCGTAGCTGCTGGCCAGGGTGTAGAGCGCGGCGGCGCAGTGCTTGCAGTTCTCGCCGACCGGGCAGGAGCAGTTGCCGCGCACATGGCATTGCCCGGATGGCCCCGCGGTGATGATGATCCGCTGGCGGTAGACATTGCCGCCGCTGCCGCGGCAGGTGGACTCGATGCGTGAATCGCCGTGGGACTGGATCTGCACCAGGCCCTGTTCGGCGTAGCGCTCGCCACGTTGCAGGGTGGCCGCGGAAAAGTCGCGCTTCCAGCTCGGGTTCTCGGCCGCCAGCTTCTGCACATCGGCGTTCACGGTTTCACTGCTCCATCATTTCCGGGTCGGGCAGCGGCATCTTGCGCATGCCGGCCGGTGAAACCTTGAGCAGCACGGCCAGGTGCCCGCCATCGAGGAAGGTCAGCTGCCCGGCCTTCATGTTGCTGTTGCTCTGCTTGAACTGCTCGCTGCGCAGCACGCTGCCATTGCCGTCGAGCTGGTTGACCCAGAGGTTGGCGTCAACGGCGATGAAGCGGCTTTCCTTGATGCGCAGGTTGCCCTCGATCGGGAAGTGGCCGAACTGTTCGTCACCGGCACTCAGGGCAACGGTTTCGCCATCCTGTTGCCAGGCCTTGTGCAGCAGCACGGTGTAGTCGGCGGTGGCCTGCAGGCGGGTGACCTCGTCACCCAGGCCGGTCGGGCGTTCAGCGCCCTTGTCCAGGCGTGGCGCGCCGGCGCTCCAGTCTTCCGGGGCAAACGGACTGGTAATGGCCGCTACGGCGTTCTGCCGCACCAGGACCATTTCCACCTGATACGGGCCTGCGGCGAAGGCGGCCGGCGCGATCAGCGTCAGCAGCAAGGTCAGGCAACGGATGGCACGCATGAAGCTTCCTTAGTGTGTTTGTGGGGTAAGGCGCTCGAACAGCGCTTCCAGGGTGTTGAAACGTTCTTCGGGGCGTTCCATCGGCACCAGGAAGCGGAACTGGGTCGCGCCTTCGAACTTGTAGCGTTTGGGCTGGCCCTGGATCAGCTTGATCAGGGTCAGCGGGTCGACCGGGGTTTCGGCCTCGAACTCGAGCTTGCCGCCGTTGGGGCCGGCGTCGACCTTCTTGATGCCGAGCTTTTCCGCCTGCAGCTTGAGCAGGGTCAGGCGCATCAGGTTCTTGGTCGGTTCCGGCAGCAGGCCGAAGCGGTCGATCATCTCCACCTGCAGGTCCTTGAGGCCCTCTTCGTCGGCCGCCGAGGCGATGCGCTTGTACAGGATCAGGCGCGCATGCACGTCGGGCAGGTAGTCCTCGGGGATCAGCGCCGGCAGGCGCAGGTTGATCTCCGGGCCGCCGCCGAGCGGCTGTTCGAGGTTCGGCTGGGTGCCCTTGCGGATGGCCTTGACCGCGCGCTCGAGCATCTCCATGTACAGGGTGAAGCCGACCGCCTGGATCTGCCCGCTCTGGCCTTCGCCGAGCAGTTCGCCGGCGCCGCGGATCTCCAGGTCGTTGGTGGCCAGGACGAAGCCCGCGCCCAGGTCCTGGGTGTTGGCGATGGCCTCCAGGCGTTTCTCGGCGTCGGCACTGATCTGCTGGCGCGGTGGCGTCAGCAGGTAGGCATAGGCCTGGTGGTGGCTGCGCCCGACCCGACCACGCAACTGGTGCAATTGCGCCAGGCCGAACTTGTCGGCGCGCTCGATGACGATGGTGTTGGCGCTCGGCACGTCGATGCCGGTCTCGATGATGGTCGAGGCGATCAGCACGTTGAAACGCTTGTGATAGAAGTCACTCATCACCTGCTCGAGCTCGCGTTCGCGCATCTGCCCGTGACCGATGCCGATACGTGCCTCGGGCACCAGCTCGGCCAGCTCGGCGGCGCACTTCTCGATGCTCTTCACATCGTTGTGCAGGTAGTACACCTGGCCACCGCGCAGCAGTTCGCGCAGCAGCGCCTCCTTCACGGTGCTCTTGTTCTGCTCCATGACGAAGGTGCGCACCGACAGGCGCCGCGCTGGCGGGGTGGCGATGATCGACAGGTCGCGCATGCCCGAAACCGCCATGTTCAGCGTGCGCGGAATCGGCGTTGCGGTCAGTGTGAGGATGTCCACCTCGCTGCGCAGCGCCTTGAGCTGTTCCTTCTGGCGCACGCCGAAGCGGTGTTCCTCGTCGATGATGGCCAGGCCCAGGTCCTTGAAGCGCACATCGTCCTGCAGCAGCTTGTGGGTGCCGATGAGGATGTCGATCTTGCCTTCGGCCAGTTCCGCCGCGGCGCTGGCGACTTCCTTGGCCGACTTGAAGCGGCTCATCACCTCGACCTTCACCGGCCAGTCGGCGAAGCGGTCGCGGAAACTGTTGTAGTGCTGCTGGGCCAGCAGCGTGGTGGGTACCAGCACCGCCACCTGGCGGCCGCTGTGCACGGCGATGAAGGCGGCGCGCATGGCCACCTCGGTCTTGCCGAAGCCGACGTCGCCGCACACCAGGCGGTCCATGGGCTGGCCGGCGAGCATGTCGGCCCGCACCGCCTCGATGGCGGTCTGCTGGTCGGGGGTTTCCTCGAACGGGAAGCCGGCGCTGAAGGTGGCGTAGTCGGCGGCCGGGTCGGCGAAGGCGTAGCCTTTGCGCGCGGCGCGGCGGGCATAGATATCGAGCAGCTCGGCGGCGACGTCGCGCACCTGCTCGGCGGCCTTGCGCTTGGCTTTCTGCCAGGCTTCTGAACCCAGCCGGTGCAGTGGGGCCAGGGCGTCGTCGCTGCCGGTGTAGCGGGCGATCAGGTGCAGGTTGGCCACCGGCACGTAGAGCTTGGCGCCCTCGGCGTATTCGAGGGTGAGGAACTCGGCGGCCTGGCCGTCGATTTCCAGGGTGGCCAGGCCCAGGTAGCGGCCCACGCCATGGTCGATGTGCACCACCGGCGCGCCTTCGCGCAGCTCGGTGAGGTTCTTGATCACCGCGTCGTTGGCCGCCTCGCCGCGTTTCTCGCGGCGCCTGCGCTGCATCACGCGCTGGCCGAACAGCGGGCTTTCCGCTACCAGGGCAATGGCGGGGTCGTCCAGCAGCAGGCCGTCGTCCAGCGGTGCGATGGTGATCGCCAGGCGTTCGCCGCCAGTGACGAAGTCGGCCCAGCCGTCGACGGTCTGCGGGCGCAGCTTGAGGCGTTCGAGCAACTCGAGCAGCACTTCGCGGCGGCCCGCGGACTCGGCGGTGAACAGCACGCGGCCGCTGAACTGGTCGAGGAAGTTGGCCAGCTCCGCCAGCGGCTGGTGGGCCTTGGCCTCGATGGCCAGGTTGGGCAGGGCGCGGGCGGCGAAGCGCTCACGGCCAGCGCCGGCCTCGACGTCTTCGCCACTGATCACCACTCGTGGCCACTGCTTGAGGCGGGCGAAGCAATCCTCCACCGGCAGGAACAGCTCCGCCGGTGGCAGCAGCGGCCGGCTCATATCGCCGCGGCGCTCTTCATAGCGCCCGCGCACATCGTTCCAGAAGTGTTCGGCGGCCTGCTCCACGCCCGGCAGCGAGAACACCTGGGTGTCGGCCGGCAGGTAGTCGAACAGGGTGGCGGTTTCTTCGAAGAACAACGGCAGGTAGTACTCGATGCCAGCGGGGATGATGCCGCTGGTGAGGTCCTGGAAGATCGCGCTGCGGCGGAAGTCGACGTCGAAGCGTTCGCGGAAACGCGCCTTGAAGCGCGTCACCTCGTCCTTCTGCATGGGGAACTCGCGCGCCGGCAGCAGGCGGATCGAGTCGACCTTGTCGATCGAGCGCTGGCTCTCCGGGTCGAAGGTACGCAGGGTCTCGATCTCGTCGTCGAACAGGTCGATGCGGTACGGCTGCTTGCTGCCCATGGGGAACAGGTCGATCAGCGCGCCGCGCACGGCGAACTCGCCATGCTCGTAGACCGTGTCGACGCAGCGGTAGCCGCTGGCTTCCAGGCGCGCGCGCATCTGCTCGACGTCGATCTTCTGGCCCACGTCCAGCACCAGGCTGCTGCCCAGCAGGAAGCGCGTGGGGGCCAGGCGGTGCAGGGCGGTGGTGATCGGCACGACGAGAATGCCGTGGTCCAGCTCCGGCAGCCGGTAGAGGCTGGCGATACGCTGGGAGATGATGTCCTGGTGCGGCGAGAACAGGTCGTAGGGCAGGGTTTCCCAGTCGGGGAAAGGCAGCACCGGCAGTTCTGGCGCGAAGAAGCGCAGCTCCTGCTCCAGGCGGTCGGCCGCCTGGCTGTCGGCGGTGAGCAACAAGGTGAAGCGACCGGCGGTACTGGCAGCCTCGGCGACGGCCAGGCTCAAGGCCGCGCCGGGCAGGTTGCCCCAGGTTTGTTTGCCGGCCGTGGCCGACATTTGCGGTAGGCGCAGAACTGACACGGGAGATCGGACTCCAAGCGTTGCGGCAAAGAGGTCGATTGTACCGGTGACGAGGCGCGCTGTCAGGTTCGAAAGGGCTTGGCGACGGGGGCTGGCGCCGGCGACAGGCGCTCATTGCCCGATGCGCCGCGGGGCGTCATAATGTAGCCCCTTTTTTGTTCCCCTACATGTGGAAGGTTACCGTGACTCAGAAGCCCGACCAGTGTCTTGGTGAGTGGATCGATCGTGAAGCCCTGGCTGAAGCGATGATCCCGCTTATCGGTCAGCTCTACCGCAACAACAACGTGGTGAGCTCGATCTATGGCCGCAGCCTGATCAACCGTTCGGTTATCTCGATCCTCAAAGCACACCGCTTTGCCCGTCACCGTCAGACCGACGAGACCGAGCTGTCCGTCCACGAGACATTC
This sequence comes from Pseudomonas sp. FW305-96, assembly GCF_058783825.1. Lineage (NCBI taxonomy): Bacteria > Pseudomonadati > Pseudomonadota > Gammaproteobacteria > Pseudomonadales > Pseudomonadaceae > Pseudomonas > Pseudomonas sp. FW305-96. The sequence goes on from NZ_JBYSYW010000015.1 coordinate 83,452, forward strand.
CCCCTGCTCAAGGCCATGAGCGAGCTGAAGCTGGGCGCCGCCTCGGTGGATCTGGGCAAGCTGGCCAACAAGTTCAAGGTCGAAGGCAATGGCCGCAGCGCCGAGCAGTTCGTCCGTGACGAACTGGCCGACGTCGTGGGTCAGCAGAACGCTTCCGCACGCAAGGGCACCGACGTCGTGCTGTACGGCTTCGGCCGCATCGGCCGCCTGCTGGCGCGTATCCTGATCGAGAAGACCGGTGGCGGCGACGGCCTGCGCCTGCGCGCCATCGTTGTGCGCAAGGGCGCCGAGAACGACCTGGTCAAGCGCGCCAGCCTGCTGCGCCGCGACTCGGTGCACGGTCCTTTCGACGGCACCATCGTCATCGATGAAGCCAACAACACCATCACCGCCAACGGCAACCTGATCCAGGTGATCTACGCCAAGAGCCCGAGCGAAGTCGACTACACCCAGTACGGTATCAACGATGCGCTGATCGTCGACAACACCGGTGTCTGGCGTGACGCCGACGGCCTCGGCCAGCACCTGGCCTGCCCGGGCGCCGCCCGCGTGATCCTCACCGCACCTGGCAAGGGCGCGCTGAAGAACATCGTGCACGGCATCAACCACGGCGACATCAGCGCCGACGACAAGATCATCTCGGCGGCGTCCTGCACCACCAACGCCATCGTGCCGGTGCTCAAGGCCATCAACGACCAGTACGGCATCGTCAACGGCCACGTCGAAACCGTTCACTCGTTCACCAACGACCAGAACCTGATCGACAACTTCCACAAGGGCAGCCGTCGTGGTCGCGCCGCGCCGCTGAACATGGTCATCACCGAGACCGGTGCCGCGACCGCCGCCGCCAAGGCGCTGCCAGTGCTCAAGGGCAAGCTGACCGGCAACGCGATCCGTGTGCCGACGCCGAACGTTTCGATGGCCATTCTCAACCTGAACCTCGAGAAGGCCACCAACCGCGAAGAGCTGAACGAGTACCTGCGCCAGACCGCCATGCACTCCGAGCTGCACAAGCAGATCGACTACGTCAGCTCCCAGGAAGTGGTATCGACCGACTTCGTCGGTTCGCGCCACGCCGGTGTGGTCGACGCCGAGGCGACCATCTGCAACGACAACCGTGTTGTCCTGTACGTCTGGTACGACAACGAATTCGGTTACAGCTGCCAGGTGGTGCGCGTGATGGAAGACATGGCCGGTGTGAACCCGCCAGCGTTTCCACGCTGATCCGCTTGTAATGCGTTGAGAAAACGGGAACCTTCGGGTTCCCGTTTTTTTGCCTGATAACTGCTGTGCCTGTACCGGCCTCATCGCCGGCAAGCCGGCTCCCACAGAGGCGCTGGCGCCGAGCCTTTTGTGGGAGCCGTTGCCGGCGATGAGGCCAGTGCAGTCTCCTGAGAGCTCTCGTTTGCGCGCGATACTACTGTTGTCCATCCTTACGCTGCTTTCGGCCTGCAAGCCAACCCCGACCCTCGAGCGCTTTGGCGGCCCGACCATGGGCAGCAGCTACAGCATCCAGTACGTGCGCCAGCCCGGCGGCCCGGCGCCGGAGCAGGTGCAGGCGGCGGTCGAAAGCATCCTGCAGGCCGTCGACGCGCATTACTCCACCTACCGCGGCGACTCCATCGTCAGCCGTTTCAACCAGTTGCCGGCCAATCAGTGCCTGCCCATCGATGCCGACATGCTGGAACTGGTTACTTTCGGCCAGCACCTGGCCGAACAGAGCCAGGGCGCCTTCGACCTTACCGTCGAGCCGCTACTCGACCTCTGGGGCTTCGGCCCGCAGGCCCGCGAAATGCAGGTGCCGGAGCCGCAGGCGCTGGCCAGGGCACGCCTGCGCGTGGGTTACCGCCACTTGCGCCTTGAGGGCGAGGCCCTGTGCAAGGACGCCGCCGTCGAGCTGGATTTCAACAGCATCGCCGCCGGCCACGCCGTCGACCTGATCGCCCAGCGCCTGCGCGCCATGGGCATCGACAACTTTCTTGCCGAGGCCACCGGTGAGTTGAAGGCCGTGGGCCGCAAGCCCGATGGCAGCGCCTGGCGGGTGGCCCTGGAACTGCCGCGCGAGGATCGCCAGATCGCCCGCCAGGTCATCGACGTGCAGGACCTGGCCGTGTCGACCTCGGGTGACTACCGGCATTATTTCGAGGACAATGGCCGGCGCTATTCACACACCTTCGACGCCCGCCTCGGGCGCCCGGTTGCGCACGACCTGGCGGCGGTGACGGTGCTCGACGCTTCGGCGCTGCTGGCCGACGGCTACTCGACCCTGTTGTTGATCCTCGGGCCGCAGCAGGGCTGGGATTTCGCCATCGCGCACGGTATCGCCGCAGTACTGGTGACCCGGGTCGAGGGTGGTTTCGTCTCTCGTTCCACGCCGGCCTTCGAGCAGCGGGTGAAAGGCAAGTGAAAGGCAAGCCACGGATGATCGAAGCCAGGGAAACGGTGAAACGACATGTAGTGCAGGCAATAATGGCCTACGACGCGACCAAGGGTTAATGTGCGCGGCGTTCACGCTTGATTAGACTGCACCCGAATTTTCTCATGGCGCCCCGGCGACATGATCGCGCCCCGCGGCCATCCGGCCGGCGGGCCAGTTCTGAAGGAGTACGCATGGCTGTCTACAACTACGACGTAGTGGTGCTGGGTTCCGGCCCGGCCGGAGAGGGCGCGGCAATGAACGCCGCCAAAGCAGGGCGCAAGGTGGCCATGGTCGACAGCCGTCGCCAGGTCGGTGGCAACTGCACCCACCTGGGCACCATCCCGTCCAAGGCGCTGCGTCACTCCGTGCGGCAGATCATGCAGTTCAACACCAACCCGATGTTCCGCGCCATCGGCGAACCTCGCTGGTTCTCCTTCCCTGATGTGCTCAAGAGCGCCGAGAAGGTCATCAGCAAACAGGTCGCCTCGCGCACCGGCTACTACGCGCGCAACCGCGTCGATGTGTTCGTCGGCACCGGCAGCTTCGCCGACGAGCAGACCGTCGAAGTGGTCTGCCCCAACGGCGTGGTCGAGAAGCTCAACGCCAAGCACATCATCATCGCCACTGGCTCGCGCCCGTACCGTCCGGCCGACATCGACTTCCACCACCCGCGCGTCTATGACAGCGACACCATCCTCAGCCTCAGCCATACCCCGCGCAAGCTGATCGTCTACGGCGCCGGGGTGATCGGTTGCGAATACGCCTCGATCTTCAGCGGCCTGGGTGTGCTGGTGGAACTGGTCGACAACCGCGGCCAGCTGCTGAGCTTCCTGGATTCGGAGATTTCCCAGGCGCTGAGCTACCACTTCAGCAACAACAACATCACCGTGCGCCACAACGAGGAGTATGACCGTGTCGAGGGCCTGGACAACGGGGTGATCCTGCACCTGAAGTCGGGCAAGAAGATCAAGGCCGACGCCTTGCTGTGGTGCAATGGCCGTACCGGCAACACCGACAAGCTGGGCCTGGAGAACATCGGTATCAAGGTCAACAGCCGCGGCCAGATCGAGGTCGACGAGACCTACCGCACCAGCGTGCCGAACATCTACGGTGCCGGTGACGTGATCGGCTGGCCGAGCCTGGCCAGCGCCGCCCATGACCAGGGCCGTTCGGCGGCCGGCAGCATCGTCGACAACGGCAGCTGGCGCTTCGTCAACGATGTGCCGACCGGCATCTACACCATTCCGGAGATCAGCTCGATCGGCAAGAACGAGCAGGAACTGACCCAGGCCAAGGTGCCCTACGAAGTGGGCAAGGCCTTCTTCAAGAGCATGGCCCGCGCACAGATCGCCGGCGAGCCGCAAGGCATGCTGAAGATCCTGTTCCACCGCGAGACCCTGGAAGTCCTCGGCGTGCACTGCTTCGGCTACCAGGCCTCGGAGATCGTCCACATCGGCCAGGCAGTGATGAACCAGCCGGGCGAGCAGAACAACCTGAAATACTTCGTCAACACCACCTTCAACTACCCGACCATGGCCGAGGCCTATCGGGTAGCCGCCTATGATGGTCTGAACCGGCTTTTTTGAGCGGCTCCGACCGGTGGCCTGAGCCGGTCGGGGAGACCGATTTCAGCCCTACCCGAGGGTGGTCCTGGCCAAACCGGGAAAGTCTGTAATCAGGCTGTCCACGCCAAAGTCAGCGAGCCGGCGCATCAGTGCCGGTTCGTTGACCGTCCACACCGACACGTGCAAACCCTGGCGCTGCGCCTTGATCAGGCGCTCGGGGGTGCACAGCGTCCAGTTCAACGCCAGCATCTCGCAGCCGTAGTTCTGCGCGACCTTCAACGGGTCGAGCCAGGCGTACTCGGCGACCAGCCCGCGTTTCACGTCGGGCACCAGCTCCTGGGCGGCGCCGAGCACTTCCCGTGAGCTCGAGGTGATGGTCACCTTGTCCAGCAGGCCGTGCTGCAGGGCCAGTTCGCGGATCGCCAGCACCGTGCTGGCGGCGCGGGTGCGCGAGGCGCTCTTGACCTCCAGTTGCCAATGCTCGAACGGGCACTTCTCGAACAGTTCCTCGAGCCGTGGGATGTGGCAGGGCTGTACATGGCCCGGGCCTCCCTTGCGGGCGTCGTAGGTCACCAGCTCGGCGGCGGTGTGCTCGACCACCTTGCCGCGCCTGCCGGTAGTGCGCTTGAGGCTCGGGTCGTGGATCACCATCAGCTCGTTGTCGGCCGACAGGTGCAGGTCGAGTTCGCAGCGGTCCACGCCATGGGACAGGCACTGGCGGAAACTCTGCAGGGTGTTCTCGGGTGCTTCGCCCTTGGCGCCGCGGTGGCCATAGATCAGGGTCACGTTCGTTCCTTCAAATCAGGGAAAAAGGGCTTATGCGTCCGGCTCGTTCTGCTCCAGCGCCTGGCGCCGTTGCTGTTGCTGGCGCTGCAGGATGTAGCGGGCCAGGAGCTGGCGCTGGGCGTCGGTCATGTCGATGAATTCGGTGCCGACCTCGAAGTCGCCGTCCGGGCGCGGGTCGCAATGGGTGACCCGGCCGCGCAGCAACAGGCCATGGGCACGGGGCATCAGCACCATCTTCACCTTGACCCGGGTGCCGGGCGCGATCTTCTGCGCCTGGGCGAACTCGATGCCGCCTTCGGAGATGATCACCGGCATCGGCTGGCCGATTTCGCCGATCAAGGTTTGCGCGACCACGGCGCTCAGCAGGTCGAGGCGTTTGTTCTGGGCGCGCAGGAAGGCGGCCAGGGTGCGGTCCTTCTCGCTCAACTGGCGCAGCAGGTGTTGCGACTCGAAGTCGGACAGGTGCAGTTCGCTGAGCAGGTTGAACAGCTCCGAATCATCCTGCAACAGTTCTGTCTCAAGGGCTTCGGCCGCGCTGAGGGGGCTGATTTGAAGTGCGATCCGATCTTCGATGCGGTAGTATTCGCGGCGATCTTCTTCGTCTAATGTCGTCATGGCGAACCCAAGGTTACGGCGGTGGTCCGAGTGTAAAGCCGCCGTAGGCGCCTCGCCACAAGGACGTTCCCTTTCATCCGAACAAGCCCCGACATGTTCAGACCTCTATTCGTATTCATTGGTACGCGCTACACCCGTGCCAAGCGCCGCAATCACTTCGTCTCGTTCATTTCGCTCACCTCGATGATCGGCCTCGCCCTGGGCGTGTTGGTGATGATCGTGGTGCTGTCGGTGATGAACGGGTTCGACCACGAGATGCGTACCCGCGTGCTGGGTATGATCCCCCACGCCACGTTGGAGACCGGTCAGCCGATCGACGACTGGCAGGCCCTCGCCTCTAAAGTAAAGCAGAATCCGCAGGTGCTGGCGGTCGCGCCCTTCACCCAGATGCAGGGCCTGCTGACCCATGGGGGCAAGGTGCAGAAGGTGCTGCTCAACGGCATCGACCCGGCCCGCGAGCGCGAGGTGTCGATCATCGACAAGTTCGTCCTCGACGGCAGCCTAGACAAGCTGGCGCCGGGCGAGTGGGGGATCATGATCGGTGACAAGGCCGCACAGAAGCTGGGCGTGGCCATCGGCGACAAGCTGACCTTTGTCGCCCCCGAGGTCAGCGTGACCCCGGCGGGGATGTTCCCGCGCATGAAGCGCTTCACCGTGGTCGGCACCTTCCATGTCGGTGCCGGCGAGATCGACGGCTACCTGGGCCTGACCAACATTGCCGACCTGTCGCGCCTGCATCGCTGGAAGGCCGACCAGGTCCAGGGCGTGCGCCTGAAGTTCGACGACCTGTTCCAGGCCCCCCGCGCCACCTGGGCCATTGCCCAGCAGCTGGGCGAGCAGGAGTACTACCCGCGGGACTGGACCCGCACCCACGGCAACCTGTACCAGGCAATCCGCATGGAGAAATCCATGATCGGCCTGCTGCTGCTGCTGATCGTCGCGGTGGCGGCGTTCAACATCATTTCCACCCTGGTGATGGTGGTCAACGACAAGCGCGGCGACATCGCCATCCTGCGCACCCTGGGTGCCACGCCCGGGCAGATCATGGCCATCTTCATGGTCCAGGGCACGGTGATCGGCGTGGTCGGCACGCTGATAGGCGCGGTGCTGGGCATCCTCGGCGCGCTCAACGTGAGCGCGGCCATCGCCGGCATCGAAGCCCTGATCGGGCACAAGTTCCTCAATGCCGACGTGTACTTCATCGATTACCTGCCGTCGCAGATCCAGGCCCAGGACGTGTACATGGTCTGCGGTGCGGCGCTGGTCCTGAGTTTCTTCGCCACCCTGTACCCGGCCTGGCGCGCCTCGCGCACCCAGCCTGCAGAGGCGCTACGTTATGAGTGAGTCGCGCATGAGTGATAAAGCCGTGTTGAGCTGCCGCAACCTGGGCAAGAGCTACGAGGAAGGCCCGGAGTCGGTGCAGGTGTTGTCAGGGTTGAACCTTGAACTGCACCCGGGGGAGCGGGTGGCCATCGTCGGCAGCTCGGGTTCGGGCAAGAGTACGCTGCTCAACCTGCTGGGCGGTCTCGACACGCCGACGCAGGGCAGTGTCTGGCTGGCCGGCGAAGAGCTGTCGGCACTGGGCGAGCGGGCCCGCGGCCTGCTGCGCAATCGCGCGCTGGGCTTCGTCTACCAGTTCCACCACCTGCTGGCAGAGTTCACCGCCCTGGAGAACGCCTGCATGCCGTTGCTGATCGGCAAGACCCCGATCAGCGAGGCCCGCGAGCGCGCCGAGGCGCTGCTCAAGCGCGTCGGCCTGGGCCACCGCCTCAATCACAAGCCGGCCGAGCTGTCCGGTGGTGAGCGCCAGCGCGTGGCGATTGCCCGCGCCCTGGTCAACCGCCCGGGCCTGGTGATGCTCGACGAGCCCACCGGCAACCTCGACCACCATACCGCCCAGGGCATCCAGGAGCTGATGCGCGAGTTGTCGACCCACTCGCAGACCGCCTTCCTGGTAGTGACCCACGACCTCAACCTGGCGCGCCAGATGGACCGTGTGCTGAGCCTGGAAGACGGGCACCTGGTGGCGATCTGAGTCGCTTGCGCGGGGCCCCGTGAGGCGGCCCCGGTTCTTTTTCTACTTGGGTGTTCCCGTTCATGTTCAGACCCTTGTCCTTGTTCATCGGTGCCCGCTACACCCGTGCCAAGCGCCGCAACCACTTCATCTCGTTCATCTCCATGACCTCGATGATCGGCCTGTCGCTCGGCGTGCTGGCCATGATCACGGTGTTGTCGGTGATGAACGGCTTCCAGCGCGAGATGAGTTCGCGGGTGCTTGGCCTGGTGCCACACGCTGCGATCCTCGGCGCGCAGCCGTTGGACGACTGGCGCACGGTCGCCGCCGCCGCCGAAGGCAATCCGGCGGTGATGGCTGCCGCGCCGATCACCGAGATGGAAGGCATGCTCTCGTACAAGGGGGCGATGCAGCCGATCCAGGTCGCCGGCATCGATCCGACCGAGGAAGGCAAGGTCTCCATCGTCACCCAGCACATCGTCCAGGGCAGCTTGCAGGCATTGGTGCCGGGCGAGTATGGCGTGGTCATCGGTGAATTGACGGCGCGGCGTTTTCGCCTGAACACCGGTGACAAGCTGACCCTGATCGTCCCGGAGATCAGCAAGGAACCGGGCGGCATCACTCCGCGCATGCAGCGCCTCACCGTGGTCGGCATCTTCAAGGTGGGTGCCGAACTGGATGGCTCGCAGGCCTACATTCACGTCGCCGATGCCGGCGAAATGCAGCGCTGGGCACCGGGCCAGGTGCAGGGCGTGCGCCTGAAGCTGCATGACCTGTATGCCGCGCCACAGGTGTCCAAGGCCATCGCCGCGGGCCTGGGCGAAGGCTACCGCGCCGATGACTGGTCGCACACCCAGGGCAGCCTGTTCAGCGCGATGAAGATGGAAAAGACCATGATCGGCCTGCTGCTGATGATGATCATCGCCGTGGCCGCGTTCAACATCATCGCCACCCTGGTGATGGTGGTGAACGACAAGGGCGCGGACATCGCCATCCTGCGCACCATCGGTGCCACGCCGGCGCAGATCATGGGCACCTTCATGGTCCAGGGCAGCTTGATCGGCATCGTCGGTACCTTGCTTGGCGGTGTGCTGGGGGTGATCCTGGCGCTGAACGTCAGTGCGGTGGTCGGTTGGCTGGAGCGAGTCAGTGGCCAGCATATCTTCACCTCCGACATCTACTTCATCAGCAGCCTGCCGTCGGAGCTGCAATGGGGCGATGTGGCGATCATCTGCGTGGCGGGGCTGGTGATGAGCTTCCTGGCGACGATCTACCCGGCCTACCGCGCCTCGCAGATCGAACCGGCGATGGCGTTGCGTTACGAGTAAGGCATGGCGCCCCTTTCGCCGGCAAGCCGGCTCCCACAAAGTACAGGCTTGCAAGAGCCCTGTGGGAGCTGGCTTGCCAGCGATGGGCTGTGTAGCAGCCCCTATTCGGACAACTCGATCACAAACCGCGTCCAGCCATCCGCGCACTCTGCCCTGATGCGTCCCCCATGTGCCTGCACGATCGAACGGGTGATCGCCAGCCCTAACCCCGCATGCTCGCTGCTGCCTTCCTGGCGCGCCGGATCCGCCCGGTAGAAGCGGTCGAACAATCGCTCAAGCAGTTGCGGCGCAATCGCCGGCCCGGTGTTGGCCACCACGATGCGCAGCCCAGGCTCCAGGCTTACCCTAATCTCACCCCCGGCGGGGGTGAAGCGCAGGGCGTTGTCCAGCAAGTTCGATAGCGCCCGGCGCAGCATGTGCCGGTCGCCCTTGGCATGGGCCTGGCCCTCACGCAACAAACGCACCTCGACGTCCTCGGCCAGCGGCGCGTAGTACTCCAGCAACGCATCGGCCTCCGTTGCCAGGTCCAGCGCCTGGCGGCTGGGCATCAGCAGGCCGTGGTCAGCCTTGGCCAGGTAGAGCATGTCGTTGACCAGCTGGGCCATCCATTGCAGCTCCTCGAGGTTGCCGTGCAGGGCCTCGCGGTACTCCTCGAGGCTACGCGGGCGGGTGAGGGTGACCTGGGTGTGGGTCAGCAGGTTGGACAGCGGCGTGCGCAGCTCGTGGGCGATGTCGGCGGAGAACGCCGACAGGCGCTGGAAGGCATCGTCCAGGCGCTGCAGCATGGCGTTGACGGTGCCGGCCAGCTCGGCCAGTTCCTCGGGCATCTCGGCAGCCGGCAAGCGCGTGGTCAGCGAGCCGGCGGTGACGCTGGCGGCCACCTTGCCCATCTGCCGCAGCGGTTTCAGGCCGCGGCGTACGGCCCAGGCGCCGAGCAGCGCGGTGGCCAGCGCCGACAGGCCGACGGTGAGCCAGATCAACCGCTGCATGCCTTGCAGGAAGTGCTGGTGGTGGGTGATGTCGAGGAACAGGGTCAGTTGTGGCGAAGCGGGCTGGCCGTCGACCAATGGCGCGCTGAGGCTGCGGTAATCGACCCCGTGGCTGTGCAGCGTGGCCAGGCCGGCAGGGGTGGGGGCCTGCGGCAGCTCGCCCCGGCTGGCGAACCACGGCTCGCCGTCGGCGCCGCGCACACGCAAGGCCAGGTCGGACTGGTGGCTCAGCTCGTTGAGCAGCGCCGGCAGACGCGTGGCCAGTTGCTGCTGGGTGGTGACACCGGCAAGCAGGCTGCTCATCAGCGAAAGCCGGCCACTGAGCAGTTGCTGGTCGAGTTCGACGAAATGCTGCTCGCTGGCGCGGTTGAACAGCAGGCCGGCGCCCAGCGACACGGCTGCGGTGCAGGCGGCGAACAGCAGCGCCAGGCGGCTGCCCAGGGACAGGCGGCGCATCAGTCGTGGCGCTCTTCGAGCACGTAGCCCATGCCGCGCACAGTGTGGATCAGCTTGGCGGCATGGCTGTCGTCGATCTTCAGGCGCAAGCGGCGGATGGCCACCTCGATGACGTTGGTGTCGCTGTCGAAATTCATGTCCCACACCTGCGAGGCGATCAGCGACTTGGGCAGCACCTCGCCCTGGCGGCGCAGCAGCAGTTCGAGCAGGGCGAACTCCTTGGCGGTCAGGTCGATGCGCTGGCCGGCGCGCTCGGCGCGGCGGCGAATCAGGTCCAGGCGCAGGTCGGCCAGGGCCAGGCAGGTATCCTGGCTGGCACTGGCGCCACGGCGCAGCAGGCTGCGTACACGGGCCAGCAGTTCGGAGAAGGCGAAGGGTTTGACCAGGTAGTCGTCGGCGCCCAGCTCCAGGCCGTGCACGCGGTCCTCGACGGCATCGCGGGCGGTGAGGAACAGCACCGGGGTGTCCAGCCCGGCCTGGCGCACCGCCTGGAGGATCTGCCAGCCGTTGCGCCCCGGCAGCATCACGTCGAGGATCAGCAGGTCGTGGTCGCCGCTCAGGGCCAGGTGCTGGCCGGTGTCGCCATCGCTGGCCAGTTCGGTGGCGAAGCCGGCCTCGCTCAGGCCCTGGCTCAGGTACTGGCCGGTCTTGGCCTGGTCTTCGACGATCAGCAGTTTCATGTGTTTACCAACGGTTCGGGCCAACGTGATGCCGAAATGATACGTGACGATCTGGCGGCCTGCCCAAGCTGACAAAGTTGTAATCTTCCCGTCAGCCAGCTGCCAGCCAGCCTTTTCGACAATGGTGCCATCTTCGCTGCATTGATCTGGAGTCACCCATGAAACACCTGTTCCTCACCGCCGCGCTTGCCCTGACCAGCCTGCCCACCTTCGCTGGCGAAGCCAAACCCTTCGCTTTCGGCGAGCCGGCGCCGGCAGCCAAGGCCACCCGCACTGTCGAGGTGGTGCTCAAGGACATCGCCTTCGAACCCAAGAGCATCAAGGTCAAGGCCGGCGAAACCGTACGTTTCGTGCTGGTCAATGAAGGTAAGCTGCCCCACGAGTTCAACCTGGGCGACAAGGCCATGCACGCCGAGCATCAAAAGGAAATGGTCGCCATGCAAGGCAAGATCTTTACCGCAGGCATGAATCACGAAGGCATGGATCATGGCCAGATGGATCACAGCCAGATGATGGGCGGCGGCCATGGCCACGACGCCGGCAACACCGTGCTGGTGCAGCCTGGCCAGCGCGCGGAGCTGACCTGGACCTTCCGCAAATCGGCGCCCATCGAGTTCGCCTGCAACGTACCGGGCCATTACCAGGCCGGCATGGTCGGGCCGCTGACCATCGAGTGACAACGGCTCCAAGGCGGGAGGCAAAACCGGTAGACTAGGGGCAATTTCGAACCTTCAGGTCAGTTTCCATGCATCCCGCCGCCGAACACTCCCCGCTGGGCAAGTCCAGTGAATACATCGCCACCTACACCCCCTCGCTGCTGTTCCCCATCCCGCGCCTGGCCAAGTGGGCCGAGCTGGGTGTCAGTGGCGACGCGCTGCCGTGGCAGGGCGTGGATTTCTGGAACTGCTTCGAGCTGTCCTGGCTACTGCCTTCGGGCAAGCCGGTGGTGGCCATCGGCGAGTTCGCCATCCCTTGCGACTCGCCGAACATCATCGAGTCCAAGTCCTTCAAGCTGTACCTCAACTCGCTGAACCAGACCGTGTTCGCCTCGGTGGCCGAGTTGCAGGCGTGCCTGGCGAACGACTTGTCTGCCGCTGCGGGCAAACCGGTCGCGGTCAAGGTCAGCACCTTGGCCGAGGTCGAAGGCCAAGGCGTGAGCGCCTTGCCGGGCCAGTGCATCGATGCGATGGATGTGAGCATCAGCAATTACGAGCAGCCGCAGCCTGAGTTGCTGCGCTGCGCTGCGGATCGCGTGGTGGAAGAGACCGTGCACAGCCACCTGCTCAAATCCAACTGCCCGGTTACTGGCCAGCCGGACTGGGGCAGCGTGGTGGTGGAATACAAGGGGCGGGCGCTGGACCATGCCAGCCTGCTGACCTACCTGATCAGCTTCCGCCAGCATGCTGACTTCCACGAGCAGTGCGTGGAGCGGATCTACCTGGACCTGAAGAACTTGCTCAAGCCTGAGCACCTGACGGTGTATGCACGGTATGTGCGCCGGGGGGGGCTGGATATCAACCCGTACCGCAGCACCGGGGCGATCAACCCGCAGAACCTGCGGTTGGTGCGGCAGTAATGTAACCGGGCCGCGAAGCGGCCCATCGCCGGCAAGCCGGCTCCCACAGAGAGCAGATTGGCGCAATCCCTGTGGGAGCCGGCTTGCCGGCGATGGGCTGCAACGCAGCCCCGTTGGGTTCAGATCCCCATGCTGTGCAGCGAGTTGGCAATGCTGCGCAGGGTGGCGGTAAGGTCGGGGTGTTCGGCCTCGAAGCGTTCGATGGCGAGGTTCACGCCGTCGACGAGGTTGTTGTCCGGGGTGGCTTCCTCAAGCTTCAGCTGGGCCTCGATCTGCCTGGCTTCTTCATGCAGGCTGGCCAGCTCCTCTTCCGAAAGCGGCACATTGCGATCCAGTTGCTCGCGCAGGCTATTCAGGCGCTCTTGCAGTTCGCGGGCAGGCATTGTTCTTACTCCATCAATGACTTGGCAAGGCATGGACCTCAGCGAAGCGGCAAAGGTTCGGGCCTGACTTCTAGCGTAATCCACCTGCCGGCGCTTTGCATGACCCGTATCAACGGGGATGTATCAGGGTTTCTCGCCTTTTTGCCGGCGCTGGGCGATATCCGCGAGGCAGGCATCAAGGGATTCGAGGTGGTCAATCACCGAGTGCACGCCCAGGCCGAACAGCGCCAGGGTGGCCTTGCCGCGGGCCAACTCCTGTTCCTGCCGGCTCAGTGCCTGCCATTGCGCCGAGCCCTGAGCGCAGGCCGCAAGCCCCACCGTCCACAGGCCAGCATTGAGCCCCGACTGCAACAGCAGCGGCTCGCCACTGACCAGCACGCAGCCGTCCAGGCGCTGGCTTTGCAAGTTCATCAGCGCCTGCCAGCAGGCATTGGGGGTGGGCCATTTGCTGCCATTGGCGCAGTGGCCCGGCAGCCAGTCGGGCAGCACGCTGCTCAGGCGTTTGCCCAGGGTGGCGCTGAGTTCGTCGAGCCAGATGCACGGCACCTGCTGCGAGCGCAGGCGAAGCAGGGAATCCAGGGCGCCGGGGGCGGGCAGGGGGCCGCTGTCGGTCGCCTGTACCAGGCAGCCGCGCAGGCCGAACAGCACAGCGGTGAAGGCGGGTGCGTCTTGCATGGCAGCGTCCCTAAATAACCCGCAGGCTATCCAGCGATTGTTACCGACGGATGACGGCCAGGGTCTGTACGAAATGTGTCTGCGCGAAGGCCAGACAAGGCGAAACGGGGGGAGGAAGCGCAGTGTACTGGAGTACATGAGCATTCCGAGCCCCGTTTCAACGCCGCATGGGCGAGTGCAGATACATGTCGTACAGAGCCTACAGTTGTTCACAAATTCTTGACGCTGATATGTAAAACTATCGTTCGGCCAGCAAGCCAGTATACTTGCGCCCTATCGAGCAGCGTGCCAAAGGCCGTTGCCGCCGTGAAATCCGATGGAGAAACATCTATGCGTAGGATCGGTGCCGGAGTGATCGAGCGAGTCACCCAGGCCTGTGTCTGCGCCAGCTTGCTGCTGGCGCCCGTGGCGGCTACTCAGGCGGCCACGGAGGAGGATCCCTGGGAGGCTGTGAACCGGCCGATCTTCAGGTTCAATGACGTCCTCGACACCTATGCCCTCAAGCCGTTGGCGCAGGGTTATCAATACGTCACCCCGCAGTTCCTCGAAGATGGCATCCACAACGTCTTCCGCAACCTGGGCGACGTCACCAACCTGGCCAACAACGTGTTGCAGCTCAAGCCCCGTGCGGCGGGCGTCGACACGGCGCGGCTGATCGTCAACACCACCTTCGGCCTGGGTGGCTTCTTTGACGTCGGCACCAAGATGGGCCTGCAGCGCAACGATGAAGACTTCGGCCAGACCCTCGGCTACTGGGGCGTGCCCAGCGGGCCGTACGTGGTCATCCCGTTCCTTGGCCCAAGCACCGTACGCGACGGCCTGGCCAAGTACCCGGACACCTACACCGAACCCTACCGCTACATCGACCATGTGCCGACGCGCAACTCGATCTTCGCCCTGGACGTGATCGACACCCGCGCCAGCCTGCTGTCGGCGGAGAAGCTGATGCAGGGCGACAAATACATCTTCCTGCGCAACGCCTACCTGCAGAACCGCGAGTTCAAGGTCAAGGACGGCGAGGTCGAAGACGACTTCTGACACTGCTTACGCAAAAGGCGACCCTCGGGTCGCCTTTTTCGTAACAGTTCAATGCATGGCCAGGATGCGCAAGCCGAATCGCTGCGCACCGCCTGGCTGGTCGGCGATCCACACCACTTCGGTGCTGGCATGCAGCCCCGCCAGAGCCGTGTGGTCGGAGTCGATGCGTACCTCAAGGCGGTCGCCCACCTGGAAACGCTGCGGCGCCTGCACCTGCATGCCGGTGCTGGAGAGGTCGATGCACACAGCGCTGATCACCTGGTCGGCCTGCAGCAGCTGGACCTCGGCATCGATACGCATGCGAATGAAATCACGTTTTTCGCTGTAATCCACGGGGTGCTGGGACATGCTTGCATCCTTTCGTCAGGTTGCGCTGCTCCACATTCTTATAACGCCGGGTGATTTGCCCTGTAAAGTGCAGGGAAGTCTACTTGCCCATGCTTGAAACGCCAGGCGGATGGGAGTACCGTCAGCGCCTTACAGGGCACCTCGCTATTTGCCGGACCAGTCTTCTTGTCCTACAACTCAAGTAGAGAGTGGCTAGAGAGCATTCCAGTAGCCGTCTGTCGGTTCTCCACAGCCGCTACGCCAACCCAAATCTGGCGCCGTTCGCCCACATGCAGAAACCCAGTGCAACGCTGCTGATCATCGATGACGACGAGGTGGTCCGTGCCAGCCTCGCCGCTTATCTGGAAGACAGCGGTTTCAGCGTCCTCCAGGCCGGCAACGGTCAGCAGGGCCTCCAGGTCTTCGAAGCACACCAGCCCGACCTCGTGATCTGCGATCTGCGCATGCCGCAGATGGGCGGCCTCGAACTGATCCGCCGGATCAGCGAGCTCGCGCCGCAGTTGCCGGTGATCGTGGTGTCCGGTGCCGGCGTGATGAGCGACGCGGTCGAAGCCTTGCGCCTGGGCGCGGCGGACTACCTGATCAAGCCCCTGGAAGACTTGGCCGTGCTCGAGCACTCGGTGCGCCGCGCGCTCGACCGATCGCGCCTGGTGCTGGAGAACCAGCGCTACCGCGAGAAGCTCGAAGCCGCCAACCGCGAACTGGAGGCCAGCCTGCACCTGCTGCAGGAGGACCAGACCGCCGGGCGCCAGGTGCAGATGAACATGCTGCCGGAAAACCCCTGGGTGGCCGGCGATTTCGCTTTCGAGCACCAGATCATCCCGTCGCTGTACCTGTCGGGGGATTTCGCCGACTACTTCCGCGTGGACGACCGGCGCATTGCCTTCTACCTGGCGGACGTGTCCGGCCATGGTGCCTCGTCGGCGTTCGTCACGGTGCTGCTCAAGTTCATGACCACGCGCTTGCTGTTCGAATTCAAGCGTGGCGGCAAGATGCGTGAGTTCAAGCCTTCGCAGGTGCTCAGCCACATCAACCGCGGCCTGATCAACTGCAAGCTGGGCAAGCATGTGACCATGGTCGGTGGGGTCATCGACGAGGACACCGGCCTGCTCACCTACAGCGTCGGCGGCCACTTGCCGCTGCCGGTGCTGTATACCCCGGGCCAGGCCCGCTACCTTGAAGGCCGTGGCCTGCCGGTGGGGTTGTTCGATGAGGCCAGCTACCAGGACCTGGTGCTGGAACTGCCAGCGCAGTTCAGCCTCACCCTGATGTCCGATGGCATTCTGGACCTTTTGCCCGGGGACACACTCAAAGATAAGGAAGCTGCCTTGCCGGAAATCGTCAAGGCGGCGGGGGGCAGCCTGGAGGGGCTGCGCCAACGATTCGAATTGGCTACGCTTGGGGAGATGCCGGATGATATCGCCCTATTGGTGTTGAGCAGGAACCTTGAATGAGTACTGGTAGAATCCAGTTCGCCGAGCAAAGCGGGACCTTCGTTCTGAAATTTGTCGGTGAAGTGCGCCTGACCCTGTGTTCGGCACTGGATGCGACGATCGAGAAGATCTTCACCGCGCTGAACTTCTCGGCGATCGTCATCGACCTGACCGAAACCGAAAGCATCGACAGCACCACCCTGGGCCTGCTGGCCAAGCTGTCGATCCTGTCCCGGCAAAAGGTCGGCCTGTTGCCGACCGTGGTTACCACCAACCCGGACATCTCCCGGCTGCTGCAGTCCATGGGTTTCGACCAGGTGTTCAACATCGTCGACCGCCCGGTGCCGTGCCCGGAGTGCCTGACCGACCTGCCTTCCCAGGACCAGGACGAAAGCGTGGTGCGCTCCAAGGTGCTGGAGGCGCACAAGATTCTCATGGGCTTGAACGACTCCAACCGCGAGGCGTTCCATGATCTGGTGAGCGCGCTGGAAAGATCCTGACCCCATCGCGGGCTTGCCCCGCGATGGCTTCAGTCCTTGATGAACGCCGTAGCCGGCGAACCGTCGGCATTCAACTGATACACCCGCGCCGGCCGCCCCTGGTCATCGAAGAACACCTGCCCCAGCCCCGCGCTGTTCCACAGCCGTTCCCCGGCCTTGCTGCGGCTGGGCGTACGCGGCACCACTTCCATCTGCCGACGCTTGGTAAACCAGTTGAGTGGCGAACGCGGCGAATACAGCCAGCGGTTGAGCCGGTCGAGCACATCCAGCAGGCGCCGGGGGAACTCGTTCTTGATCCCGCTGCTGGTCACCTGCCACAAGTGCGGGCTGCGCTGGCGATGGCGGATCAGCACTTCGTAGACGAATGAGTAGTGCACGTCGCCCGACAGCACCACGTAATGCCCCGGCGTGCGCGAGTGGCGGAAGATATTGAGCACCACCTGCGCCGCGCCCCGGTGCGCCATCCAGTTCTCGGCATCGACCAGCAATGGGTAGCCCAGGGCGCTGAACACCCGTTGCACAGTCTCGATCAGCTTGACCCCGAAGATCGGTGCCGGCGACACGATGATCGCCGAGGGGTGATCGAGCAGCGCCTGCTGCAGCTCGCTCAGCGCCTCCCAGTCGAGCAGGCCCGAAGGCTTGGCCAGATTGCGCTCGCTGCGCCAGCGCCGGGTGCGGGTGTCCAGCACCAGCAGCGGCGGGTTGCTCGGCAGCGCGTATTGCCAGCCCTGGAAGTGCAGCAGTTCGCCAATCAGTTCATCCCGCGCCTCGCCTATCTGCCGGCACCGTCGGGCCAGCGCCGCGCAGCCGTCCGGGTCGTTGCCCCAGCCCTGGCACAGCAGGTAGCCGAGCAGGGCGTTGCCGATGATCCGCCGCGAGAACGGATGGCCGTAGGCGGTCTGTTCCCACTGCGCCGACAGGTTCCAGTCATCGGTGATGTCGTGGTCGTCGAAGATCATCAGGCAGGGCAGGTGGGCCATGACCCGCGCTACCTGGCCGAGGCCGTCGCGAAAGGCCTCGATCAGCGGCAGCTCGTGGCGGTAGCGGGCCTGGCGCTTGTCGGTGAGGCCGGGTGGCATCTGCATGCCCACCAGCGACCAGGGCAGCGGCGACCAGACGAGCAGGTACATGGCCATGACTTCGGCGAAGGTCACCAGGTGGTTGTCGGCGTTGCTGGAGGAGAAGATCGGCTTGCGCTTGCCGCCGAAGAAGCGCTCACGCAGGGTCTCGTTGCCTTCCTGGGCCGGCAGCAGGTCGGCGCGGTGGTAATAGCAGGCCGGGTGCCGGTACAGCGCGGCGCCGCTGTCGACCAGGGCGCCGTCCAGCGCCTCGTCGAACAGCCCCAGGCGCTCGATCAACCCGTGGATGGCACGCAGCATGGGGCCGGCGACATCGTCGGCATAAACCTGGTCGCCGCTCATCAACAGTACGGCGGGGCGCTCCTCGGGGTGCGGGCCGGCGGCCAGCAGGCGGTCGGCGCACAGCAGGCCGTCGGCAGCCGGATGATGGGGCTTGCGGCACGAGCCGTGGAGCACCTGGTCGAGGCGCTCGCGCAGCACGAAGCTGGGGCGGCTGGCGCCGGGGTAGAGCAGGTGCGGGGCCCAGTCGGCGATGCCCTGGCCGTTGGCCAGGCGCAGGTCGTATTCGAGCGCCACGTCGCTGGGTAGCGGCTGCTCGAAGTGGATATCCAGCAGGTGGATGAAGGCGTGGGTACCGACCGGGATCATCTCGCAGTGCACAGTGGCGCCGATGCCGGCCTGATCCAGGAGAAATTCGGCTTGCAGCGGTTGCGAGCCGACCAGCCAGATGGCCAGGCGTTGGGGTTCCAGGCGACGGAGGATGGGGCCGGCGAGGACAAGAGGGAGTGAAGCGGTGGCGGGCATGGATGGCTCAGGTTCGTGTGATGCTGATGGCCCTATCGCGGGGCAAGCCCGCTCCCACAGGGAATGCGTTATTTTCATCGGGGGAGCGGGCTTGCCCCGCGATGGCGTCATCGGCCACCCCAACGAAAAACGGGCGGGAAATGCTCTGCATTAACCGCCCGTCGATCAAGCCGAAGATGTATCAGGCTTTGTCAGCCAGCCATCAGCGCTTCCAGCTTCTCCTGGTCGCGGGCGAACTGGCGGATGCCTTCGGCCAGCTTCTCGGTGGCCATGGCGTCTTCGTTCATTGCCCAGCGGAACTGGCTCTCGTTCAACTGCTGCCTGGCCTCGCCGGCATTGCCCGGCTTGAGGATGCGCGGCAGCGCGCCTTGGTCGTCCGACAGCTGCTGCAGCAGCTCGGGGCTGATGGTCAGGCGATCGCAGCCGGCCAGCTGTTCGATCTGGCCGATATTGCGGAAGCTCGCGCCCATGACCACGGTGTTGTAGCCATTGGTCTTGTAGTAGTCGTAGATGCGCGTGACCGATACCACGCCCGGGTCCTCGGCGCCGACGTATTCCTTGCCGGTGCTCTTCTTGTACCAGTCGTAGATGCGCCCCACGAACGGCGAGATCAGGAACACCCCGGCGTCGGCGCAGGCCTGGGCCTGGGCGAAGGAGAACAGCAGGGTGAGGTTGGTCTGGATGCCTTCCTTCTCCAGTTTCTCGGCGGCGCGGATGCCTTCCCAGGTAGAGGCCAGCTTGATCAGCACGCGGTCTTTCGGCACACCGGCCGCTTCATACAGCTCGATCAGCTGACGGGCCTTTTCCAGCAGCGCTGGCTCGTCGAACGACAGCCGCGCGTCCACCTCGGTGGAGATGCGCCCCGGAATGACCTTGAGAATGCCCGAGCCCACCGAAACCGCGAACTTGTCGCAGGCCAGGTCGACATTGCCCTTGGCGTCGGCCTTGACCTGCTTGAGCAGGTCGGCGTAGCCCGGGATGGCCGCGGCCTTGAGCAGCAGCGACGGGTTGGTGGTGGCGTCGACCGGCTTGAGTCGGGTGATGGCGTCCAGGTCGCCGGTGTCGGCGACCACGGTGGTGAACTGCTTGAGTTGTTCCAGCTTGGAGGTCATGGGCGTGCTCTGTCCTGTGCAATGACTCGACATTACCCGAGCCCCGACAGCCACTCAAGGCCCGTCGCAGGCGTATCGGGAAAGCCCTCGCAGGCAGCGCGATCCTTCTATAGGCGCGTGCTTGCCCGCGTCGGGCTGAAAGCAGTCCCGGCTCACGCCGGACCTGCAGCAAAAGGCATTGCCTTCGAGTGCCAACCCCGCCTCAGGTTCCCTCAGCGCCCTTGCAGCAGCTCGGCGGCCTGGTCCAGCACCTTCAGCGGCTCGCTGGCCTTGTGAATGTCCGCCGACAGCAACTGGCGGAAGCGCCGCGCCCCCGGGAAGCCCTGGCCCAGCCCGAGGATATGCCGGGTGATATGGTGCATCGCGCCACCGCTTTGCATATGCGCGACGATATACGGGCGCAGCTTTTCAATGGCCTCGGCCCGGCTGACCACCGGCGCCGCGCTGCCGAACAGCTGCTGGTCGACCTCGGCCAGCAGGTACGGGTTGTGGTACGCCTCGCGTCCCAGCATCACACCGTCGAAGGTCTGCAGGTGGGCGCGGCACTCGTCGAGGGTCTTGATGCCGCCATTGAGCACCAGTTCCAGGTCGGGAAAGTCGGCCTTCAGCTGCGCCGCCACGTCGTAGCGCAGCGGCGGGATCTCGCGGTTTTCCTTGGGCGACAGCCCTTCGAGGATGGCAATGCGCGCATGCACGGTGAAGCTGCGGCACCCGGCGTCGCGCACCTGGCCGACAAAGTCGCACAGCTCGGCGTAGCTGTCGCGGCCATTGATGCCGATGCGGTGCTTGACCGTTACCGGAATGCTGACCGCGTCCTGCATGGCCTTGACGCAATCGGCCACCAGCGCCGGGTGGCCCATCAGGCAGGCGCCGATCATGTTGTTCTGCACCCGGTCGCTGGGGCAGCCGACGTTGAGGTTGACCTCGTCGTAGCCGGCGTCCTCGGCCAGGCGCGCGCAGGCGGCCAGGTCCGTCGGCACGCTGCCGCCCAGTTGCAGGGCCAGCGGGTGCTCGGAATCGTCATGGCGCAGGAAACGCTGGGCGTCGTTGTGCAGCAGGGCGCCGGTAGTGACCATTTCGGTGTAGAGCAGGGCGTGCTGGGAGAGCAGGCGCAGGAAGAAGCGACAGTGTCTATCAGTCCAATCCATCATCGGCGCCACGGAGAAGCGGCGGGATGGCTCGGGGCGTGATGCAGTGGGGGTAGCGGCTTGAGAATGCATAGGTGTGGGGCACGAACTCAGCGAAGCCAGACGGCAGGGGGCGCTGGCAGGCAATGTGAAGAATGAATGGTTGCCAGTTTACCAAGCATGGCGGGATTCGTCCGAACTGATCGGCGATAAGCCGCTGTTATGCATCGGCATCGGAAGCCACGCCAACTCGTTTTCCATGCAACGCCTTGAATGCTGCTCCGATGTGCCAGGTTTGGGGGCCGATTGGAATGGCATCCTGCGGATCTGCGTGAGGCTAGATCTGTGTCGTAATACCTTCGATGGCGAGCAATTGCTGGGCATTTTCGAGTTGCCTGCGGGTACCCTTCAGCCATAAACGGCCTGTTCCCGCTAGAAGGAACAAGGTGTCGGGATAGGAGTAGACGAGTTTCTGCCGTAGCTTGATCACGGCAGCTTTGCTTTCACGAGAGAGCGAAGCTGCCAGCACATAGATCTTCCCCGCAACCGGCTCATGGCCTGGCTGGCGATGGTACAACCTCAGTACTGGCTCACGAGCGTTGTCGCAGCGCAGCCAGAGCTCATTTCGAGTTGGAGGGTGGCGAGTTGCCTGCATTGGTCTAGCTTTCAGGGTAGCCAGCGAAACGGCAGTAGGCTGAGACCTATAGTTAAGCTAGGGAGCAATAATAATGAACAAGAGACGCATTGGTTTAATGGTCGGCTGGTTGGTTATTGTGACTTCATTGTTTTTTAATGCCGCCAAAGCGGACCCTAGGCCCGTGTTAGCGGGAATGATTCAGCAGTTGCAGACCGGTACACCCAACCAGATGTGGTATGGGCCACAGCTCTGGCAAACAATTGCGATGCAGACCGGCAATAGTGGATACTATCCAGCCCTGGCTGCGCTGGGGCCAGTTACCAATATTACAGTTATCGGTTCTCAGGGGCTGCCGGGTGGAGCAATTTTTAATCTTGTTGCTACACATCAAGGCGGTCAGTCAACGTGGTTTATGGGCATTGGCGCGCTGAGTAACAGAATAGAGTATGCAAATTTCAACATCGGCGCGAACTTACCATCGCAACCAATTCCAAACCCCACCCCAACGCCCACCGCTACGCCCTCTACACCGACTAGCCCCTCTAATGACGGAGGAGCCTGCTCAATGTATCCCGACTTGTGTTAGTAGAGGGTAGAATCATGCTAACAAGACGCCGGACTGTCCTGGGAGGGTTGCTTACTATCGTCTTTAGTTATGTTAATTCCTCTCGTTGCCTTGCAGAACATGGGGGAGATCATTATCACGGATGTTTTATAACTGCGCCACAAGCTCGGCAGCTTTTGGGGAGCAGCGAGGTGCGCTCGTTTAATCTAGGAACAGAACCCATACGGCAGTCAGGCAATAGGGCGTTTGATAGGGCTCTGGCACATACGCTAGCCAAGCTTGCCAATACCTTTGGCGTCTTGCCAGGCTTTGCCTATTATGCTGACGGTTCTGAGCACAATGCATTTGCAACCCCTGCTCAGCTGTTAGAAAAAACCGACGGGACAGTGATGTTTGGTCTTGGCATGCTGCAGAGGCTAATGTCGGGTAATGATCATCCTGAGCTGTCTGTGGCTGCAGTTTGTGCGCATGAATTTGGCCATATCTATCAATATAAACATGGCTTGATGGATGTGGTGAATGCTGGAGCTGCAACGGTTAAGCGGTCTGAGCTGCAGGCGGACTATTTAGCTGGGTTTTTCGCTGGGCTTAGAAAGCGAGAAAGGCCTGAATTTCCGGCTGCTGTCTTTGCCCAGACACAGCACAACTTCGGGGATAATATGATTGATCATCCATCCCACCACGGCACGCCAGACGAGCGTGCAGATGCAATTGTGGCGGGGTTCCATTTTGCAATGAATGGAAACTCTCTAGACCAAGCTGCGGATGAAAGCACTCGGTATGTAATGCGTCTAAAAGGTTAAAACTTGTTAGTGTTTTTTAAAGCTCCGCCACAACGGAGCTTTTCGAAACTTGTAAAAAACCATACCAGTACCACTGGTCGGACGCTCCTGCTGCTGCCTGGGAAGCTGGGAGGCCGGTTCGGCGCGTGGTGCGGTGGGGTAGCGGCTTGAGAATGCATAAGTGTGGGGCACGAACTCAGCGAAGCCAGACGGCAGGGGGCGCTGGCAGGCAATGTGAAGAATGAATGGTTGCCAGTTTACCAAGCATGGCGGGATTCGTCCGGTTTGATCGGCAATAAGGTGCTGGCCGGTGCCTTACGCTGAACGCGTACACCGGTATTTCGCGCCACCGGTCGCATGGGCTGCTCTTCCTCTTGCCAATGATGACCAATGGGTAGGGCAAAGCAAAACAGGGGATTGCATCATGACTGACGAGGCGCAACGAAATAATCGCGCTGGAGCAGGCGCTTTTCGCGTTGCTGGCTGCCGGCGCTGTCCGGGGCATCCCTCCCAATGATCTGCGTCTTCATGCCATCGGAGGGCTGCTTACCGGTGCTCGATGGAAGTGGATCGATGAAGCGCACGTTGGCGCCACGATCAATGAGCTCCAGCAGGCCATGCGGGTTTTTCCGGAGTGAATTCGTCGAATGTGTCAGGTTTTCCAAACAACTGGATAGCCGGCATAGAGCCGCTTCGCTATCTGTGCCTTACTTAGATCTCATGCTGACGGAGGACGCGATGAGATCGAGAGGCCAGACCTACTGGAATTGGGCGGACGCCCAGCTGCACAGTCGTTCACATACCGAAGTGCTCGAGTCCGGGTTGACCATTGATGTTCAGGTCCGACTTTCCCGTGTGGGTGCCACTCAAATGTTCATTGGAATCTATGGGCCGGACGGCGCTTGCCTCCATGAGGAAGCGCACAAGGCGAGGCCAGGCCAATCCATGACCACAGCGATGCTCTGGGGTGTTGCGCTGGCACGCGACATGGGGGCGTCCTATGCGGTGCCGGGGCCTGACGCCAAGGCGACCGGCGGCGCGACGGAAAATCGAACGAGCCCGTGAGCCTCTTTCTCAAATCAGGTGTGGTATCCAGCAATTCCTTCCGAGGTATGCAGCGATGAGCACCGATCCGAGAGAGCAGGGCGGCACCAACCCAGACGATCCCACGACGCCTGACCCAGTGGAAGACGATCCGCTCATGGATGAGGAAGACGAGGGCATGGGACAGCAACGCAATCCAGACGACCCGGCGCGCACGCCTGAGTGAGCGGGATTGTTGAGCCAAGCCCGGCTTCGTGCTGGGCTTTTGGTATTTAGACGGCTCGCTTACTGCGTTTCGGCTCCGCTCTGTGAATCAGCGGCTCGCCTTCGTTTAGTACGTTCACAATCCTGAAGCTCTGACGCATCGTCCCGATGCTGTTTGCATCGGGGTATGGGCAGGCAGATCTGCTGGCTTTCAGCCCAGGCGTGGGCGCGTGCAGAATTGCCTGAGGAAGTTTTGATTGTGGGACAAGTGGTCACCGTAATAGGAGACCACATCACCAATAACCATGAACGGTGTAAAGCCCTCGTAGCCGCCTTCCGCCCCGCGGAAGTTCACATAGCCACAAACGCCTTCGTACTGTTTACCGCTGGCGTAGGCTGCCTTGAATTTGTACAGCGTTTCGAACTTCGCCGAATCCGGGTCGGCAATATGCTTGAGCAGCTTCTGTTTGGCATCGGCCATTTCAGCTTTGCTTGCAGAGGCATGTTCGACGGTGGGAGGGGTTGGGGGCGCTGGCGGCTCGGGGAGCATGCAGCCTGCAAGCGAGAGCGTAAGCCCGGTGATCGAGAGTGCTTTGAGCATTTTCCAATTCCTTTTGGCTGCCGCTCCAGCCAGACCTGAGGCGGTAGATAACCTTGCCTCAAGCAGTGCGCTGGAGGCGGGTTCATGAACTAACGCGTTTTGCGCTGTACGTCGCTGAGCGCGGGTGCAGTGTAGTCCAAGAGTTATCCCAGTGCGTCGCACCGGGCTTGCCTGCCAGCGATGGCGCCGACTTGAGGTCGGCGCGGTTGGGTGGGAGCCGGTTTGCCGAACGATCCTTGGTGGTGCCCCACATCCTGGCTTATGGCACCGACCGGATAGTCGTTTTTCCTAGCGACTCATCCCCAACTCCGCATCGTCCATCAATGCCTTGGCCAACGCGCTCAGGTAATACGACGCCCAGAGCAGTTGGGGCTTTTCCTCCATGATGCCGGTGATGGTCAGGTCGCGTACGCAGCCCATCAATTCCGAAGCCTGGTCCCGCGCATGCTGGCAAGGGATGCCGGGTTCGATGCAGAACAGCGGGTCGGTCTGGCCTTCGCCCTGGTAGAACTTGGTCTTGCCCACGGTGGTGTGGGGCGGGGTGGTATCTGTGGTCATCGTTGAATCTCCCTGAAGGGTTCTGCTGCCTGGCCTGGCGCTATCGCGGGGCAAGCCCGCTCCCACGTCGGGACGCAATGGCGTGGGAGCGGGCTTGCCCCGCGATGACGTCAGCTCAGGCGCCACATGCCTTGTGGTCTAGTGCAACGTACGCGGTTGAGCGTTCGGCATTTGCACCTGAATCAATGCCGACTCAAGCAGCACGCGCAGTGCCTCCATCTCATGCATGGAGGCCAGCATCAGAATCGAGGCGGGTGCCTTGGGCTGCAGCAGCACAGCCTGATGCGCCACGCTCTGCGCGCACAGGGCGTACTCGGTGGCCTGGATAAGGGTGTCTTCGAGAGAGTGGTGGTTGTGGGGTGGATCGGGAACGATCTTTAGCATGGTGATTTACCGTTGACGGTGCCACCACCAGCCTGCTGTCAAACAGAAAGGCGGCAGCTGTACGTGGGTTGACAGACCGGCGGTAAATCACGCAAAAGTTCCGGCGCACGCAAGCGTGCCCACACGTACAGCCACCATTGAACGGGGACTGCCTGCGTGATTCTACCGTTACAGCCTGTCAAAGCTGTGTCGTTGATGTGCAACGACAGGCCGAGACTAGAGCGCCCACAGAGCAGCCGCAACGGAAAACAGGCGGTAGCAGTATGTTTGGGAAATGGACTACAAGGAAGGGGTAAAATCTGATTGTTGATGATCTACATCGACGCTTTTCGGGAACAGGGTGTGGGGACAGGCGTCGCCTAAAACAAACCGATCAGCATTGATAGCCTCTGCGTTGCCCAGGGTCATACATTGATGGCTAGGTTAAACCAAGGAGTTACCTATGCTGATCAATGGTTATCAGAGCTTCCAGTACCTGCCCAGCCAAATCAGCGAGCAGACTCATTCAGGTACCGTTGGTGAGGCGCAGGTGAGCGTGGTCACTACCTCGCCAGAGGCCAATCGGTTGGCCAAGCGAATTGAATATAGTGCAGGTAAGAGTTTGCTCCACTACCTGAAGATATCCACGACCCAGCCGCTGAAGGACTTGCTCCAATGGTTGGCCAGTTTTCTTGGCCGAAGCGCAGCGGCCCAGGGCGCGGCGGAGGATCTACGCCCGCAACACGCCGAACCGACCGGCACCGCAGCGCCTTTTCGCCGCAGTTGCGGCAATGGCTTCAAGACCGCGCTCGATGCAGTAAGCCTGCTCGCTACTGCCTCCAAAGTTGATCAAACACGCTTCGATGTAACGCTGAAAACCGAGCAGATTAATAGTTTGCAAGGCGCCATTGTCGAGGGGCGTGCAAATTTCAAAGAAATCGAGATGATGGTGAAAACCCGCGGGGACTTGCAATGTGTGCGAACCCTCGCGTTGAGCTTGACTCATGATGCTGGCTCCCATCAGCCTTCAATCAAGGCAGCGCTGGCGAACTTGGCCACCGACCGTCCCAACCCAAGCGTCTTTCTGAATGGGCTGATGACATTCCTGCAAGGCCAGGAAACCCGGTGGTTCGAAAAAAACAGGAGTAATCCTGTGATGTTGCTGGACGCTCAAGCGCAGAATGATTTCATTAGCGAACAGCTCCAGACGCATATCGATAAACTGGGTGCTCACGAGGCCAACAAGATTCTTGAGCAGCTGGAGGGTTGTTTCGGTCAGCGGGCATATGGGGTTATGGGGACTGCCATCGAGCTATTGGGGTTGGCCGATGATGACGATCAGCTTCTGTCGCGCATGACCCGTGCCGAAGGCCTGAGCGATAGCCTGGTCGGCCTGCTTCGCGCGAAGCTTGATATGTCCGATAGCAGTATGACGAGCTCGCCCACTATCAATAGCCTCAACCAGTTGAACCCATTGGAGTTGGCCGCCCTCGTGAGCCTAGGGATCAAGTTGCAATAGGCAGGGGCAGGCCCCAACTCATCGCCTGAAGCGACTCAGCCTGCACGGCTCCAAATCAGGCGACGGCGTGCCACTGGTGATTTCCATGCTCACCAGGCGGCCTACGGTAGCGGCCAGCGTGACACCAGGATGCATGACACAGACGTAAACGCCGCTAATAGCCGGCAGGAAACCAACCAGCGGTGCCCCATCGCTGGGTATCGGCCGGAAACCCACGCACGCCTTTTCCACGTTGAGGGAAACAACGCCGTGCAACTCTGCTCTGATGGCCTCGGCGGTTCTCAGCGCAATCGCGCCTGGTTGGTTATCTGCGGCATCGTCCAGGTAATCCTCTGCCGCCAACAGGCTGCCGTCATCAGCATGTCGCACCTCCATGGCTGCGTTGGAAATGATCCCTCGGACAAGGTGGGGCGGCGAGTGGTAGCGGATATAGATGGCAGGAGAGGCTTCGAGTGCAAGTGGGTAGCCCAACACGTCCGTCAATAGCGTGGTACCCGTTCCCGCCGCAAGCACCACCAGGTCCGCGTCGATTACCCCGTGGGTGGTTTTCACACCTGAGATTTTATCTGCGCTACCCGTGAACCCTTCCACCTGTGTCTGCTCCAGCAACCTGGCGCCTCGGGCTTGAGCGCCTTTGATCAAGGCCCAGGTGGCCGCTACTGCGTTCAGCGCGCCTTCCTTTGGAGCATGGTTGGCTTGGCCAGGAGGGTGTTTCAGATTAGGTTCCAGGGTGAGGATCTGAGCCCGCGAGACCGTTGATATCCCAGGGGCAGGCGGTATTTTCGGGAGGCCATAGGTCAGCGACCCGGTCCATTGAATGTGTAAGTCCGGCAGTTGCGCTTCGAGGCGGCGATAGTCCGATACGGCTGCGGCCCGCAGTGCGGCAACAGGATCTGTGTCACTGTAGGTGGTATTGATCCATGCAAAGGAAGTGGAGGTCACGCCAGACGCTACATGGCCAGCCTCCACGATGGTCACCAGCGCGCCTTGGCAGGAAAGGTGGTAGGCAACGGAGGCCCCCACGATACCTGCCCCCACCACTACCACATTCATTCCCGGGATATTTTTCATCGTGCACCGTCACCGACTTGGGACTATGTTTCACTGGCCGTACCTGGCAACCCTGGGTCCACAGGGGCAAACGGCGATAGTAAATGGAAAGCGTGAGTACCAGCGAGCCTATGTTCGACCAATACCTGAAGCAGTGGGGGCTGACCATCGATGGGGAGGCTTTCGTTTCACTCAATGGCAATCTATTGCCCGTTCGCCAAGGCGATACACCGGCGATGCTGAAAGTCTCGCAGGCGCCGGAGGAGCAGGCCGGCAGCCAGCTGATGGCCTGGTGGGCAGGCGACGGTGCAGCCCCTGTACTGGCCCACGCGGGCGAGGCATTGCTGATGAAGCGGGCGCAAGGTTCGGCGTCACTTGCAAAGATGGTCGCAGATGGCAGGGATGACGAGGCCACGCGCATTCTCTGTGCCGTGGCGGCGCGCCTGCATGCGCCACGGTCGACGCCGAGGCCTGCGCTGGTGCCACTGGAGCACTGGTTCGACGCATTGTGGAGCGCGGCGGCGACGCACGGCGGGGTGCTGGAGCACAGTGCAAAGGCGGCGAGAGCGCTTTTCGCAGCTCCCCAGGACGCTGCGGTGCTGCATGGCGACATCCATCACGGCAATGTGCTGGATTTCGGGCCGGCCGGTTGGCTCGCCATCGATCCCAAGGGGTTGTACGGCGAGCGGGGCTTCGATTTTGCCAACATCCTCTGCAACCCGGACGACGCCGGCGCGCAGGCGCCGGGGTGCTTCCCACAGCGTATAGCGATCATTTCGCAGGCAGCCGGCATTGAGCGTCGCAGGCTGTTGCAGTGGGTGCTGGCGTGGGCAGGGTTGTCGGCAACCTGGATGATCGAGGACGGCGATGAGCCGGAGGGCAGGTTGGCGTTGGCGAGGCTCGCGGCTTCGGCGCTCGATGGCGGTGCTCGGGTTTCCGGCTGAGGCATCTACGTGTTTCCCTGATCCTGCTGATAGTCAGGTCGCGCACGCAGCCTATCACTCCGAAACGTTGGGCGCGTGCATGGCGGCAAGGACCAGCGGGCTTGAAGCATAACAACGGGCACTCTGGCCTTCGCGCACTCCACCCCGCTCAAAACGCGCCCGGCACATAGACCACCTGATCCCGCCCCCCTTGCTTCGCAGCGTACAGCCCGCTGTCGGCGCGCCTCAGCGCGTCTTCGAGCGTTTCCCCCTCGGCAAACAGGGTGCACCCTGCGCTGAGGCTTACCCGCAGCGGGCCGCTGGCCAACTGCAGCGGTTGGGTGCCGATCAGCTGACGTACCCGTTGCGCGATCCCGTTCAGTTCCGCGCTGTCCTTGACCGGCAGCAAGGCGACGAACTCCTCGCCACCCTGGCGCACCAGCAGGTCATCGGGGCGAAGCGCGGCGCGCAGGCGGCGGGCGCACTCGCACAGCACCTGGTCGCCGGCCGCGTGGCCATGCTGGTCGTTGACGGCCTTGAAGTGATCCAGGTCCGCATAAATCGCCCCCAGCTGCAGACCTCGCTCGTGGGCCAGGCGCCGCTCACGATCATGGAAGGCGGCCAACGCCCCGCGGTTCCACAGCTGGGTCAAAGGGTCGAGCAGCGCTTTGCGCTGTTCGCGGTCCATCTCCAGGCGCAGGTCGCGGTTGGTCTGGATCAGGCTGCGCATTTGCAGATAGCCCTCCGCAAGTGTGGCCAGGTCCTTGAAATTCGCCTGCTGGATCTCGTTCAGCAGGCGCGGTTGCGGGTCGAACATGCACAACGTACCGATGGCCTTGCCGTTTCCGGCGCGCAGCGGATGTCCGGCGTAGAAGCGGATATAGGGCGGGTTCAGCACCAGCGGATTGTCGACGAATCGCGGGTCGCGCGTGGCGTCCGGCACCAGCAAGGTGCCGTCATCGAGAATGGCGTACCCGCAGAAGGACACGTCGCGCGGGGTCTCGCTGGCGTCCAGCCCGATCCTGGCCTTGAACCACTGACGGTCCTGGTCGATCAGGCTGATCAGCACGGTGTCCACGTGCGCCAGGTCCTGGGTGAGTCGCACCAGGGTATCGAGGTAATGCTCGGCGGGTGTATCGACCAGGTTCATCTCATCGAGGGCGTGCTGGCGCAGCGCTTCGTCGGTGGGGATCGGGCAAGCCGGCATCTTTGCTTCTCCATTCCATGGGCAGGGTCTGTGATGGGAACTACTTTAGACAAGCTGCACCACTGGCGAGTGACGCCGATCGGTTCGTCATCCGTATGGGCTGGCGCCTTGTGACAGTTTGGCAATAGCTCATTGGGGCTATGGGGCTGGCAAGGCGCGGGTTGCTATGCTGCTGTCGATCTGGACACAGGGATTGGCCGGCGTCGAATGGCGCTGCCACTACACGGAGGTGCACATGCAGATCACATTGCCGCTGAGTGTCAGCGACTGGGAGTACAAGAGCGCCAGCGGGGGTGGGTTGACGGTGATGTTTGCCGCTGCCAGCGGTGGCTTGCTGACCCTGACCGATCCGAACAAGGCCGAGCAGCAGTTTCGCTACGGTTCGCTCGGGGTCGGCGTTGGCGCAGGCGCGCGGTTGCCACGGGTAGGCAAGATCAACCTGCTGGTGCGCGGCAAAAGCGTCGGCGCGGCGGGCACCAACGCAGACCTTCCGGCGATCGGCACGGTACTGGTGACTGACTCGGTCGCGTCCCGGGGCCTGGTGCGCGATGACTTCAGGGGCGGGTGCGTGTTCCTCGAAGGTGGGCTGGGCCTGGTTGGCGGTGGCAGCGGCTCGGGGGTGCTGTTCGGCCTGGATCCCAAGCTGTTGGCCCTGGGTACCGCCGCGATAGGGGCGGGTGGCGCGTTCCTGCCGCAGGACACCTTTGCGCGCCTGCTGCGCTCGGCCAAGGGCGTGATTCTCTCCGCCGGGTTCAACATCGGCGTGCAGGCGGGCGGTGGCCTGGCGTTGACCTTGGGCGGGCTGTTCTGATGGCCATGCGAGCTCTCGACAGCGTCAGGCGCCTACGGCTCCCTGCGCCGCGAGGTTGCAATACTGCCCCTTGAAATACAGCAAGGGCTGCGAGGACGTGGTTTGCTGCAGGTTCAACGCCTTCACTTCACCGATGACGATCAGGTGATCGCCCGCGGCGTGTTCAGCGTGAATCTCGCAATCGATCCAATGCAGGCTGCCGGCAATGATCGGATTGCCCAGCGGTGACGGTTGCCATTGCACCTTGTGCCACTTGTCCGTGCCGCGCCGCGCGAACTGGTTGGAAATCTCGACCTGCTCACCCGCCAGGATGTTGACCGCGAAGCGGCCGGCCTGGCGAATCCTGGGGTAGCTGGCCGAACTGGCCATCACGCTGAATGACACCAGTGGCGGGTTCATCGACACGCTGTAGAACGACTGGCAAGTGAAGCCGATCGGCTCGTCATCGGTGTGCGATGTAATGACCGTGATACCGGAGGCGTAGTGCCCGAGCGCTTCGCGAAAGCTCGATGGCTCGATAGGGAGTGACATAGTAGGTCCTGGGTGTGGGTGCCGCTCGAAGGTGTGGGAAGGCCCGCATCTGTCCGGGCCTTCGCCTGTTACCTCCGACCTGGGCTCAGCGCTGGTTTGCCAGTTCTCTGCGAACAATCTCCGCGCCCGCACTCAACGCATTGAGCTTGCCTCTTGCCACCTGGCGCGGCAGGGGCGCCATCCCGCAGTTGGTGCAAGGGTAGAGCTTGTCGGCGTCGACGAACTGCAGGGCCTTGCGCAGGGTATTGGCAACTTCCTCGGGGGTTTCAATGGCGTGGTTGGCGACATCGATGGCGCCAACCATCACTTTCTTGCCACGGATAAGCTCGATCAGGTCCATCGGCACGTGGGAGTTGTGGCACTCCAGCGAGACGATATCGATGCTGGATTTCTGCAGCTTGGGGAAGGCTTCTTCGTATTGGCGCCATTCCGAGCCGAGGGTCTTTTTCCAGTCGGTGTTGGCCTTGATGCCGTAGCCGTAGCAAATGTGCACGGCGGTTTCGCACTTGAGCCCTTCGATGGCGCGCTCCAGGGTGGCCACGCCCCAGTCATTGACCTCGTCGAAGAACACGTTGAAGGCGGGTTCGTCGAACTGGATGATGTCGACACCCGCCGCTTCGAGTTCGCGGGCTTCCTGGTTGAGGATCTTGGCGAATTCCCAGGCCAGTTTTTCGCGGCTTTTGTAGTGGGCGTCATACAGTGTATCGATCATCGTCATGGGGCCTGGCAGCGCCCACTTGATGGGTTGCGAGGTTTGTTGACGCAAGAACCTGGCGTCATCGACGAAGACAGGCTTGCGGCGAGCAACAGCGCCTACGACCGTCGGCACGCTGGCATCGTAGCGATCGCGGATTCTGACGGTCTCGCGCTTCTCGAAATCGACACCGTCGAGGTGTTCGATAAAGGTCGTGACGAAATGCTGCCGTGTCTGTTCGCCATCGCTGACGATATCGATGCCGGCGTGCTGTTGCTCTTGCAAGGACAAGCGCAGCGCGTCTTGCTTGCCCTCGACCAGTTCATCACCCTCCAACTTCCATGGCGACCAGAGCTTCTCGGGCTCGGCGAGCCAGGCGGGTTTGGGCAGGCTGCCGGCAGTGGAGGTGGGTAACAGCTTTTTCATACTGGAAAACCTTGTGTCTGGTTGAGTCAAAGCGCGCAACGGGCGGACCACTGCTCGAGGATCGCCTGGTAGGGCTTGATGAAATGCTCTTGCGCAAACTTCCCCTGTTCGACAGCCAGCCGGCTGCGCTCTTCGCGGTCGTAAACGATGCGCGTCAACGAGTAGTCCTGGTGGTGCAAGCTGGGCTGGTAGGTTTTGCCGGCGGCGGAGTTCGCGTTGTAGATTTCAGGCCGGTAGATTTTCTGGAAGGTGTCCATCGTGCTGATGGTGCTGATCAGTTCCAGATTGGTGTAGTCGCCCAGCAGATCGCCGGCAAAATAGAACGCCAGCGGCGCGGCACTGTTGGGCGGCATGAAGTAGCGCACCTTCAAACCCATCTTCTTGAAGTACTCATCGGTCAGCGAGTATTCAGCCTGCAGGTATTCAACGCCCAGGACCGGGTGCTGGTTTTCCGTGCGGTAATAAACCTTGCTGCTCGAGACGCTCAGGCAGATGACGGGGGGCTTGCTGAAATGCTCCTTGTAGGCGCTAGAACTCACGAAACACTTGAACAGTTTTCCGTGCAGGTCTCCGAAATCATCAGGTGTGCTGAAGGTTTGCCGATCCTTGTTGTGCCCCTGCAGCAGCACGCTGAAATCGTAATCGCGCACGTACGAGGAAAAATTATTGCCGACCATGCCGTCGATACGCTCGTTGGTTTGTCGATCGACCACCGTCGTTTTCAATATTTCAATCAAGGGCAGGGCAGGGGCAGTGACCGAGAGGCCGATATCCATTTCCACTGAAATGATGTCGAGCTCGACCGTGTAGCGGTCGCCTTTGGGATTATCCCAGTGCGCCAAGGCATTGAAGCGGTTGTCGATCATCCTCAAGGTATTGCGCAGATTCTCCTGGCGGCTCTTGCCCCTGGCCAGGTTGGCAAAGTTGGTGGTGGTGCGAGTCTTGTCCGAAGGCTGGTAGTGCTCATCGAAACAAATACGCTTGAGGGTGAATGCAATCTCGTTATTCATGGTGGTCGTGTGCCCTGATGTCTGAAGCGAGGCAAGAAAGGCCAGGGTTGAGGTGCATGGCTGCCGCCAAGACGGACGCGCCATGCCAGGCTGCCTTTCTCGCTTACGCAAAATCGATGGGGGGATTGTCAGAGATCAGCTCGTCATGAGACAAACTCATTTTTTTTGCATACAAGTGTAGTTTTTCTCATGATCGATCTGAGGCACCTGCGCACCATCCATGCCTTGCGCGAAACCGACAGCCTGTACGAAGCCGCCGAGCGGCTGCACCTGACCCAATCGGCGCTGTCGCACCAGTTCCGCGAGCTGGAAGACCGTATTGGCATGCCGCTGTTCGTGCGCAAGTCCAAGCCGGTACGTTTTACCAGCGCCGGTCTCAAGCTGCTGGAGCTGGCCGAGCAGGTGCTGCCGCAGATCCGCGCCACCGAGCGGGACCTGGGCAAGCTGGCGGGCGGTACGGCTGGGCGGCTGCATATCGCGATCGAGTGCCACAGCTGCTATCAATGGCTGATGCCGACGGTGGACGAATTTCGCGGTGCCTGGCCGGAGGTCGAGCTGGACCTGGCGTCGGGGTTTTCATTCGCGCCACTGCCGGCGTTGGAGCGGGGCGATCTGGACCTGGTGGTGACGTCCGACCCGATGAAACTGCCGGGGATCAGCTACGTGCCACTGTTCGGCTATGAGGCACTGCTGGCCATCGACAATCACCACGCCTTGTGCGCAAGGCCGTACCTCGAGCCCGCCGATATTGCCAGCCAGACGCTGATCACCTACCCGATCGAGCGCAACAGGCTGGACATCTTCACCCGCTTCCTTGACCCGGCCGACATCGAGCCGGCGCAAGTACGCACCTCGGAGCTGACGATCATGATGATGCAACTGGTGGCCAGCGGCCGCGGTGTGTGCTGCCTGCCGAACTGGGCCGTGCATGAATACAGCTCGCGCGGTTACGTGACCACCAAGCGACTGGGGGAGAAGGGGCTGCAGGCAAAACTGTATGCGGCGGTCCGCAGCGACATGCTCGAAGTGCCTTATGTAAGCGACTTCCTGCTCACGGCAAAGGATATGTCCTTCGCGACGCTGGAAGGCGTCAATGCTGTTTCCGGGATCGCCGTTTGATAGCCAGCCCCAGCTATCGCAGCGCATTACCTGGTAATCGAGGCGCACGGATCAGCGGGTCATCATCGAGTCGGCAAGGATCGCGCGAAACACGCTGTATTTCCCCGAAAGCGCCGGTTACACATCCAGGTCACACACTTGCGCGCCCGCGGCCATAGTTCATGCCCAGGCTTCATCGGTGCGCGACAGCGCCGTTGGTCGACTGAGTCGCAGCGCAAGCTGGATTTGGTCAGAAAAATGTACGATGATTTTCGTAATGCCAGGAGGGGTCATGCCAAAAGGCTTCAAGGCAGCCAAGAGCGCGGTGATTGCCGCGCTCGAATCCGGGAAGTACCTGCATGCAGCGCGGGGCGATATCGAGGTAAAGAACCTGTTGGCCCTTGGCGCGGTCAGTGCGGGCGATATCATCGAGGTCATCCGTGCTTGCAATGGCACTCACTACAGCTGCAGCCCACACCATGCCGTGCCAGCCATCGAAGTCCATATGCTCAGGCGTTCCGGCTGGTACATCAAGTTCTATTTCATCGAGCCCCAGACGTGGTTCATCAGTGTTCACCAATGAGTAACCAAAGCATGAATATCCTGTTCGAGGGCGACACCGGCCAGGCCCTGTGCGAGCGTTGCCAGGCATTGGTCGCCATGCATTACACCCGGCGCGACGTGCCTTTCAGTGACGGCCTGGGCGTGGCGCGGGACATCCTGGTGGGCGTGTGCGATGGCTGCGATACGGTGGTGGCCATCCCGCCGCAGTCCACTCCGGCAATCCGCGAGGCGCGCAAGCAGCAGCTCAAGTCCATCGAGGCGCGGCTGCCGGCGGTGTATCTCGATGTGCTCGACGCGGCGATGCAAGCGGTCAGCAGCGAGGCGGGGGCACACCTGCGCAAGCTGTTCCTCGCCCATTATTTCCATTGGCTGGTGCAGGCCAGCCAGGGGGCGGGTCTGCAACCCGGCCACGAGGCCTTCGTCCAGGCACTCGACGCGCAGCGGCGTCAGAGGGGGTTGCCGGCGTCCGGAGCCACGCGGCGGTTGTCGATGAAGGTCAACGCGCACATGGCCGAGGATTTCCTGACGCTGCTGGGGCAAACCCGGATGAGTCAGACCGAGCTGCTCAAGGCGGTGATCGCAAGAATCCAGGTGGATGTGCTCGAGGCGCGTGATCCGCAGGTGATCGAGGCGCTGCAGCGGCTGACGCGAGTGGCGGGGTAGGTTGGGGCGGGCGCACCGTGCGGACATTGCTCCTCACATGTGATGCTTGCGCAGCTCGTGATCCAGGCGTAACGTGCATCACATGTGAGACAAGGACACCCCCTTCGATGGCAGGCAAGAAAAGCTCCACCGACTACATGCGTGACATGCGCGCCCGGCTCAAGGCCGCGGGCCTGGTCAAGCGTGAGCTGTGGATCCTGCCCGAGCACGCCGCCGCCCTGCGCGGTATAGAGAAGGCTTTACGTCAGCCCCACGCGGGCAAACAGGTCAGAACGGAGGATTTCATGACCGAGCACACCCACTGGACGATCGAAACGCTGCACGGCGCCCTGCAAGGCCTGGACGAGGTGCGCGACGGGTCGATCGGCCTGTCCCTGCAACAGGGCGCCGAGCCCAGCCTCAAGCTGGTGATGAACGAACTGGACGGCCTGCCGCTGTACATCGCCGTGGCCGGTGAGCAGATCCTGGTCGATACGCTGCTGGTGGAAGCCAGCCAGGTGAAAGACCGCGCTGCATTCAACGATGCGGTGCTGCGCACCCGCGACGTGTTCCCGCTGTCGTCCATCGGCCTGCACACACTGCCGTCGGGCGAGTCGGTGTACACCATGTTCGGCGCCCTGAGCGCGGCTTCGTCGCTGGACAACATCGTCCAGGAGATCCACACCCTGGCCGACAACGTCATCACCGCCGCCGAAGATTTCGAAGACTACTTCACCCACTGATTCCGGAGATTGCACCATGAGTTTGTTGAGAAAGATCGTCACCGCCCTGCGTGGCGGCGCTTCGGAAGTCGGTGAGGCGATCGTCGACTCCCAGGCCCTGCGCATCCTCGACCAGGAGATCCGCGACGCGGACAACAACCTGATCGATGCGCGCAACCAGCTGGTCAAGATCATGGCCAAGCACAAGACCGCGCAGCAGCGCATCACCGAGTTCGACAAGACCATCGGCGATTGGGAGCAGAAGGCCATTGCCGCGCTGGACAAGGGCGAGGAAGGCCTGGCTCACGAATGCGCGGCGCGCATCGCTGACCTGACCAACCAGCGTGACAGCGAGCAGGCGCTGGCCGACCAGTTCGGTGCGTCGGTGACGACCCTGACCGCCACCGTGAGCAAGACCGAGGCGCAGATCAAGGGCCTCAAGCAGCAGGTGGACCTGGTCAAGGCCCGCGAGAGCGTGCAGCGTGCCCAGGTCAGTGCGGCCTCGGCCACTGGCGGCGCCAATGGCAGCCTGGAAACGGCGGTCGGCTCGCTGGACCGCATCAAGAAGCGCCAGACCGAGCGTGCCGCCGAGCTGGAAGCGGCGGCGGAACTGGCCGGCAAGGCTGACGGCAGCGATCTGGAAGCACGCCTGAAGTCGGCCGGGATCGGCGCCAGCAACAGTGGTGCCGACGATGTGCTGGCACGCTTGAAGGCCAAGGCGGCCAAGCCGGCGGAGTGATTCGTTGATCGGGCTTGGTCCACTGGCGTGAACCCCGCGCCAGACCCGTTGGCGGGGCACACGAAAAGCAGTATCGTGTCGCCCCCGCCAAAGGACTGCCGCGACCCAAGGGATTTTCAATGTCGCCTTCTTGCAACAGGCCCAGCCTGTTCGCTACAGCTCCAGTATTGGCTCCTGTTCCGTCACCCTCTCACCCAGGAGATGCCCCGTGGGTTGGTTGAAACGCTTCATGGGCTTCGAAGCCCCCAAACCTGCCGCCGGCAGCCAGGCCCAGGGCAACCTGCCATTCGGCCTGGGCAGCGGGCGCATGCTCAAGCTCGATCGCTCGCTCAAACTGCTGCTCGACGGGCATTCCGAGCTGGAGGTCCCCGAGCAGGAAGTGGTCTGGGCGGTCGGTGAAGTCGACCTCGGCCAGTCGGTGCGCCTGGCGCGCTTCTATATGGAAGACGAGGACTACTGGCTGCAGGTGGTGATGAACGGCGCGTCCGCTGACGATGTCCGTGACATCATCCTGTTCGGTTATTACAGCGTGGTGCCGGTCACCAGCGACGCCGAACTCAAACGCCTGGTCGGCCCCGAGTCGAACATCGGCCTGCCGTACTACGAGCACGAAGGCTACGAGTTCGTTCGCCAGTGGGGCAGCGAAGAGGGACAGACCGAGCTCACGCCTATCAGCGAGTGGGTCACCAGCCCCGAGACCAGCTACCGCATCCAGCACCTGTCGATGCTGTATGCCCGCGAAACCGGCCTGACCGACCGCCGCGAATTCCTCCTGCTGTCGGTGGAGGAAGACGAGGACGGCAATGTCAGCCTGACCACTTCGGTGGGTGTCACCCTGCAATCAACGGACTTCAACGTCATCTGACAAGGATTCACCATGCTCGACGCACTTCGCATGTCGCTCAACGCCCAGGCAGTGATCGGCTTCATTCTCTACATCAGCGTGGCGCTGGTGCTGTTCTGGCTGTTCCAGTTCATCTATACGCACCTTACCCCGCACCGCGAATTCGCCCTGATCCGCGACAACAACAGCGCTGCGGCCATCGCCCTGGGCGGTGCGCTGATCGGTTTCTCGCTGCCGGCCAGCAACATCATCGCCTACAGCGTCAGCCTGCTCGACTTCGTGGTCTGGGTGGTGATCGCCGCCGTGGTGCAACTGCTCGCCTTCGGGATCACCAGCCTGGTGCTCAAGGGCTTGGCCAGCCGCATCGCCAAGGGCGAGATGGCCGCCGCGATCTACGCCGCCGCCGTGGCGATCAGCGTGGGCTTCCTCAATTCGGCCTGCATGACCCCGTCGGTCTGAGCCGTTTGCGCGCAAGGAGCCATACATGAGACGCAGTTCCGTCAAGCTGGTGCTGGCCAGTTCCCTGCCGCTGGCGCTCACCGCGTGCAGCGCGCCCGAGGAGACCTACACGGTCAGCAAGCGCAGCAACTACACCACCGTCCAGGCCTGTGTCGATGACAAGATGCCGGTGGACGTGTGTTCCGACGCGTACATGCAGGCGTTGGCCGACCACCGCCGCATCGCCCCGACCTACGGCGACAAGGCCGCCTGCGAGGCCGACTTCGTGCCGGACTACTGCCAGGTTACCAGCGATAACCGCTACATGCCGCGCCTCGGCGGTTTCGAGCTGGCGGTGTCAGGTGAAGTGAGCCAGTCGCAGGTCGACGCGGCCCGCGCCCAGGTCGAGAACAGCGGCCAGGCCAGCAGCGGTGGCAGCAACTTCAACGGCCTGCTTACCGGCCTGCTGCTCGGCCAGGTGCTCAGTGGCGGCAATCGCCAGTACTACTCGCAGCCGGTCTACCAGTACCGTGATAGCAACGGTGGATACCGCAACACCACGCTCGGCCAGCAGATCGACCAGGGCAAGCGCTTCGAGCGCTCCGACCAGGCCCAGCAGAGCGGTGGCAGCTATTCCAGCTACTACTCCGGCAGCTCCAGTGGCCGCAGCTACAAGTCCAGCACCCCGACCCGCTCCAGCGTGTCCTCGTCGATCTCCCGTGGCGGCTTCGGCAGCCAGGCCACTGCGCGCAGCGGCTGGGGCGGCAAGAGCAGCGGCGGCTTCAGTTTCGGTGGTTGAGCATGCGCAAGGTCCACTGCGACGAACGCCCGGACTGGCGCGCCACCGCCGAGCGTGAGGGCTTCGCCTTCCACACCATCGACGGTGAGCGCTACTGGGATGAGCGCGGTTACTACCAGTTCAGTGAGGCCCAGGTCAGTCGTGACCTGGAGGCGCCCACCCAGGAGCTGCACGCGATGTGCCTGGACGCGGTGGCGCGCATCGTCGACAGCGAAGCGCTGATGACCCGCCTGGCGATCCCGCCGGCGTTCTTCGACCTGGTGCGTCGTTCGTGGAAGGAGGGGCATCCACACCTCTACGGGCGTTTCGACTTCAGTTACGACGGCACGGGCCCGGCCAAGCTGATCGAGGCCAACTACGACACGCCGACCTCGCTGTACGAAGCCGCGGCGTTCCAGCTGATCTGGCTTGAGCAGCAGATCGAGCGCGGCGTGCTGCCGACCCATGCCAGCCAGTTCAACACCCTGGCTGAAGACCTGGTGCGGGCTTTCGCCGCCTTCGAACGTGAAAGCCCGTTCTACTTCTCGGCCATCGGCGGTTCGATCGAGGACCGCGGCACCACGGACTTCCTGCGCAAGATGGCTGGGCACGTGGGTATCAGTACCCGGCATATCGACCTGGAGGATATCGGTCTGAACGACGAGGGGCGTTTCGTCGACCTCGAAGGCCGACCGATCCCGCGCCTGTTCAAGCTGCACGCCTGGGAGCATATCTTCCACGAGGACTTCGGCCAGGCCATCG
Source organism: Pseudomonas sp. FW305-96 (assembly GCF_058783825.1). Lineage (NCBI taxonomy): Bacteria > Pseudomonadati > Pseudomonadota > Gammaproteobacteria > Pseudomonadales > Pseudomonadaceae > Pseudomonas > Pseudomonas sp. FW305-96. Next base: position 123,891 of record NZ_JBYSYW010000015.1, read on the forward strand.
CCGATTGCGATACCCAGTTCGTCGAGCCAGCGTGGAAGTCGCTGATCTCCAACAAGGGCATCCTGCCGTTGTTGTGGGAATGGCATGAGGGCCACCCGAACCTGTTGCCGGCCTTCCTCGACGAAGACCCCCGGCGGCCGGTGCCCAAGGGCTGGGTGCGCAAGCCGTACTTCTCCCGCGAGGGGGCCAATGTGGATATCCGCACCACCGATGACCAGCGGGTGTTCGAGGACGGGCCCTACGACGATGCACCCTATATCCTGCAAGGCTTTGCGCCTTTGCCGAAGTTCGGTGACAGCTACACCCTGATCGGCTCGTGGGTAGTCGGTGATCTGGCCTCGGGGATCGGCATTCGTGAAGACGACACCCTGATCACCAAGGACAGCTCGCGGTTCGTGCCGCATGTGGTCGTGGACTGAGTGTCAGGGCTGTCTATGCGGGGGCCGCTCCGCGCCCCATCGCCGGCAAGCCGGCTCCCACACTGAGCGCGTCAGCTATCCCTGTGGGAGCCGGCT